>CAMUHA010000104.1 GCA_947088515.1 uncultured bacterium
CGCCAATTATCAATGCTTCTGCAGCGGTGATTATCCATGCAGGGATTATGATTGCCATGATGCTTTATCTGGACGAAAAATACAGCTTGTATTATTATGTATCCGCCACGGTGCTTTATTCTTTTATACTGTGTCTTTTAAACCAGATTGCCGTGCACCGGCATCTAAAATACAGGCAGGAAATGGTAAGAACTTTTTTAAAGCCAGTTGTGTCTTCCGCTATTATGGGAGCGGCAGCCTTTGGGGTTTATCAGGGGTTATATTATCTTTGTAAAATAAATATTATTGCACTGGCGGCTGCTATTATGGTTGGGGGTATTATCTATTTTGTGCTCATTATCCACTTTCATGCCGTAACAGAAGAGGAGCTGCGCAGTATGCCTAAGGGATACTTGCTATTGCGGATTGCCAAAAAAACAGGGATTATGAAGCCGGAAGAGACAAAGGAACAAAAAGACAGTGTGAGAAAACGTTCAGGAAAACCATCTCAAAAAGGAAAATCGGGCAAAAACAAACGAAAATCATCTTCCGGGAATCTGGAAAAACCTAAGAAAAAAACGCCGGTAAGACAACAGGAAGATGAAGAGGATGATTTCTGGCTGGATGAATAGAAACTTTAAAAATTTTTGACGCTTTGCTGTTTGAAAATAAAGGAATTAAATAAAAAGTATATAATAAAACCTCCTGGAAATAATAAAAAAGTCGAATGAGACAATATTTTCAGGAGGTATTTTAATATGGCAAATTTATCAGAACTGGATTTACAGAATCTGCGTCATTTGATTGGCGGCTATGATGTAACCCATTGCAAAATGAAAGAATATGCGTCCAGCGCTTCGGATGCACAGGTGAAACAGTTTTTTGAAAAAGGGGCTAAATCAGCCATGGAAAACAAGAATCAGTTGATGAAATTTTTGCAGTAGGAGGGATAGAAGATGCAGCTTAATGAAAAGACAATGGTGGCAGATACGCTGACGGGTATTAATGGGGAGCTGGTCCGTTTCGGTGAGATGATTGCGCAGACTGAAAATCAGGAGTTAAAACAGACATTAAAGCAGTTTAGAAACTCCTGCGAACAGTCACAGGAAGAACTGTATAAGATTGCAAGAGAAAAATCTTATTATGTGCCTGCTTCCAAGGCAACACAGGAAGAAGTGGACCATGTAAAGAGCCTGTTTACCAGCAGCATTCTTTAATAGAAAACAAAGTAAAAAACAAGAGTTCCTTTTGGGGAACTCTTGTTTTGGATGGGGCCATGCAGGGAAGATTTAAGTTTAATCCTCCACAAGCTTTAGCTGGGATATATCCGAGTCTATCATCATAGAATAGTTGGTATAGTAGACCACAAATCCCGGTTTTCCGGCATTGGGTTTTTTGACATTCTTTTTTTCAGTATAGTCAATTTCAACCTTGTCCTGTCCTCTTGCTTTGGAGTAATATGCAGCTAGTCTTGCGGCGTCCTCAAAGGCGCCATCGGGCAAAGGAATGCCCTGTGATTTAACAATTACATGGGAGCCGGGAATCCCTTTGGTGTGGAACCACCAGTCATTGCCAGAGGCAAATTTAAAGGTAAGCTCATCGTTCTGGAAATTATTTTTCCCAACATAGATGTGAAAGCCATCTTTATTTATATAGTGGAAAGGCCGGCTGTGGCATTTTACTTTTTTCCCTCCCCCCTTCCGGCGGATATAGCCGCTTTCAATTAATTCTTCCTTAATCTGGATTAAATCATCTTCCGAAAGGGCAATGTCAAGAGACGCCTGAACAGACTCTAAATGGTCAATCTCTTCCTTTACCTGGTTGGTAAGGGTAGATAAAGCTTCGTAAGTGCGCTTTAATTTCCCATATTTGTCAAAATATTTTTTTGCGTTTTCAGAAGGGGACAAAAGCGGATTAAGGGGAATGGTTATCATCTCATTGGTATAATAATTTAAGGCATTCAGGGATTTTGCGCCTTCCTGGGCTTCATAACCGTAGGTGTTTAGAAGCTCGCCATAAATTCTGTATTTGTCTTTTTTTTCTGTATCCTGCATCTGACGCAGCTGGAGGTCATATTTTTTTACATTCCGCTCAAGGGCTGTCTGGACAATCCGGCGCAGGTCGGAAGATTTCTGCCGGATGCGGGTAAGTGTGTTTTTTTCTGCATAATACTGTTCCAACAGGCTGCTGACAGAGTCTGTATGCCGGATATTGTCACCATACAGAGTAAGGGGAAGAGCGGCGTATTCAGCCGGGGAGCCGTTGTCATAGACGATAACTGGCTGGAAGCTTTCTGCTTTAACCTGCTCCATCATGTCAGAAAAATTTTCATAGAGCTGAAGGAGCAGCTGGCTGCCAGAAGCATTTTCTGAAAATAAGGCAGTGGAAATGTCACCATCTATATGACTGCGGTAACAGATTTCCTGGGAAATTACTGGTGAAATTCCTGTGTAGGAGCCATAGAGAGCCTTATATACGGGCATGTTTCTAGCGGTCAGAGCCTTCTGGAAGGAAGAAAAATCCGTGGCCAGAGGATTTAGCTTTTCCTGTGTTTGGGGAATAAAATAGTTCCGCCCTGGAAGTACTTCACGGACAGAACTGACCATACCGGAAATGTGCTTGATGCTGTCAATAATCATGTCTCCATCATCTACGAAAATAATATTGCTGTGTTTACCCATTATTTCCACAATCAGCTGTTTATGACATAAATCCCCCATTTCATTTAGATGCTCAATGTGAAGATGGACAATCCGCTCAAGTCCGGGCTGGGTAATGTCTGTAATCCTTCCGTTTTGGAGATGCTTGCGCAAAAGCATACAAAAACTGGGGGCGGTCATGGGACTTTTTTTGTTTTCTTCTGTAAGATAAATCAGGGGAAGAGAAGCTCCGGCAGAAATTAAAAGACGCTTCTGGCCGCCTGATTTTGTTTTTATGGTAAGCAGCAGCTCATCGTTTTCCGGCTGGGCAATTTTGTATATGCGCCCGCCGCTTATGGAATCTTTAAGCTCCTTTACAACTGCTGCAATCGTAATTCCGTCAAAAGCCATGTGAATACTCCTTTCTTTTTCTTCCTTATTATATAGCAGCGGGATAAATCCTACAAGAAATTTCATAGTAAATAGCAAATAAATTTGCCGGTTATCTTAACGCTTTGGGATTGCGAAAAGGCACATACGGAAATCCTTGACGTTTTCCCAGGCATCGCCTATAATAAAATGAAGTACGTAACTGCTGTCATACAGGCAGGATGCGGTTTTTACAGGGAAGGTACGAAAGCAGGAGGAATGGCATGATCAAGAGTATGACGGGGTTTGGCAGGTGTGAAATACAGGAAGCTGAACGCAGGATTACTGTGGAAATGAAGTCAGTAAACCATCGGTATTTAGATGTAAACATCAAAATGCCAAAGAAACTGAACTTTTTTGAAGCAGCCATCAGGAGTGAACTGAAAAATTATATTCAGAGGGGAAAAGTAGATATTTTTATCACCTATGAGGATTATACGGAAGCGAATATCTGCGTAAAGTACAACAAAGAACTGGCGGCAGAATATATGAGTTATCTGAACCAGATGGCAGAGGATTTTTCTCTTGAAAATGATGTGAGAGTTTCCTGCCTTTCCAGATATCCGGAAGTTTTCACCATGGAAGAGAGCAGTATTGATGAACAGATGCTCTGGAAGCTTCTTGAAAAGACGTTAAAAGGCGCGGCGGAAGGATTTGTAGAAACCAGAATAAAAGAAGGAGAGCATCTGCGGAATGACCTTCTGGAAAAACTGGATGGGATGCTTGACCATATAGCATTTATAACGGAGCGTTCTCCGGTTATCATTGCGGAATACAGGCAAAAGCTGGAAGAAAAGGTAAAGGAGCTATTGGAGGATGCGAAAATTGATGAAAACAGACTGCTGATGGAGGTAACAATTTTTGCAGACAGGGTTTGTGTGGATGAAGAGCTGGTCCGTTTAAAAAGCCATATCGAAACAACCAAAGACACCCTTCTTAAAGGAGGCAGCATTGGTCGAAAACTGGATTTTATTGCCCAGGAGATGAACAGGGAAGCAAATACAATTCTTTCAAAATCATCAGACCTTACAATTTCTAACCGTGCTATTGAGCTTAAAACAGAGATTGAAAAAGTAAGAGAACAGATTCAGAATATTGAATAGAAAAAGGAACAGTTATGGGAAAGCTGATTCATATCGGGTTTGGCAATATTGTAAATTCAGCCAAGATTATTGCAATTGTAAGCCCGGATTCGGCGCCGGTCAAGCGCCTGGTACAAAGGGCAAAGGAAGAAGGCACTGCCATTGATGCCACACAGGGGAGAAAAACAAAGGCTGTGCTTGTAATGGAAAGCAGCCAGCTGGTGCTTTCGGCGCTCCTTCCGGAAACGATTGCCCAGAGAGCACAGGCAGAAAGCAGGGAGGAAGATGAAGCGTAAGGGAATTTTAATTGTAGTTTCCGGCTTTTCAGGGGCAGGTAAAGGCACTCTTATGAAGCAGCTGGTTCGCACTTATGATAATTATGCACTGTCGGTATCTATGACGACCAGAAGCCCCCGCCCAGGTGAGGAAGAAGGAAAAGAATATTTTTTTGTAAGCAGGGAAGAATTTGAGAGAGAGATTAAGCAGGAAGGACTTGTGGAGTATGCCCTTTACTGTGACAATTATTATGGAACGCCCAGAGAGTATGTGGAGCGGCAGCTTGAAAAGGGAAAAGACGTTATCCTGGAAATTGAAATCCAGGGGGCACTAAAAATTAAGAAAAAGTTTCCCACAGCCCTTCTTATGTTTGTAATGCCTCCCAGTATTGCGGAATTAAAGAAACGTCTGGAAGGAAGGGGAACGGAAAGCTTACAGGTAATTAACAAGCGTCTGAAAAGGGCAGTGGAGGAGGCAGAGGGCATAGAACAATATGATTATATTGTGATTAATGACAAGTTGGAAGAATGCGTCCTTAAAATGCACTCACTGATTTTAGCAGCCCATGATGCACCGGTCAGAAATAAAGAATTTATTGAAAATATGAGAAAAGAACTGGAAGCGCTTTGCTAGAATGTGCTTGAAAGGAGAAAATATGTTACATCCATCTTATTCTGATTTAATGAAAGTAGTAAACAGCGAGGTTGAGCCAGGGGAAGCGCCTGTGGTAAACAGCAGATATTCAATTGTTATGGCCACCTCCAAAAGGGCAAGACAGATTATTGGTGGGGAAGAACCGCTTATCAATATCAAAGAGGCCAAACCGCTTTCTATAGCAGTGGAAGAACTGAATCAGGGAAAAATTAAAATTCTTTCTGATGAGGAATAAGGAAGTTTTGTGATGAAAATTTACTTTGTTTCACTTGGGTGTGATAAAAATCTGGTAGATTCGGAGGTTATGCTGGGGGCCTTGGCAAAACAGGGCTATGGCTTTACTGATGATGAAACAGAGGCCGATGTGGTGGTGGTAAACACCTGCTGCTTTATTAACGATGCCAAAGAAGAAAGTATCAATACCATACTGGAAATGGCGGAGCTTAAAAAAAGCGGTCAGGTAAAGGCGCTTATTGCCGCCGGATGTCTTGCCCAGCGTTACCAGCATGAGATACAAAAGGAAATCCCGGAGGTGGATGCAATTGTGGGCACCACTGCCATTATGGATATTGTAAAAGCGGTTGATGAGGCGCTGTCGGGCAGGCCGGAAAACTTTATAGCTTCTTTAAATGATCCCCCTGTCTCCGGAAAAAAGAGAGTAATGACAACAGGGGGCTATTATACATACTTAAAAATAGCGGAGGGCTGTGATAAACATTGTACCTACTGTGTGATACCTAAAGTCCGGGGAAGCTACCGGAGCGTGCCTATGGATACCCTGCTTAAAGAAGCGGAGGAATTGGTATCGGGCGGGGCAAAAGAGCTGATTTTGGTTGCCCAGGAAATTACGCTTTATGGAATGGACCTGTATGGCAGAAAAGCCCTTCCAGAGCTGATAACAGGGTTATGCCGGATAGAAGGACTCTGCTGGGTGCGGCTGCTTTACTGCTACCCGGAGGAAATTACAGATGAACTGATTCAGGTAATAAAAAGAGAAGAAAAGGTCTGTCATTATCTGGATATACCTGTGCAGAGCGGAAGTGACTCCGTTTTAAAGCGGATGGGAAGAAAAACAGATACGACGCAGATAAAGGCCATTGTTTCAAAGCTGCGCAGGGAGATTACGGATATTTGTATCAGAACAACGCTGATTACTGGTTTTCCGGGAGAAACAGAGGAAGACCATGAAGAAACCCTTGCATTTGTAGATGAAATGGAATTTGACAGGCTGGGTGTGTTTGCCTATTCAGAAGAAGAGGATACCCCGGCAGCAGTGATGCCGGACCAAATTCCGGAAGAGACAAAAGAACGCCGCAGGGATGAGATTATGGAGCTGCAGCAGGAAATTGCTTTTGAAGCTGCCGCTAAAATGGAGGGCAGGGTTGTAAAAGCCATGATTGAGGGAAAGGTTGCGGAGGATGACGTTTACGTTGCCAGGACCTACAAAGATGCTCCCGGTGTGGATGGCTATCTTTTTATAAATACAGAAAGACAGCTCCTTAGCGGTGATTTTGTGGATGTGGTGGTAACAGGTTCCAATGCCTATGATTTAATTGGGGAAATGGAGGATAACTGTAAATGAATTTGCCAAATAAACTTACCATGTTCCGGGTGGCGCTGATTCCGTTTTTTATTGTGTTTCTTCTGGCGCCGGTTACTCCGGCTTATGACAAATGGATTGCCCTTGCCATATTTATTATTGCAAGTCTGACGGACCTGCTGGATGGAAAAATTGCGCGGAAATATAATCTGGTCACTAATTTTGGAAAATTTATGGACCCTCTGGCGGATAAACTGCTGGTTTGTTCAGCGCTAATATGTCTGATTGAGTTGAATAAAATTCCTTCATGGATGGTTATAATCATTATTGCCAGAGAGTTTATTATCAGCGGCTTCCGCCTGGTGGCTTCTGATAACGGGGTTGTTATTGCCGCCAGCTACTGGGGAAAGTTTAAAACAACATTCCAGATGGTGGCGGTATGTCTCCTGATTGCGGATATTGCGCCGCTCTATATTCTGACACAGATTGTGCTCTGGATAGCAGTCATACTGACAGTGGTATCATTAATCGACTATCTGGTAAAAAATAAAGACGTAATAAAGGAAGGAAAATAATTTATCCGAAGCGTTTGAGTCGGGTTTTTGAGATGGGAAAATATGATTGAAGAGGAAATCGTAGCCAGATTAAAGGAGAAGAAATGGCAGGTCACATGTGCTGAATCCTGCAGCGGAGGCATGATTGCCGCTTCCCTTGTGAATGTGGAAGGTGTATCCGACGTATTTATGGAAAGCTATGTCACATATGCAAATTACGCAAAACACAAACTTCTTGGGGTTTCTTTGCAGGACCTGGAAAAGTATGGGGCAGTTAGCAGACAGGTGGCTGTGCAAATGGCCAAAGGAGCGGCAGAGGCGGCAGGCGCACAGGCTGCAATTGCGGTTACAGGAATAGCGGGACCTGGAGGAGGTACGCCGGATAAGCCAGTGGGATTGGTGTATATTGGCTGCTTTGTAAATGGGAAAATAGTAGTCACAGAAAACCATTTCCATGGAAACCGGATGGAAATAAGACAACAGACAACACAGGAGGCGCTTTCGCTGCTTCTTAACTGTCTTGGCAAGTGATGCTGAATTTGGGATATAAGCCGGCCAGGTTTGGGTTTGTTTAATAAGGGAGAATAAACAATGAAGGGAAAATGGAGTCCGGGAAAAGTAACAGCTGTTGTGCTTGGAGGTATTGGGGCAGGCATTGTGCTTGCAGGGTCTTTTTGCCTGGGAGTGACTCAGCTGGCAAAGGATGTTCTTGCCATCCAAAGAGATGGGAGACGGATGGAGGAAAGAGCCCGCCGGGAAAAATCCCAGGATACCCGCAGCGGGATTGAGGACTGGTTAAGAGAACATGGGGACCGTTCTTATTATTATGATTATGGCGATGACGGATATAATTACGATTATGATGACGATTATTTTTATGATGATGGTGATGATTATTTTTACGATGATGGGAATAAAGACGAATCAATTCCTTCTCTCCCCAGGAATCCGGAAAGCTATGACAGCGGCAACAATCAGTATTATGAATTTCATGACGCTATCCGTGAAGGCTTATCCTATCAGGTGGAATTTGAAAATTTCAGCAGCCTGTTTGGGGAAAATGTCCAGGTGGATATGAACTACCCCGTAATAACAGGCAAAACGGCGTCTGAACTGTCTGTGATTAATAATGCTATTCAAGAGGAACTGCAGGAAGTGAAGGAATATGGGGAATATGTGGCGGAGTGGATTTCTGAAGAACAAAGCTATTCTTTCCAGGCAGAAAGCTACGTTACATATATGGACGAAAAGCTTCTAAGCGTGGCATATGTGGAATATGGGTATTTGGACAATGAAGTATATGAGAGTTATGTAATTACGGCTAACATTGATATGGAAAACGGAATGGCTCTTACAAATTCCCAGATACTTGATATTGATGATGCGTTTTCTGTAGATTTCAGGAACAGGTGCGAAGCGCAGAATGGGGAAATAGACTCGCTTTCTATGTATTCAGACCAGGATATTACCGATATGCTTACAAATGATGACAGCCTGATAATTGCTTATACACCTGTGGGGATGGAGATTGGATTCAATTATTACTATGGATGGGTAACGGTCACTTATCAGGATTACCAGAAATTCCAAAAAAGTTTTTAACAGGTTTGCGGCGGGTCACTTAGCTTGCAGCACAGAGCCGGACTTATTATTCAGGTCCGGCTTTATTTATGCACACGGGCGCCTGGCGGAAAAGTGTCAGCAGAATTTTAATTGCCAAAAGGGGGAGAATGTGGTACAGTTGTTAAGTAGTAAATCAGCGCCGTGGAACCTATCTTCAGGCACGCTCCGGGACAGCTGATAATATCTGCTTTGCATATCCGGCGTTTTCTGCCAATCATCCAAAGCAAAAAAATAAAAAGATGGGAGGAAGATGCCATAAAGGGAGTTTTATTGGACATATGATGCTGTATAATATATTTTAGATTCGGATAATAAGGAGAAAACATTTATGGAAAAAGACGACAAATTAAAAGCATTGGATGCTGCCCTTGGACAGATTGAGAAACAGTTTGGAAAAGGAGCCGTTATGAAACTTGGGGACCCTACGGCACAGATGAACGTGGAAACCATACCAACAGGTTCCTTAAGTCTTGATATTGCCCTTGGGCTTGGCGGTATTCCCAAAGGCAGAATTATAGAAATATATGGACCAGAGTCCAGCGGTAAGACAACAGTTACCTTACATATGATTGCAGAAGTCCAGAAGAGAGGCGGCATTGCAGGTTTTATTGACGCAGAACACGCCCTTGACCCGGTATACGCCAAAAATATTGGTGTGGATGTGGATAATTTATATATTTCCCAGCCGGATAACGGAGAACAGGCTCTGGAAATTACAGAAACCATGGTTCGTTCAGGCGCCATTGATATTGTGGTGGTGGACTCTGTGGCTGCCCTTGTTCCCAAAGCGGAAATTGAAGGGGATATGGGGGATTCCCATGTGGGTCTGCAGGCAAGACTGATGTCACAGGCCCTGCGTAAGCTGACGGCGGTTATCAGTAAATCTAACTGTACAGTGGTATTTATCAACCAGCTTAGAGAGAAGGTGGGGGTAATGTTTGGCAGCCCGGAAACCACTACAGGCGGACGGGCGCTTAAGTTTTATTCCTCAGTAAGGCTTGATGTAAGAAGAATAGAATCTCTGAAGCAGAGCGGAGAAACCATAGGAAACAGAACGAGGGTTAAGGTGGTCAAAAATAAAATTGCCCCGCCTTTTAAGGAAGCAGAGTTTGATATTATTTTTGGTGAAGGAATTTCAGCAGTGGGAGATGTTCTGGACCTGGCTGCCAGTGTAAATATTGTAAACAAAAGCGGCGCCTGGTATGCTTATGGAAGTTCCAAAATTGGTCAGGGACGTGAAAATACCAAACAGTATCTAAAAGATAACCCAGAGATATTTGCTGAAATATCCGGCAAGGTCAGGGAACATTTTGGACTCCAGTCTACCGGTTCCTCTGCTGGAGCACAGGCAAAGGAAGCAGGGGAAGGAAAGGAAGTAAAAGAAGCAAAAGAAACCAAGCCTGGAAGAAAGAGTAAACAGGACGCGGTTTAAAAAGTATCCTGCCGGTTGCGAAGACTTTGAAGAAAGGTATTAAGGCCAATGACAGTAACAGAGGTTACAGAGATAAATAAATCCAGAATGAAAATAAGGACAGATGAGGATATTTCTTTTGTGCTGTATAAGGGGGAGCTGCGCACTTACAGGATACAGGAAGGCAAAGAGATTACGGAAGCAATTTACCAGGAAATTATGGGAGAGCTTCTGCCAAAGAGGGCAAAAAAGCGGGTTCTTAATCTGCTCAAAAACCGCGCATACACATCGGCCCAGCTAAAAGACAAACTGGAACTGGGCGGTTATCCCGCCCGGATTGCGCAGGAGGCAATAGCATATGCAGCTTCTTATGGATATGTAAATGATAACCAGTATGCCCTTGACTTTATTGAATATAACAAAGAGACAAAGAGCCGGACCAGAATTTTTACAGACCTGTTAAGAAAAGGCATATCAGAGCAGATTATCAAAGAAGCATGGGATGAAGTTGTGGGGGATGAGAGGCAGGAACTGGAAAAACAACAGATAATGCGGTGGATAAACAAAAAAAATTTTTTGCCGGAAACCGCGTCTTTACAGGAAAAACGGAAGATGATGGCGTTTCTATACCGGAAAGGATTCTCAATTGAAAGTATAAGAAGTGCAGTTTCACTTGACATAACTTCTATTTGCGTTTAAAATTTAAGTGTTGTAAATTGCTTTTAGAATGTTGATATTACAATAAACTGACATCCCGTTGTGTCAGCTGTTTAATATACATTCTATATAGATCAGAGTACAATGAAAATTAAATAAGGAGGTGCTCCTGTAAATGCCGCAAGTTTTGATAGCGATATTCGTTACTCTGATAGTGACAGCTCCAACTGCTTGGGTTCTGGCTACCGGTTATTACAAGAAAGTATCTGAAGCCAAAATCGGAAATGCAGAGGAGAAGGCACGTGAGATTATTGATGAAGCTTTGAAAACTGCCGAAACCAAAAAGCGTGAATCCTTGCTTGAAGTGAAGGAAGAGTCAATTCGCACTAAGAACGAATTGGACAAGGAGATTAAGGAACGCCGTGCGGAAGCACAGCGTTATGAGCGCAGGGTTCAGCAGAAGGAAGAGAACATTGATAAAAAATCAGATGCGATTGAGAAGAAGGAAGCAAGTCTGGCAGCCAGGGAAGAAGAACTGGGAAAGCTGCGGGTGGAAGTTTCCAAGCTGAATGAGCAAAGGTTACAGGAACTGGAACGAATCTCAGGTTTAACCTCCGAGCAGGCAAAAGAGTATTTATTAAAAATTGTTGAAGATGAAGTGAAGCATGAAACGGCTGTGATGATCAAAGAGATGGAGAATCGCGCCAAAGAAGAAGCGGACAAGAAGGCTAAAGAATATGTGGTTACTGCAATCCAGAAATGTGCGGCAGACCATGTATCAGAGACTACAATTTCTGTAGTACAGCTTC
>CAMUHA010000105.1 GCA_947088515.1 uncultured bacterium
ATAATTACATTATACCAAATATAGGCGGTGATATCTACTTTTTCAGCGGCCTCTTAAAGAGTAGGGGGGCATTTGCAGGTATTGCAGATGCCCTTTGCAGCTTTAGTAAAATAAAATTGATGCCAACGCCCTTTGCGGACCGGCGTTTTTATGGTATGATAAGACATGTTTGTTATTTCTGATTAAAGGAGAAGGAACATATATGGCGGCAGTAATTGCAAGTTGGGTATATATTGGGCTGGTGTGTATGCTGACTGGTGTGGGGATATTATGCCTGTTTACCGGGATTATAAACAGGAAGGACAAAAAGGAAGCGTTTTCCTTTTCTATGGCACGTATTTTGATAGCCGGAATCATTGGGATTACTGTATACGCGGAAATTTTTAGTATTTTTGGTAAAATTGGCGGCATGGCCCATGGACTGGCGCTGCTTATGGCAGCCGCCGCCGGGGTAGCAGGCAGGAAGACGCTGATAGCGCTTTGGGAGAAATACAAGCCGGTGGTTTTTTCCTGGGAAGGATTTTTTTATGTCTGTTTTATATTTCTGATTGCTTTTTTTACTTCAAGGGGCACATTTCACACAGACACGAATATTTATCATGCCCAGGCTATCCGGCTGTATGAAGAGTATGGACTAATTAAGGGAATGGGAAATCTGCAGCTGCACTTTGCATATAACAGCTCTTATCTTGCCTTTGCCTCTGTTTTTAGCCTGCAGTGGCTGTTTTCAAAGTCGCTTCACACCACCACCGGACTGATAGAGGTGATTATGTGCCTTTACGCTTTTCATGGACTGAAGGATTTTAAGCAGCACAGGAGCCATCTGGCAGATATGATGCGTATAGGGATTCTTTTCTATACTCTGGTAATTATTACCGGAAGCATTTCTCCGGCCACAGATTATGTGACCATGTATTTTGCGCTTTTTATTATTACTGCCTGGTGTGAAAACTCAGAAGGAAAAAGAAGCATAGCGTCTTATGCGCTGCTGGCGGTGGTTGCAGTGTTTACTCTAACCTTAAAGTTTTCTGCCTGTCTGCTTTCTTTACTTGCAGTTTATCCGGCGGTTTACCTTGTAAAGGGAAAACGGTGGAGGGAAATTGGTCTTTATCTTGGCTGCGGATTCCTGATTGTTATTCCGTTTCTTGTCAGAAATTATCTGATTTCGGGCTGGCTTTTATATCCATTTAATGGTATAGATATATTTGGTGTGGAATGGAAAGTGCCGGAAGAGTATCTGCTTGTGGATGCGGCCCAGATAAAGGTGTGGGGAAGATGCCTTTATGATGTGGCAAAGGTGGACTGGCCGGTTATCCGGTGGCTTCCCATATGGTGGGAAGGGCAGGAGCGGTATGAGCAGATGCTGATGGGAGCAGTGTTGGCTGGTTCCTTTCTTCTTCTGGTCCAGTTTGCGGCAAAGCTAATGGGGCATAAAAAAATCAGATGGGAGCTTATAACATTGACAGGAGTGATTTACGCCTGTCTTGGGTTGTGGTTTTTTATGGCGCCTTTTATCCGTTATGGACTTAGCTTTTTGCTTGCGGTTCCACTGCTTGCTTTGGGAGAATATCTTAGCGAAAAGAAAAGGGGATTTTACAGTATCTTAACAGGCAGTGTTGTTTTTTGCATCATGATGTCTCTAAGTCCCTATTGGGACCGCTATATTACAGATGCGGGGGTTTTTGTTAAACAGAATGTTTTTAAGCCTTACTATCTTGTGCAAAAGGATTACGATGAGGCGAAGGAAGCGTTTTATGAAATAAACGGAAACCGGATTTACTATTCGGTTGCCGGAGAAGTAAACAGTTACCATGTTTTTCCTGGTACCTGTTATGAGTTTATGCTGGAGCGCAGTACCCTTATGGGGGATAATATAAAAGATGGCTTTAAGGCAAAATAAGAGTGGCAATAACAGACGGGAAAGGAGAATGATATGCCGGAGCGGTATGATAAGATTATTGTGGGGGCGGGGCTGTATGGCATGTATGCGGCCAGATTTTGCGCCGGGAAGGGGCAGCATGTTCTGGCGCTTGAGTATGATGGAAGGCCATTTCAGAGAGCCACTTATATTAATCAGGCAAGGGTTCATATGGGGTATCATTATCCCAGAAGTCTTACAACGGCCGTCAAATCGGCCGGTTATTTCCGGCGGTTTGTGGAGGATTTCGGATTTTGTATCCATGACAGGTTCCGGCAGATATATGCCACTTCGGATAAATTTTCCTGGACAAATGCCGGACAGTTTATGGAGTTTTGCAAGGCGGCGGGCATTAAATGTGAAGAGGTTGCGGTGTCTGGATTTTTTAAACCGGATATGTGTGACGGCGCTTTTCTGACAGAGGAATACACATATGATGCCAAAATCCTGCAAAAGTTTTTTGAAGATGAACTTAAGGAAAATCCCAATGTGGATATGATTTTTGACGCCCGTATCAGGAAGATCATAAAGCAGGAGAAAACTTTTGTGGTGATAATGGAAGATGGCAGCAGTTTTGAAGCGCCTTATGTGCTTAATGCCTCTTACGCCTCTGTGAATCAGGTGCTTGATTTGCTGGAAGGGACAGAAAAAGAGTTCTTTGACATCAAATATGAATTGTGTGAAATTATTTTGTGCCGTCCTTCCCCAAAACTGGAAAATATTGGAATAACGGTTATGGACGGCCCGTTTTTTTCCATTATGCCTTTCGGGAAGACAGGACTGCATTCCCTGACTGCAGTTACTTTTACCCCTCATATGACCAGCTATGATACAAAGCCTTCCTTTTCCTGTCAGGAAGGGAGCGGAGGGTGCACGCCTTTGCATCTTGGCAATTGCAGCGCCTGTGTCAATAAACCGGATTCGGCATGGCCTTATATGTCTCATTTGGCAGATAAATACTTAAAACCGGAATATGCCTATACTTATATAGAATCTTTGTATTCCATGAAACCAATACTGAAAAGCTCGGAGGTGGATGATTCCCGGCCTACGGCAATCCGGACGCTTAGCCAGGAACCGTATTTTGTCAGTGTTCTTTCGGGAAAAATTAACACGGTGTATGATTTGGACGAGTATCTGACGCAGGATGGGGTTAAAGCGGCAGGCAGAAGATATTAATGGTGGAGAATTGCTTATGAATGAAAAAACTGCAAACAAAAAGGAAAAGAAATTTATATCACTGGTGGTTTACCTCCATGATGTGGCGGCTTATTTAAAATACTTTCTGGATACCATTATTCCAGTGTGTGAAAACCATTTTGAGCAGTTTGAGCTGGTATGTGTGGATGATGGATGCAGGGACGGCACTGTGGAGGCGCTTAAGGATTATGTACAAGAAAGGCAGCTTCGGGTGATGGTCAACGTGGTTCATATGAGCTTTTTCCAAGGGCTGGAGAGCGCTATGAATGCAGGACGGGATATGGCGATTGGTGATTTTGTCTATGAGTTTGACGACATCTTTGTGGATTATGAACCTGAAGCGCTGATAGAGGTGTATGAGCGGCTGCTGGAAGGGTATGATATTGTAGCGGCAAGCAGTAAGGGCAAGCTGAGGTTTACTTCCAAAGTATTTTATGCGCTTTATAATAATACAAGAAAGGGAATGGGAAAAATAGGGCCGGAAACTTTCCGTATTGTATCACGAAGGGCAATTAACAGAATTAAATCCATGGGACAGTATATTCCTTACCGGAAAGCCGTTTATATGAATTGCGGACTGAAAACAGACACCATTTTTTATGACAGTAAGGATGTAAATGCAAGGATAAAAAATAAAACAGTGGCATCGGAGAGAACTTCTCTTGCTTTTGATTCATTTATTTATTTTACCAATATACTGGAACAGGTATCGGCGATTATCTGCTGTGTGTTTCTGGTGTTTACGGTTGGAATGGGGATTTATCTTGTTTTTGAAGCCTCTAACGGGTCAAAACCAGTAGAAGGGTGGCTTTCCACTATGGGATTCCTATCCCTTGGTTTTTTTGGTGTGTTTGCCCTGCTTACTATTATTTTAAAATATCTGTCTGTGATGTTGAATTTGATTTTCAGACAACAAAGGTATCTGGTTTCGGATATAGAAAAGGTGGTAAAGGTTTAAAAGATGGGGGAAGTCATGGCAAATACGGAAGAATTATCAATAAATCTCCTGTTTCCGGTACTAAATGAAAGACTGCGTCTCCAAAACGGAATTGACAGGACAATGGCTTATTTAAGGAAAAATGTTTCTATTCCATATCAGCTTACAATTCTGGACAATGGTTCAGAGGATGAGACGCCGGAAATAGGAAAAGCCCTCGCCCAAAAGTACCCGGAGGTTTCTTATGTCCGGGTAGGGGAAAAGGGAGTGGGCGTTGCTTTCCGTAAGGGAATTGAGCTGAATGAATGCGCACTTGTAGGATATATGGATATTGACTTATCCACGGACATCAGATATCTGGGGCGGACCATAAAGCTGTTTAAGAAACATCCGGAGCTGGAGTATGTAAATGGAAGCCGTTTCAGCAAAAAATCGGATACAAGGGGCAGAAAATGGTACAGGAAGATTACTTCCAAGGGGCTTGTATTTATGCTGAAAGTGTTTTTCCGCATGAGAGCAACAGATGCTGTGTGCGGGTTTACATTTCTTAGAAAAGAAACGGCAAAGCGGCTTGTGGCGGCCTGCGGAAATGACAATGGCTGGTTTTATACCATAGAATTTCTCCTGCGGGCGGAGCGTATGGGCGTGGTAATTTATGATATGCCTGTAAAGTGGCAGGAGGATTACAACACGACAGTTAAGATGTGGAAAACCATTAAGAATTATCTGGTGCAGATGTATCGGCTTCGCAAAACTTTTAAGCAGGAAGAAAAGGCCTGCAAAAGCAGAAGGGGAGATTAGAAATGCTAAAGAGAATTGATTTGGGCAGAGACTATAAGAAACATAGGGAAGAATATTTAGCGGCCATAGAAGCGGTCTGCAATGAGACAGCTTTTTCCGGGGGAAAATTTGCGGATGCTTTTGATAAGGAATTTGCAGCCTTTTGCGGCGTGCCTTATGCCGCCGGGGTGAACAATGGAACTTCCGCCCTGCACTGTGCCATGATGGCGCTGGGGATTGGCGCCGGGGATGAGGTAATTGTTCCGGCCAATACTTATATTGCCACGGCCTGGGGAGTAAGTTATACGGGAGCGGTACCGGTATTTGTGGACTGTACTTTGGATACCTGGGAGATTGACCCGGACAAAATTGAAGAAAAGATTACAGATAAAACCAAAGCTATTATTGGCGTGCATCTTTATGGACAGCCTTTTGAATTTGGAAAGGTGAAGGAGATTGCAAAGCGGCACGGACTTTATGTGGTGGAGGATTGTGCCCAGTCCCATGGCGCCCTTTATGAGGGAAAAATGACAGGAAGTCTTGGAGAGATGGGATGCTTTAGCTTTTATCCGGGCAAGAACCTGTATGCTTTTGGAGAAGGGGGCAGCGTTACCTGCTATAAAAAAGAGTATTTTGACGCCATTACCACCATAAAGAATCAGGGATGTCAGGTACGGTATTATCATGATGTGCTGGGATATAATTACCGGCTGGAAGGGGTACAGGGAGCAGTCTTAAGCGTTGGCCTGAAATATTTGCCGGAATGGACCAAAAGACGCCAGGAAATTGGATGGCGTTATATCAGGGAGATGAAAAATCCCCTGCTTACCATGCAGGCCCATCCTGAAAATACGGAGCCGGTATTTCACCTGTTTGTGATTACCGTGGACAATCCTGATGATTTTATAGCTTATATGGAGCGGAAGGGAATGGAATGCAACAGGCATTATCCGGTGCCCTGCCATCTGCAGAAGGCATACCGGAATCTTGGTTATGGAGTTGGAGATTGTCCAAATGCGGAATATCTTGCATCCCACTGCGTGACACTGCCTCTGTTCCCGGAGATGACAGAGCAGGAAGCCGGAATGGTAATTGAGGCCTGTAACGCATACAAAGGATAAGCGCCTATGATATGCAGGGGGGATAAAGATGAAAAAAACGGTGATTGTGATGCCAGTAGCAAATGAAGAAGCGACTATGGGGCATATTATGGATGAAATTCTTGGCCTGCCCTATGACAATCTTTATTTGTATCCGGTAATTGACAGTTACTCCAGGGACCGTACAGAAGAGATTATTCGGGACAAAGAGAAAAAAAGTGACAGGCTGAAATGTATTTTTTATAAAGAATCCAGGGGCGTAATCACCTGTTATCTGGAAGGGTTTCGTCAGGCTCTTGCAGATGGGGCGGAATGGATTATTGAGATGGATGGGGGAGGAAGTCATCTACCGGCAGAAATCCCCCAGTTTATCAGGTGTTTGGAGGAGGGATATGACTGTGTCTGGGGGTCGCGCTTTATGGAAGGCGGCTCTATGAGAGAGCAGCCCCTTTACCGGAGAGCGCTAAGCTATGGCGGGACATTTTTGTCTAATTTTGTGCTTGGCACCACTTTAAAGGATATGACCAGTGGGTTTGAGGGATTTCAGAGGGAGGTTTTGGAAAAAATGAATCTGGATAAATTCCTTTCCAAAGGTCATATGTATCAGACAGAAATGCGCTACTATTGTAGAAACTTCCGTACCATTGAAGTGCCAATTCATTATGTAGGCAGTGCGTCCAGCTTAAAGGGAAGTTCTGTTACCGAGGCGTTAAAAATTCTTTTTATGTTAAAAAAGCATGAAACTTTAATAAGGAACTAATGATGATAAAAACTAAGTATCTGATATTAGGCGCCGGACCTGCGGGCCTTACTTTTGCCAATATGTTAAAAAGAAACGGTGAGCGTTCCTATCTCCTTTTGGAAAAGGAAGAAGAGGCGGGGGGATTATGCCGCAGCGCTATGGTGGACGGCAGCCCTTTTGATATTGGCGGTGGTCATTTCCTGGACGTAAAAAGGCCCGAAGTCTGCACTTTTCTTTTTGATTTTATGCCGGAAAATGAGTGGCAGCTTTTTGAACGTGACAGCCGGATAGATATAAATGGGAAAATGACAGGGCATCCGTTGGAGGCGAATATATGGCAGTTTGACAGGCAAGAGCAGGAAGATTATCTAGCCTCGATTTCCAGAGCCGGATGTAACAATGGCATACCGGCGCCTGAAAAGTTTGTGGACTGGATTTTATGGAAGCTGGGAGATAAGATTGCCAATGACTATATGCTTCCCTATAACCAGAAAATGTTTGCAGATGAGCTTGACCAGCTGGGGACTTACTGGCTGGAAAAGCTTCCAAATGTAAGCTTTGCGGAAACTCTTGCATCTTGCAGGGAACACAGGCCATATGGCAGGCAGCCGGGACATGCCTTTTTTTATTATCCGAAAAAATATGGATATGGGGAACCGTGGCGCCGGATGGCGGAAGAGATTGTGCCGAATGTGCACTATCAGATGGAAGTCACTGGAATTGATTGCTGGGAACGGAAGGTATATACGGCTTCTGGTGAGGTTTTCGCCGCAGATATAATTATCACTACCATTCCCTGGAGAACATACAGGGATATTTCCGGTATGCCCAGGGAAATGGAGCTTTCCATAAATGCGCTAAAATCCAGTGCCATTGAAACCAGATATGTTCCCCAAAACCTTGACACAGAAGCACAATGGATTTACGTACCGGACCTGAAAAAGCCTTATCACAGGCTTCTAGTACGTCATAATTTTTGCGGGAAAAGCAGGGGATACTGGATGGAAACCAGACAGGAGAGAACCGCAATGTTTTCACCGGATGATACAGGGTACCGTTATGTCAATTCCTATGCCTATCCGTTAAATACGGTGGAAAAACCGGAAATTATGAGCGCTCTGCTGCGTTTTTGCAGCTCCAGAAACATTTATGGAATAGGACGCTGGGGCGAGCATTCTCATCTAAACTCGGATGTGGTGGCAGAGAGAGCGGCGGCATGTGCAAAGGATTTCCTTTGGGGGTAGAAAATTGAAAATTTTCAATCTGGAGATTTGTGCTGCACACAAAGTCTCCGGCTTTGGAAAGGAGCATGGTTATAAATATGAAAACGTCTAAAGTAGCTTTTAAAATTGCAGCGGTTTTATTGGTACTGCTTGGACTTTCGGCTGTACTGCTGGTTTTAAACCATACGGCGCAAAACGGGAGAAAGACAACGGAGATACTGCCCCGGATTGTCAGTGAACCTGTCTATGTGGAGTGCGATGAGGGCAGTCCCCTTGCAGTTACGCTCCGTCCCCGTAAAGACTTTGCCATTTCCGGGTTCAGGATGCTTTTGGTGAATCTTTCAGAGGAAAGCAGAGGAACAGTCCGGGTGGCTGCATCGGATGGCAATGGAGAGCTTTTGGTAAATCAGGTGATACCGGCGGAATCTATTACCCCTGGTAAATGGTTTACGGTTCCGGCGGACATTTACTTTACAAAGGGGGAAGAATATTCCCTGTCCATTTTAGCGGACGGCAGCGCGCCTTATTTTATGCAGGTGACAGAGGGTGGAGATATAGACCTTCCTTTTGACATGGAAGTGACAAAGAAAGAGGAGGCTGTGTCGTGCGGAATATCCCTTGGGGTTTCCATGGTGGAAGAGGTGGCTGTAACCTATGGGGAAATTTTGTATTATTCTGTTCCGGTAAGTATTTTGATGGCAGCGCTTCTTATTGTCTGTATCTTGTTTGGATGGAAAAGGGTGTGGGGGTGTATAAGAAAAATTCCTTTTGCATCTGTTTTGGGAAGATATGGAAATGACCTGTTTTTGCTGTTGCTGTATCTGGCAGTATGCGTAAGCGTTTATTCCAGAGCATATTTAAAGGGAGTTTATATATCGGCGGATTCTGCAGGGTATCTTAGGGAAGCGGTGAATCTGGTAAATGGGAATGGGTTTGGATATGACCAGATGGCAGGATACCATTCCTGGTTTGCCAACTGGCCCATTCTTTACCCGGCGATGATTGCCGCTGTTATGCTTGTCACAAAGGTAAACGCTTATCTGGCATCTAAAATCCTTACAATGTTGCTGGTGGGTATTTTTTTGCTTCTTATGCGGTTTTGTTTTAAAAAAGATGCCTGGGTGTATGCACTCTCACTTACAAATATTGGATTTTTGAATTTAGCATATTATACATGGAGTGAAATCCCTTTTATGTTGTTTATGCTGGGATTTGCACTGGCGCTTGCCAAAATTCTTGGAGAAAAAAGGGCAGGCGTAAAATGGTATTTCCTGTTAGGGACGCTGGGGATATGCTGTTTTCTCACCAGGTATTTTGGAATTTATGTCTGGATGGTGGCAGGCTGCTATATCCAGTATCTGTTTTGGGACTATTGGAAAAACAAAAGGAGGGAATCCCTCGAAAAAGCAGCAGGTCTTACAGCGACTGCTTTTTTGGCAGGGTGCCTTTCCATCGCCTATCTGTTTGTAAATAAGTGCATGAATGGTATGGCTTCCGGGGTCAGCAGGACATTGTGGTGGGATGACTATGAAAAGCTGACCAATGACCTGATAGAAAGTCTCCTGATTGAAATCTTCAATACTTTTTCCCTGCAGACGCCAGAGCTGATTGAGGGCTTTCCTTATCATATTAAGGTGTTTGTACTGGTAGTTTTCTGGGTGGGAATCGTATGGTTTGTAATAAGAGCCGGGGGGATAGACGGCGGCAGCGCTTTAGGTAAGGACTGTGAGAGACAGGAGAATCTGTTTCACAGGTTTTGCTCCAGGGAATTTGTCCTGCTTGCCATGGGAACCGTGTATTATCTTGTTTTTATTGTAATACGGTACTTTTCGTCTATGGACACCTTTTATTTCCGGTTTTTTGAACCGGCAAGCTTTTTGCTGTTTATTGGACTTGCAGGCATGGCGCTGCCTTATCTTCGCAATAAATTGGGATTCCGCTTTTTTGGGGGTGCAGCAGCGGCGCTTATACTGCTTTGTGTGATATCTGTCTATGAAAATGGCGGCATGGACACAGAGGATAAATATTTTGACCAGCTTTCCGGCCAGTGGGATGAGGCCTATAAGGAAATCCCGGAGAAGTCGGTGGTAATATTTAATGATATTGATTTCCGCTCATCCTGGTACCGGCCGGATGTGGTGGAGGGAACTATCAGCCCTTTGGATACTTTTGAAGGGATAAAGGAGACCTACTATGGCTCAGAGTATCTGTGCCTGCGCAGGGAGTTTGCGGAGGTGATGCTAAAATCCGGGGAATATGAGGAAAGCATAGAAGAAAAGCTTAGAGAAGGACTGGACGGGCAGGAGAAGGATGGGGAGTTTCTGGTAATTTCCCTGCAAAGCCGGAATAACGAACAGTAAGCGGGGCGAAAAACACATGGAGCAGGCACATTACAGACATGAATATAAGTATCCGGTTACCTGCGGACAAATTATTATGGAGCAGGCCCGGATAAACGGGATTATGAATAAGGATGTCCATGCAAAAGAGAGAGGGTATTATAATATCAGAAGTCTTTATTTTGATGATATAAAAAATAGCTGTTACCAGGATAACGAAGACGGTGTGGATTGCAGAGAGAAATTCAGAGTCCGTATTTACAATCACAGTACAGAGCGAATCAGGCTGGAAGTCAAACAGAAAATAAGGGGGAAAACATGTAAACGCTCCTGCCCGATTTCCCTTTCCCAGTGCAGGCAGCTGATGGAAGGAATAGCGCCGGTAGATGTGAGGCCGGACCAGCAGGCGCTCCATAAGCTTGCGTATCTGATGTTAACACGCCTGATGCGTCCGGTGGTAATTGTGGACTATGACAGGGTTCCTTACACCTATCGGCTTGAGGACGCCAATGTGAGAGTGACTTTTGACTGCAACATAGCCTCAGCAGGTGATATATCGTCCTTTTTGGATGAAAGAATCCAGGGAAGGGGGATTATGCCTGTGGGCAGGGCTTTAATGGAAGTCAAGTTTGACAGTTTTCTTCCAGACGAAATATATACATTGCTACAGCTTGGGGACCTTACGGCAAGTACCTTTTCTAAATATTATTTATGCAGGAAATTCCATAATTTATAAAAATAAATCGAAAATTTTCAAAAGAAGCCTTTTAAAAGGCTTTTTTTGTGTTATACTGATAAAAGTGATAAGCGGCATGATTTGGAAGAAATCAGTTTGTGTTAATGCCAGGCTTTTAAGAAAGCATCTTTTGTATGTAAAAAACCGTCGCTCTTTTAAGGCAGGATAATTTGCAGTTTTCAGGGAAATGGTCCGGGTGCATGGAAATGATGTTTTTGTGAAAAGATGGGCAGCAGAAAAGGGTACGTGAAAATGCAGCAGAAAATTAAATAACGGGCACAGGATGAAATGTGTGCATGTAAAAGACATGCGGATAGGAGCAGTGATGAGTTTTTCTGACATTTTTAAGGGGGATTTTCTGGCAACTTACACCAGCGGCAGCATTAGTGTGCAGCATATTACAGCGGTGCTTTTGATTACAGCGCTGATAGCTGGTTATATTTTTATTTTCTACAGGCTGATTACAAAGAAAACTTTTTATAACAAAAGTTTTAATATTTCTCTTGCTGTGATTGCGGTAATCACAGCGGCAATTATTTTAGCGGTCCAGTCCAGTATCGTTATATCGCTGGGGATGGTGGGAGCGCTTTCTATTGTGCGGTTCCGGACAGCGGTCAAGGAGCCTATGGATTTATGCTTTTTGTTCTGGTC
>CAMUHA010000106.1 GCA_947088515.1 uncultured bacterium
TTCTGGTGAAGGTTTATCTGCCGGTATCCCTTCCGGCACTGGCAACTGTAGCGCTGTTCTCTATTGTTAATCACTGGAACGATTATTTTTCAGGTTTAATTTATATGAGTAAATCTGCCATGTATCCGCTGCAGACATATATTCAGCAGCTGACCGTTGACATTACCCAGGTAACAGATGCGGAGCAGTTAAAGCAAGTGGCATCCATGAATAACCGTACATTTAATGCAACCAAGATTGTGGTTTCCACAATTCCGCTGCTTGTTATCTATCCATTCCTGCAAAAATATTTTGTATCAGGTATGGTAATTGGAGCGGTAAAAGAATAAACAACAACTGTTGTTTGCCGGTAAAAAGACTCCTGTCCTGGGGCAGGGGTCTTTTTACAGATTTTAGGGAGCGTTGCTTCGGGCTGCCCAGGGACATCAAATTCAGATTATCATGGGACGCTTTGAAAGAGTGCAGGTGAAAGAATCTGCTTGTAAAACAGGGTTTTCCATTGTATGGTAATATATAACAGAAGGTGGACAGGATATGCTCTGCAGGAAAAGGTATATGTCAAAGACATATGCGGAACTGGAAAACAGCATATGTTCAGAAATGTGCCCAGAGAAAAGACTGTCCAGAGAAAGTGGACAGGATTTTCTCTGCAGGAAAAGGTACATGTCAGAGACATATGCGGAACTGGAATAGGAGGTTTTAAAATGGCAATTTGGACAGGAGAAGATGGAAGGCTGTTTCTTTTACACACAAAGGACAGCACATATCAGATGTTTGCAGATAAGCATGGGGTGCTTCTGCACACTTATTATGGGAAGCGGATTGACAATGAAAATCTTTCAGATTTGATTTTTCAGGCTGATGTAGGTTTTTCAGGAAATCCCGCGGAGTCGGTTGTGGACAGGACTTATTCTTTAGACTGTCTGCCCCAGGAGCTTCCTTCAAGTGGTGTGGGGGACTACAGGGGAGGCTGTATTCATCTTATACATGAAAATGGCAGTATGGCGGCAGATTTCCGTTTCAGTAGTTATGAGGTTCTTCCTTATTCTTATAAAGTAGAGGGAATGCCTTCCTTATATGATACAGAAGATGAGAAGGGAGAAACTCTTATAATTACCATGAAGGAGAGAGCTTCCGATGTGGTAGTGCGACTGTACTATGGGGTTTTTGAAGAGGAAAATGTCATTACAAGGGCAGTGCGGGTAGAAAATCATGGAACCAGTCAGGTAATACTTTCCCAGTGTCTTTCAGGCTGTCTGGACTTCCAGTATGGGGAGTATGAACTAATCACCTTCACAGGCAGACATGCCATGGAGCGCAGTCTTGCAAGGAATCAGGTTGGTCGCGCAAAGCTGGAGGTGGGAAGCATCCGGGGAACTTCCAGCCACCAGTATAATCCTTCCATGATTTTGTGTACACCAGGAACTTCAGAGGATGAGGGCGAATGTTATGGGGAATGTCTGGTATACAGCAGCAACTTTATTGCTTCCGCGCAGAAAGACCAGAGAGGACAGACAAGAGTGTTGATGGGAATCCATCCGGAGCAGTTTTCCTTTTGCCTGGAAGAAGGGCAGTCATTTGATGCGCCTCAGGTGATTTTCAGTTATTCTGACAAAGGATTTACAAAACTGTCTCACCAATACCATAGAATCCTAAAAAAGCATATGTGCCGGGGAAAATATCGTACGGCAAAACGTCCGGTTCTTTTAAATAACTGGGAGGCTACTTATTTTGATTTCAATGAAGAGAAGCTGCTTCACATTGCAGAGCAGGCGGCAAAGCTTGGGATTGAAATGCTGGTGCTTGATGATGGCTGGTTTGGAAAACGGGAGGATGACAACAGCGGTCTTGGGGATTGGTTTGTAAATGAGAAAAAGCTGGGAGGCAGCCTAAAGCAGTTAGGGGATAAAATCCATGACATGGGGATGCAGTTTGGACTCTGGTTTGAGCCGGAAATGATATCAGAAGACAGTGACCTTTACAGGGCCCACCCGGACTGGGCGCTGAAGATACCAGGCAGAGAGCCAAACCGTGCCAGAAACCAGCTGGTGTTGGACATGAGCCGGGATGATGTGAGGGAATATTTGCTGGAACGTCTTACAGACATACTGACTCATGCGCCTATTGACTATGTTAAATGGGATATGAACCGAAGTCTTTGCGATATTTACAGCCATGTACATGGGGGAAAACGCAATGGAGAAGTGTACCATCGCTTTATCTTAGGCGTGTATGACCTTTTGGAAAAATTCCTTACAAGATTTCCGGATATTCTGCTGGAAGGATGCAGCGGCGGCGGCGGACGGTTTGATGCGGCGATGTTGTATTATTCCCCGCAGATTTGGTGCAGCGACAATACAGATGCGGTAAACCGTCTTAGTATCCAGTACGGCACCTCCTTCTTTTATCCGGTCAGCGCCATGGGCGCCCATGTTTCCGCTGTTCCAAACCACCAGACAGGGAGAGTGACTTCCTTTAAGACAAGAGGACATGTGGCCCTTTCGGGAAGCTTTGGCTATGAGCTGGATTTAAATAAAGTGACAGAGGAAGAACAGGAGCTGGTAAAAGAACAGCTTGCGGAATTCCACAAGTATTATTCCCTTACCCATGAAGGAGATTATTATCGCCTGACGGGGCCGGGAGAGAGGTTCTGTGCATGGGAGTTTGTAGACAAAGAAAAAGACCATGCCCTGCAAACCCTGGTAATGACCTCAGCAGAGGGCAATCCGCTTCCTGTGCACACTATCGTGAAAGGACTTGACCCGGAAAAGAATTATTCATGTTCCTTAAATGGCTTTGTCCACAGCGGCCGGACATGGATGAACGGAGGGCTCACAATCGGAAAGGCCCCAGGAGAATATGAAAGTATTTTAATTGAATGGAATGCAGTATAAAAACAGCAGACGCCCAGGCCATTTCCCAGAGGAAAGTCTGACCATGAAATGGGAAGAATTTGCTCTGCCGGAAGAGGGAACTGGCAGGGGCGGATGCGGAACTGGAATAGGAGAAATGGGAATGAAAGAAAAATGGTGGCATGATCTGATCGGGTATCAGATTTATCCCAAAAGTTTTCAGGACACTAATTCGGATGGAACAGGGGATATCCCTGGGGTCATACAAAGGCTGGATTATCTGTCAGACCTTGGCATCAGTATGATCTGGATATGTCCCATCTATCGTTCACCCATGATGGATAACGGGTATGATATTTCTGATTATACCCAGATAGATTCAGTGTTCGGTACCAATGAGGATTTGAAAAAACTGATTGGAGAGGCCAAAAAACGCGGCATCACGATTATTATGGATTTGGTAATTAATCACACATCCAGCGCCCATCCATGGTTTCAGGAAGCATGTAAAGACCCTGAAGGAGAATACGGGAAATACTATATTTTAAGAAAAGGAAAAAACGGGCAGCCTCCCAATAATTGGCGTTCCCTATTTGGGGGCAGCGCCTGGGAGAAAATAGAAGGCAGCGAATACTATTATCTGCATCTTTTCACAGTGGGACAGCCGGATTTAAACTGGGAAAATGAAAAGCTCCGCAGGGCGCTTTATAAAATGATTAATGACTGGCTGGAAATGGGAATCGGCGGTTTCCGTATTGATGCCATTGCCCATATTAAGAAGGACCTTACCTGTGGGCATTTACCTGCAGATGGCCCTGACGGGCTTTGCTCCGGCATGAGATATTTCCGGAATGTGGAGGGCATTGAGGATTATCTTAAGGAGCTAAAAGAACAGACATTTGAAAAATATGACTGTTTTACTTTAGCAGAAGTGGATAATATACCAGAAGAGCGGCTGGAGGCCTATATAGGGGAGAACGGATATTACAGTACGGTATTTGATTTTTGCCACTGTTTCCATAACTGTCTTGACGGTGAGTGGAAAGGCAGACATAAGGAGATGCTTCTGGATGTAAGGAACCGAGTGTTTGAAAGGCAGAAAAGAATGGAAGGAAAAGGATTTTTCTGCAATTACCAGGAAAACCATGATATGATACGTATTCCTGACCGTTTTCTGCCCAGGGAAAAACAAAATTTCCACAGTCTGTCCATGCTGCCTGTAATGTATTTTTTCCTTCCCGGCATTCCAATGCTTTATCAGGGGCAGGAAATTGGCATGACAGGGTTTTGCCGGGAGCGTATAGAAGATTATGTGGACCTGGCAACTCATAATAATTATCAGGGATATCTGTCACAAGGAATGACAAAGGAACAGGCGCTTGAGAAAATAAACCACACCAGCAGGGAAAATGCCCGCACCCCTATGCAGTGGAATGACGGGCCAAATGCCGGTTTTTCAGATGAAGCGCCCTGGTTTGCGCCTAATCCGGATTACCAAAATGTAAATGTAGAAAAACAACAGCAGGATGACGGGTCATTACTTAAGTTTTACCAGAAACTGATTGCACTGCGGAAACATTGTCTTTACCAGAAGAACTGGGTGTATGGCAGCTTTACGGCTCTTGAGGAAGAGTCAGACCAGCTGTGGTGTTATATGCGCTGCCGGGATGGGCAAAGGCTGCAGGTTTTTGTTAATATGTCAGATGAATGTGTGCTTACCAAAGGCTGCTACGATGGCAAAGTGCTGGTCAATAACTATGTGGCCTTAAGCCAGAAGGCAGGCTGCCTTCTTTTACAGCCCTATCAGGCAGTGGTACTGGCAGTGGAAAGTTAACGGTTTTTCCTTATTAAAAACCAGAGGCTTAAAATGCCAAGCGCTATCTGGACGGCAGGAATAGTATACCAGACGCCGTCCAGTCCAAGAAACAGAGGCAGCACAAAAATAAAAGCCAGAGTCAGAAATATTTCACCATATACTAATATACTGGAAAGAATGACCTTATGGGTGGCATAAAAATAAGAAACTGCCGGTTTATTTAAGCCATAAAAAGCCATTACCAGAGAAAAGGCAGGGGTTGCGTATATAATATATGCGGCTGCCTGGGCGGAAGTTCCATAAAAAACGGGCAGAACATTTCTTGCAAGATAAAGAACTAAAGCGCCTGCCACTCCGAAAAAAATACCAAGGGAAAAGGTCCATTTGACATAGGTTTTCAGTGTTTTTTTATCGCCGCTTCCCTGGCTTAGGGAAAGCAGTGGCTGGCTGCCGTCTCCAATGCCCTGTACCAGAAGTTCCATAAAAGAAATAATATAAGCCAGTACAGCATAGGCGCTTACTGCCTCTTCCCCGCCATATTTTAACGCCTGAAGGTTCATAAAAATAATAGTGACAGAGGGCAGATAGGTCAGTCCAAAAGGAGAAGCTGCCACCCGCAGAATAGAAAACACCGTTTTTCCATCCGGCTTTATGCAGGATAAGGGAAAGCGGTTTTTCTTCCTTATATAAAAGGCAATGCAGAAAATCAGGGTAAGAACCTGTCCAAACACGGTAGCTAAGGCGGCTCCCATTAATTCAAGCCGGAGGACAATCACAAAATAATAGTCCAGAAAAATATTGGTGATACAGCCTGTTGCCATTGCGCACATGGAATAAAAAGAAGCTCCACGGTTACGCATTAGAGGAACCATTCCAGAGGCAAAAACCTGTACAATGCTTCCAAACAGAATGTATCTTAAATAAGTCACTGCAAGAGGAAGAAGGTCTCCCCCAGCCCCTAACAGCTGTAAAGCAGGTGTTCCGAAAACAAAAAGGAGAAGGGAGAGTAAAAGAGAGCTGATAAGAAGCAGAAAAAAGGCATTGCCCTCTGTTTCCAAGGCTCTTTTTTCATTTCCAGCCCCTCTGTTTAAGGAAACCACCACAGCAGCTCCCATGCCGATGCCTGTTCCAAGGGAAATAATAAGAGCGACTAACGGCCAAGCGATATTAATGGCGGCAAGACCGGAATCTCCCATGGCCCTGCCCACAAAGATGCCATCAATAATCGAATAGACGCCTGTCAACACAAAAGAAAGCATGGACGGGAGAATATATTTCATGTAATTTTTTCCCACTGCAAACCTCCTGTAAATCAATGTATAAATAGTATAACAACAAATAAATTGACTGTTTATGATAACCTTTCGGGGGATGCGCCTGATACGCCGCTGTTTGGCTGGCGTATGATGATAATGGGAACAGAAAAATCTGAAGCTGTTTCCATATTTTTTAATATATTTACAGAGTTTTCATCAGTAGAACCATCATCTACAATGATAATTCTTGCCGGCGGCGTTGTCTGACTGCATAGTGAATGAACTGCTTCAGAAATCATCGCCCCCTGATTGAAACTGGAGACAATTGCTTCCACATCTTTAGCAATACAGCGCTCATTATTTATATCCATTATAGTATTCTTCTATTTTAGTGCGATATCCTTCCGAATAGATACTGCTGTCAGTATTCTTGCATACATCCAAATTAGCAAAGCAGCGCATGCCTTTTCTTTTGGTCAAATATTTAACGGTTCAGCAATATCAGTGAAGTTGATGTATAGGTTATCAAAGATATTGACTTTGATTATGGAGTCGGATGAATATGGGACGCTTACGGTATTACCATATAATTGTCATCACAATATTGCGAAGCGGCTTCATTAGAATATTACTGGCAGCAGGAATATATTCCATCATAACACATTATAGGGTAAAGTGGATAAAATCTTTTACAAATTAAAGGGAAAATCTTATTCTTGCTGAATAGGTTCTGATAATGTTATACTTAAATATAATAATTTTTTTGAATGTATAAAGGAGCGCCAAGATGGATGGTAAGGCAAAAAGGATAGAATTTCGCTTAGGGCGGATTGGAAAGTTGGCGCCGCTTATTGTTGCGGCGGTAATGATTGGCTGGGCGGCGTTGGGGCAGTCTAATGTGAACGGATATGTGCTGGCATTTTTTTCCGCGCTGGTGACAGGAGTTATTTTTGCAAAGGATGAAAAAGCATATGGAGAGGCGTTGGTATATGGTCTGTGCAAGCCAATGTTTGCTGTAATTGTACTGTCAGTAATACTTGCGGCAATTTCAGGCAAGCTGATTTCCGCAAGCGGGGCAGTACAGACGATTGCTGCTTATGTGGTAGAGGCAGGTTTTACCGGAAAGCTTTTTGTTGCGGCGACTTTCCTCATTACCTGCCTGTTAGCTTTTGCGACAGGAACTTCGGTGGGAACCTATTTTGTGGTGATTCCGATTTTATTTCCAGTTGGTGTGATGGCGGGGGCAGCGCCGGAATTTATGATTGGCGCCATTGTGTCGGGAGCTGCGTTTGGAGACAATTTAGGGCCGATTTCTGATACCACTATTGCTTCATCTGCAACACAGCATGCGGATTTGGGAATGGTGGTGAAAACCAGGACACGCTACAGCCTGCCTGCGGCAGTTGGAGCGTTGGTTTTGTTTTTGGTGTTTTCCAAAACAACAGATGAGGGGGCAGTATTTGGGTCTGCAGGCGGGGAGATAAATCCGGTCAGTCTAATCTTACTGGTGGTTCCTATGGTTATTATCTTTCTTTGTATGAAGAGAAAGCACCTGATTACGGCCCTGTCCTTTGGAATTTTGGCAGGGGCTATGGCAGGACTGCTTTCAGGCGTTTATACAATGGATGAACTTATTTCGTTTCCAGGTGGATTTTCGGTGTCCGGGGTGGTCATAGAGGCCATTACGGGAACATCAGGAACGGTGGCTATGCTGATTGCGGTATTTGCCCTTCTGGGCGTTTTAGAATGCAGCGGCCTGTTTGAAGATGTGAGAGGAATTTTGGAACGTTTTGCGAAAAAAGAGCGCAGCACAGAGGCAACTATTATTTTGTCTGTAGGCATATTAAGTATGATAACGGGTGTAATTTCCGTGGCTATTGTGGCGCTTGGTGACCTGGTCAATGAGATTGGGGAAAAGGCAGGCGTAAACCGGTACCGTCGGGCGAACCTGATGGACTGTACAGGCTGTGTATTTTGCTTTTTGGCGCCCTGGACTGTACATTGCGTAATTCCGGCACAGCAGTCAGTCCAGTTTGGCGAAGGATTTGCGGTAGCGCCAGCCTCGGTGCCTTTTGTGAACTATTATTCGCTCTGTATGCTCGTGATGCTGTTTGCGGCAGTGATTACCGGATATGGAAGAAAACCACCCAAAAGTAACTTTTAAGTAGGACTTATTGAAAATGGAAGGAGACTGGCATATGAGAAAAAGAGTTTTATTTATTATTTTATTATATGTAATTGTAATTTCGGGATGCTCAAAATCTGCAGGGCAGATAAATGTCTCTGATTTCCAGTATATGGAAGAGGAATATTGTTTCCGTTCCCTTGCATGGGGAAGCGACATGCAGGAAGTGGAAAAATCCCTTGGCATAAAGCTGGAAGAAGTAAAGGAAATGTCGCCAGGAACTTATGAAATGTCCCAGGGTAAAGGAATAACGTTTTTGGATGTCAAAGGAAGAATGCTATTTTATTTTGAGGATGATGGGCTGGTGGATCTTAGCTTTCAGGCGAAAGGGGATGAGACGCTTGAAGAATTTTATGACCAGGTGGCGGATAAATTTACAGAAGAATTTGGAGAGTGTTCAGATACACTTGTAAATTCGGGAACCTATGGAAATTTGACGACAGATTTCCTGCTTCAGCGCTGGGATGGAGAAAACGGCACATCTTTGCAGATAATTCTGGGAAAAGGAGAAAGTACAAATCACTCTGTTACAGTGGGAATTCTTAAAAGCAAAGAAGATACGCAAAGGTAAAAAAGATAAGGAGCGTAGTTTAGCTAATGTAAGGCCTGTTATGTCCCCTCCAAAAGAGAGAACATAACAGGTTTTTTGATACATAAACAGGTGATTATATTTTACTATGCAGATGCTTTTGCAAAAGAAACAGAGCTGCTACATTAGGCACGACCATCATTGCGTTTATCAGGTCCGTACATTCCCAGACCAGATGTAAAGGGAGCACAGCCCCTATGTAAATCATGACGATATAAGCCACCTTAAATATAAAAATTCCTTTGTCTTTTGTCACATACCGGAAAGCCTGTTCCCCAAGGTAGGACCAGCCAATTAAAGTAGTGATGGCAAAAGATACAAGGCATAAGGACAAAAAGACATTACCGCCCAGCGGCAGATAGGAAAAGGCGGCTTCTGTTAGCCCTGCCTCGTTGACGCCCAGAGCGGAAAAAGGGTGTATAATGGCGTTTGTAACGATAACCAGACCGCTTACCAGACACATGACAACCGTATCCCAAAATACTGCGGTCATGGAGACATAAGCCTGGTGAGCGGGATTATCGGTTTCTGATGCAGCAGCGGCAATGGCAGCCGTACCGATGCCTGCTTCGTTGGTAAAAAGCCCTCTGGCGATGCCATAACGGGCAGTAATCATCAGCGAAGAGCCTGCCGCGCCGCCGATGGCGGCTCTGGGCATAAGGGCATGAGTGAGAATCAGTTTTATAGCGGGCAGCAGGGCTTCCCGGTTTATAATAAGAAGAAACACACAGGCAGCGGTATAAAGAACAGCCAGAAAAGGCACAATCTTCATACAGACATTTCCTATGGAGCGTATCCCGCCAACAATCACAAGCCCTGCTAAAACAGCTGCCCCAAATCCTGCAATATGAGGGTTAAGTCCAAAGCTTAAAGAGGTGGTCTGGGTGATGGAGTTTGACTGCGTGGTGCAGCCCACGCCAAAGGCTGCGATAAGGGTAAGAAGCCCATAAAATTTTCCCACAGACGCATGATGCAGTCCGTTTTCCCATACATACATAGGGCCGCCCTGGTAGGAGCCGTCCCTTCCCCGGCGTCGGAACCGGACGCTTAAAAAACATTCCGCATAGGCGGTTGCCATGCCTAAAATCCCCGTAACCCAGCACCAGAAGATAGCGCCTGGGCCGCCAAGAGCCACTGCCGTAGAAACGCCGATAATGTTTCCTGTTCCCAAAGTAGCAGCTAAAGTGGTGGAGAGGGTGGCAAATACAGACAGGTTTTTTCCATCTTTATTTTTGGAAGGCGATACGGACAGACGGATAGCTTTAAAAATATTTTTCTGTGGAAAATGAAGTTTCATGGTAAAATATAGATGAGTTCCCATGAGAAGGAATAAAAGGGGACCGCTCCACAAAAACTGATTAATGGATTTCATAAATGTGAAAACTGATTGCATACTTTTCCTGACAAGGCGCATGGCCTTAGAGAGCTTTTTATTAGTATAGTAGCGAAAAGGACGGGATATGCCTGCTTTTCCTAAAATAAGGAAAGAGTATGACGGATGCGGAAGAAAAATAAAGAACACAGGGAGATAAGGCAGTGAAAAAATGGAAACGATTGGTACCGCTTGGACTGGTTCTGGTGGCGGCGCTTTTAAATATGGTCAGTAGGATATGGCAGAAATTCAGTGATTTTTATGTAGACAATATTTTTCCGCTATGGGTGGAAACTTATGGAAGGATTACCGGATTATTTCCCTTTTCTGTGGGGGAGTGGATGCTTTATATAGGCGTGCTGCTGGTATTTTTCTTAGCGGCAGGTGGCGTTGTTTTCTTGTGTATAAGGTGCATACTGCCGGAGGGCATAAAAAAGAGATGCCGAAACTGCCTAAAAAAATATGCCTGGTTTTGCTGCTATGTGTTTGGAATTGTGTGTGTAATAATGACGCTGAACTGCTTCCTTTTGTATCAGGTATCGCCAATTGCTGAAAGATACCAGATAGGGGAGGGGAGCGGAAGAAACTTTGGCGTGGAAGAGGTCACACTGTTGCGGGATTATGTGGTGGAGCAGGCAAATGCCTTAGCGCCTGTATTTGACAGAGATGAGAGCGGGTATATTATCTGTGGGATAGATATGAAAGAGGAGGCCAGGGCAGCGATGCGGCAGCTTTCAGATGAGTTTGACAATTTAAAGGGATACTACCCCAGGCCCAAAGGACTGGCATTATCTGGATTTTACAGTCAGCAGTATATTATGGGGTATTATTTTCCTTTTTCCATGGAAGCCAATTATAACAGGCAGATGTATATTACCAACATGCCTGTTACCATGTGTCATGAGCTGTCCCACCTAAAGGGATTTATTCTGGAGGATGAAGCCAATTTTATTGGCTATCTGGCCTGTGTTTCTTCAGAAGAAGCATTGTTCCGTTACAGTGCATATTTAAGCGTTATTGGTTATCTTGACAGGGATTTTATTAAGGCGATTGGAGAAGACGAAGAGGTATACCGGCGTCATCCGCAGATAAGTTGGCAGGTAGCTGCAGATAAGAAGTTCCTTACAGATGAAACCTGGGAGAAGGTGGAAGAGAGGGCCGTTCTGCCTACAGAGACAGTAAAACAGGCTACAGATGCTTTTTTGGATACAACCCTGACTTTAAACGGGGTGGAGGATGGGGTAGTCAGCTATAGCCGGGTGGTGAACCTGCTGCTTTGCTATTATGATGGAAAGCTTTGGTAGGGATGTTTCATCAGGCAGGCTGGATGCACAGCTTAAGACTTGCGGGAAATGGCTGAAAGGTCAGTGATTTACAGGAGGATTGTTATGGAAAATATAATTGGGTATGTTAAAGAATGGGGAAAATACAGTTTTTTGGAAAGACCTTTTAACGAGGTGGACAGTCTGGTTTTATGCCAGCTTGTG
>CAMUHA010000107.1 GCA_947088515.1 uncultured bacterium
AGATTCGTATTTTAAGGTTTGGAGCCTAAAAATCGGTATTAACCGACAGCCCCTTAGATATATTTCTCCTGAAATTTGTGACATTTATCTGCCAAAAATCAGTTTTTATACGCTCTAATGCTCCTTTAAAAACAGTTCAACATCTTCCGTTTTGGGAATAGAAGCCGCCGCTCCCTTTCGCATCACCGCTAAGGCCGATGCCGCACAGGCCCGCCGTAAAATTTGTTCCCTCTCACCTCTCTGCAAAACCCCTGCCAGATAAAATCCGGTAAAGGTATCTCCCGCAGCTGTGGTGTCCACTGCCTCCACACAAAAAGCCGGAACCATCAGACATTCTTTTCCAAAGCTTAAGCAGACGCCTTTTTTTCCCAGCGTCAATACAAATTCACTTTCCGGATACTGCTCATGGAGCCGCATAAGAATTTCCTTTGGAGTCTCCCCACCGCTCATCTGCCTTCCTTCTGTCTCATTAATAAGGAAGGTATCCACTTTATCAAGCTGGTATCCCAATAACTTTTCCTCAAAAGGGGAAGGATTTAATACAATTTTCATGCCCTTTTGGGATGCCCTTTCAATTAATTCATCCACCAGATTAATTTCATTCTGCAAAAGAAGAATATCCCCTTCGTCAAAAAAATCAAGGACTTTATCAATATGTTCCACAGAATTTTTACGGTTGGCGCCCCCGTAGAGAAGGATACAGTTTTCCCCTTCCGGTGTTACCTGAATAACTGCATGGCCGCTCTTGCCCTCACAGGCAAGGACAAAATCTGTGTCTATCCCCTCCTGCATGCAGGTATCCAAAAGCTGCCCGCCATCTTCGCCCACCATTCCTGCATGATATACCTTCATTCCTGCTCTCGCAAGAGCAATAGACTGGTTAAGACCTTTTCCCCCACAATGAATCTGCAGGTTTTTTGACGCCAGTGTCTCTCCCGGCCTTACCATATGACTGACCTGATACGTATAATCATAATTTAAAGACCCAAAATTGAGTACCTTCACAGACTCTTCCTCCTATTTGTAGTACCATAATCCCCCTCCCTGTGCCTGTCAACTTTCACTGGTTGGGTGATTACCGATTTGAAGTTCCGTAATTTCTTTGTTTCTTCTACTGTAGCTGCAGCTGTGTCAGCAATTGGCATGTACTGTAAAATCTCCAAACAGCGTCCTGCCCATAAGCCGGCTGCCACAGCCATACATTCCATAGGCAAAGTCCCCGTCCTGTGCCTCTAAAAGCGCTTCTCCATCCACTGAAAAAGTAATTCTGCTTTCAACTGCTTCCAGCGAAAACTGATATTCCCTGCCTTCTTCCCAGACAAATTCCTTCTCCGCCAGTTTTTCAAAGCCAAAATTATTTTTGTAAATTACCAGGCTGCCTTTATCAAAACCTGCCGCATAAAAGCGCATAGCCCCCTGGGCGCGAACCAACAATAGGTGGCTTTCCCCATTTTCCGGTATTACGCCTGCCGAAATACTACAGTCTTTTGCATAATAATTCCCGGCATATGCAAAAGTCTCCCCACAGCGCATCAGAGACAGCTTTCCATCCACAATTTCCCATGCCCCATGGTCAGCCGCAAATGGTGTGACATTTCCAAACTCTTTTCTCTGTTTTGAAAAGCTGATGGCATAATCCGCTCTGCCATGAATGGTAAAGTCATCCAGGTAAACTGCGCCTGCCGTGCGTGATTTGGACGGGGTATTTGCCTGCACCATAATTCCCACTTCATCAATCAGCCTGCCCCCGGTATCCGGCACCGTGAAGGTGACCTGTTTCCATTCATCCCGTACCAGCTTTATGGAACCGCTTACTATTTCTTCTTTGTCAAACGCAGTCCTTATGTATGGCGCCACAAAAGTTTCTTCCCAGCCTTCCCACTGGTCCAGATACAGATACATTGTGACCGTCTGCCCGGAATATACCTGTGGTGTCAGCACCGGGTTATAACGCTCGTCTGAAAAAGCATCCCGGCTGTAAAAAGGCTTATAAAATACCTTGCAGACATTTCCCCTTACCATGCGGTCCATTAATATTTTCAGACTTCCCCTGCCGGTATGGGCCTTTTCCATACTGTGGGTCAGCTGACAGAAAAACGGATCAGATACCTCAAACCCGTGGGTTGAGCCTGGAATTTCAAAGTCAAACCACAAGTCGCCGTCTTTAGGCAAGTTCCAGTTTTCGGGAATTTCCTGCCCTAATATGTGCAGTCCCGTAACTGCAATTTCCTTTGCATAAGCAGGCAGGTCAAGAATATTCAGATAACCTGATATTCCTGATAAAATTATGCTGTCATTGATTGGCTTTTTGTAATGGGAGGGTATCTTGTCAATTCCCGCCATCACTCCAAGTATGGTTCCCACATTCCCTGCGTTGCAATCTGTATCCCAGCTGCACATCACCGATATTTCAACAGTTCTGGCGAAGTCCCCGTTCCCATAAAGCATTGCAAGCACACATACTCCCGCATTGGGAATAATATGACACACACCAGGATAACGGTCATACCCCCACTCTTTTACCAGCATTTCGTAACACGCCCGCCAGTTGTCTGGATTTTCCTTGTGAAATTCCTCCACTGCCCGGATAACTGCCGCATACCTGCTATTTTCATCTATCTGTGCTTTTCCTGCTGCAATTACATCCTCAATATTCTTTTCCACAAAGGCTGCTGCAATACATGCCGCAATAAATTCCGCTCCCACAAGTCCTTCCCCGTCATGGGAAACACTTGCTGCTATTCTGGCGTCTCTAGCGGCAAGGTCAGGCCGCCCCGGATAAAGCAGTCCCCATGTATCAATGAAAATCTGCCCTCCTATCTGTTCAGCTAAGGTCTGTCCATTCTGCTTAATTGAGCCAGACTCCGGCGCAGGCACCCCGTTTTTCAGGTTCAGGTAGGCCGTATGCTCTGTGCTGACGCCATATCCGCCCCACCAAAACATCCCTACCCCTTCCCTTGCATAGTTCAGCCACGCTCTTGCCACATCCTGAGGCGTTACCGTCCGTTCCTTCGCATCATCCCGCAAGGCACGCAGAAAATAAACGGGCCCATTCACGTCATCATCTGCCGCAAACTTTTTATAATCCTTCACATAATCCCTGATGTCGCCAAAAGTATCCCATATCCGCTTATAGGTCCAGACTGCCGGCTCTAACGGCGCACCCAGCCGAATACCTATATTCATCCCCAGAAAACCGGCATAGACCTTCTCCAGATAAATACCTGCTTCCATAAATTCCTCCTATTCCAGTTCCGCTTCCTCCCCTTCTGGCGCCTGCACCTGCAGAGAAATTCCTGTCCTTAAATATTGGACAGCAATTTCTCTGGGCGCCTTCCGGGGCGTTCGCTGATTTCCAGTTCCGCTTCCTCCCCTTCTGGCGCCTGCACCTGCAGAGAAATTCCTGTCCTTAAATATTGGACAGCAATTTCTCTGGGCGCCTTCCGGGGCGTTCGCTGATTTTTAGTTCCGCTTCCGCCCCTTCAGGGCGTCTTTTCTTATTTAATCAGTTCCGCTAGTTTTTCCGCATAAGAGAATAAATCAATTCCTTTTGCAAAAGAAAGACAGGTTCCCGATGGATATCTGGTCTTTAACAGCCAGTGTTCCGGTATGTTTCCAGCGCCGTACTTGGCTCCCAGAACCGCTCCGGCTACCGCGCCGATGGTATCTGCATCCCTGCCAAAATTTGATGCCAAAATCAATCCCGACTTAAAGGAACTGTGCTCCAGCTTCAGACAGCCAAACACCTCCGGGAGCGCTTCCGCCACTGTGGAACGATGGGTGGAAAAGAGCTGATCGTGGAGAGGCATCCATGCGTCCGCAATATTTCCCTGTGCCTTATCCACAATCTCAAAGGCCCTCTCTAATGCGGCATAAAACCAGGAGTCTTCCGGCGCTGTCTTTTTTACCCCTTCCAGAATTTCATCCATATCTGCATCTACCATGGCCAGGGAAACAGCCACAGCTACCGCCTGAGCGCCCCAAATTCCGTCCCGATAATGACTGACGCAGGCGTCTGTTTCTGCCAGATAAGCGGCCCGCTCCGGGTCCCCTGCACACACAATTCCTATAGGACCGCTGCGCATTGCCGCACCGTCACTCATATAATAAGGATTAAACTGCCCGGATAATGGCGGACGGATTCCCCTTCTTAAATTACAGCAGGCCTCCACCTCGCTGACACCCCCACGCTTTAATTCGTCCTGGGTTGCCACATGCTCAAGCCACAAATCCACCACATTTTCCGTGGTAAAATTCCCCCCGTTCTTTATCAGGTTTAAAGCTGTCAAAAGTGCAAACTCTGTATCATCCGTGCTCCATGTGGCGCCCTTTTGGAAATCTGTGGTAATGCCATAATCCCTCTGAAAATCCGGCTTGCGTGCAGCATCCCCAAAAGAATCCCCAATAGCTAACCCGCACAAAGACCCCTTGGCCTTATCCAGCGCCAGCTGCCTGTCCTTTATAAGCTCTTCTCTTTTTCTCATTCCCATCCTCCATTCCAGATTTATATCCAGCAAAATACTTAACAGATTACTATAATCCAAGTGCCCGCAGACCCAAACCTGCGGGCACCATAAGTGTCATATTTGTTTCTTATTTCAATACAGTATTAATATATTCTGTTACCTGGGCGCCGCCTGCCTCATTCCATTCTTTCACATAGGCATCCCAATCAGCTTCTGTCTTGTTTCCAATTACAAAGTCTGCGGCAAATTCCTTGTAAACAGCTGTGCAGGCATCCCATGCCACCGCATATTCAGAAGGAATTACCACTGCATTATCTTCACTGGAATACTGGAGGAACATTTCAAGAGAGCTTAATCCCTGCTCACTCATGTAAGGAGTCTTCTCACTCATCATATCGGTATCCAGATTATCCGTCAATCCCCAAATAACACTATACCAATTGTCATGGGCATCCAACAGCTCATATTTCCCATCTGCATCCAGATTGTAATGCGTTCCTTCAAATCCCAACAAGTCAAGCGCTCTTCCCTCCGGGCTTGCCGCATATTCCAATACCTGGAATGCAAGCTCTTTGTGCTCACTAAGGGCGCTGATAGCAAAACCACGGGACTCCTTGCTTACATCAATAGGCGTATAGCCCTGGGCAATCCCCTTTGCAGGAGGCAGTACTGTAAGAGCTGCCGCTTCCCCGTTTGCTTTTATCTGTTTGGTGTTGTAACTGTCAATCACATCCCCCTGGGTACCGGAAACGATTGCCGCCCCATCGCCAAAGAATTTGTTTTCTTTATCCTCCCAGTTGTTAGAGGCATATTCATTGTCCAGAAGTCCTTCCTTGTAAAGCTGTGCATAGAATTTTAACTCTTCCAGCTCATTATCGCTGACACGGCCATAAATATAACCGCTATCGCCTTTTACCCATGTGGTGGAAAGACCAAATGCCTGGTCAAACACATTGTTGATTTCCGCAAGGTCCCCTGCTACTGTATAAGCTGCAATGTAACCCTGTTCCTTTGCTTCCACCATCAGCTGATGATAATTTTCCACGGAAGGGTCCGCAAGGAACGTATCTTTCACAGCACACTTGTCCAGAATATCGGTCCGAATAACGGGAACCTTTGTATTAAGCACAGACAGATACAAAAGATAAGGATAATTTTTCTGTCTCGTCTGAATATATGAGCGGGCATCTACCATTGCTTTTATATGGGTAGAATTTTCAATGTAAGGCGTCAAATCCTCCAGAATTTGCTGATTTAGCGCAAATTCTTCATCGCCTCCCTGAAAATAAATGATATCCGGGATGTCACCGCCATTTAATAACAGGGCAAGATTTTCAGAATAAGTGCCGCTCTGCAGGGAAACCAGCTCAATCTGGGCATTAATGCCTGCCTGGTCCAGTCCCTCATTAAACTTCTGCACCCATTCCTGATAAACAGGGTCTTCCGGACTGACATCCTTTTCAATCATCCGAAGCGTTACCTTTTCCCCATTTGACGCTGGCGCCTCTTCATTTGTGCCTGTTTCCTCCTTGCCATCAGACGCTTCCTCTCCTTCCCCAGACTGCTGGGTTTCATTTGTCCCGCTCTGGGAACTGTCTTTTTTATCGTCTCCGCCAGAACCGCATCCTGTTAGCATTCCAAGAGTCATTACCCCTGCCATAACCAATGCCAATAACTTTTTCTTCATACGCATAACCTCCTTAAAATTTGCTTATGTAAAGACGTTTTCCGCTTCCTTTGCGTGGCACGTCCCAAACCCATATTTGTTTTTAATCTTTCTTGTTGCCTTACTCCTTTACTCCCCCTGCCAGTACGCCGCTGGTATAATATTTTAATATGAAAGGATACAGCAGCAGGATTGGCGCCATTGTCACAATAATGGTTGACGCCCGCAGTGCGCTGATACTGATAGAGCCTAAATCCAGCGTTCCAAGGGCGGAAAGTGCCGTGGTATCCCCCTCTACCACAAACTGCCTCAAAAATACCTGAAGCACTGTGTTTCCTCTGGAGGAAAGGAAAATACTGCTGTGGAAAAATTCGTTCCACCTGTATACCGCGTAAAACATACCAACCGTCAAAATAGGAATCTTATTTAAGGGCAGGAATATAGTAAACAAAATTCTGATATGACCGGCTCCATCAATTCGCGCCGCATCCAGCAGCGCCTCCGGTGTATCTGAGAAAAACCGCATCAGCAAAATTACATTATATACACTCACCGAACGGTACAGCACCATAGACCATAAGCTGTCCAGCAAATCAATATCCTTCACCACAAAATACTCCTGAATAATACCTGGCTCAAAAATCATCATTACAATCAGGAATACCATAATCACTTTTTTACCCACCAGACCCGGACGGGTCAGAGCATAGGCCAAAGAAGTGGTCAGCAAAATATTTACAACTACTCCCACAACCGTTATAAAAAGGGAGTTTTTCAAAGCTGTCCAGATTACCTGGTTGCTGAAAATAACTTCATAATTAATAAAATCCAATCCACTGGGCCATATCTGGTATCCTTTCATATAAGGCACCTGTGCAGGATCCGAAATAGACTTTACCAGCAAATTCAAAACCGGAACCAGCATGGTAAGCGCAATCAGCAGCATAAAAATATTTAGTATCATATCACAGGGATCAAATTTCTTTTTCTTCATACTAACCTCCATTTCCACTTTTTTTCAAATCTACCATGCGCCTTTTCCGGTTAATTTCTTGGATGAAAAATGTGTAAGCAGTATCATCAGCGTTCCAATCACTCCCTTAAACAGGTTGGCAGCTGTTGCAAAGGAGTACTGTCCCTGCAAAAGACCAATTCTGTAAACATAGGTGTCCAAAATGTCCACTCTGCTTAGCACCGCATCATTTGTAAAGTTCAATATCTGGTCGTATCCGGCGCTCATTACAAATCCCACATTCAAAATCAGCACCGTAACCATAGGACCTGCAAGCGCCGGAAGAATAATATACCGGATGGTCTTCCACCGCCCTGCCCCGTCCATTTTAGCCGCTTCATACAGCGCCGTGTCAATTCCCAGAATGGCGGATAAATAAATGATGGAATCCCATCCCATGCTCCGCCAGGTACTGGATGCAAACAGCACCCACAAAATACTGTTTTTATCTGTCAGAAGATTTACCCTCTCTCCGCCAAATGCCGCCACGATATCCATAATCAGCCCATTGGAGGGAGACAAAAATTCAAACCATATACCTGCAATTACTACCCAGGATAAAAAGTGGGGCAGATAAGACACCACCTGCACTGCCTTCCTGAAACGTTTTGCCCGCATTTCGTTTAACGCCAGGGCAAAAGCCACCGGCAATGGGAAAAACAACACAATTTTCATAAAACTAATTACCAACGTATTTTTTATAATATTAAAAAACGCAGGTGTGGAGAATAATGTCTTGAAATGCTTCCATCCCACAAAAATATTGTCCCCGATAATCCTGTAGTCATAAAAAGCCAGACGCATCTCCAAAATCGGCCACACATGAAATATCAGGAAATACAAAAGCGCAGGCATCATCATAAAATACAAAACCTTATCCCTCTTTATCCTTTTCCACATACAAAAGTCCTCTCTTTCCTTTCCGCCTTCCGCCGCAGAAGACAGCCTTATCCAATTTAAAGGGTTGCTTTTTTGTCATTTCTTAAAATTTCCTGCCAGATAAATCTTGCCACGCCATCCTCTTCATTTGTGCCTGCTACAGCGTCCGCCGCCGCCTTTACTTCCGGCAGGGCATTTCCCATTGCCACGCCCAGCCCGCTAAGAGCAAGCATTTCCTTATCGCCCCCGTCATCTCCAAAAGCCGCCATCTGGGAGGGATGAATATCAAATTGCTTTAAAACCCGGACTATTGCTCTCTCCTTGGATACCAGTTCTGATAAGAACGCATATCTGTCGCTGTCGCGGTAATGAATGCACCTGCATCCCGGAAACTTCTCTCTTATCTCTTCTGCATCTTCTTCTGCCTCAATTCCTGCAAAAATCTGACATGCTTTTTGCCTAAGGCCCATAGAAAAATCAGTGTATACTGCCTCCGCAAGGGGATGGGGCGGCGCAAACCTGCAAGTGTTGATATAAACCTGTGTTTCCCCCTCCACCAGAATTTCCTTCTGGGACGGAAGCTTATGGAGCATCTTTGTCAAATCATTTACCACCCATTCCTCCAGCATCTCACATTCAATCAGCCTGTCCTTAAAAACCACCTTGCTACCATTAGAACAAATCAGGAAATCCGCTCCCAAATCCCTTTGAATATGCACTGCATTAGCCTGCAGTCTTGCCGTTGCAATCCCGGTAAGAATCCCCTGCTTTTTACAGGCCTGCCACACCTTCCGGGTATAATCGGACACCGTGCCATCATCCCGCAGCAAAGTCTGGTCCAAATCTGTAATTATCATTTTTATCATTTTGCTCCCCCCACATATTAAGCCAATACCCCATAACACAGTCCTGGTAAGGCGAATAAAGATTTGTTTCCAACCCCGCTTTACCTGCTCTGTAAAATATACCTGTCCACAAACCAGGCCACGCCATCTTCCCCGTTGGATTTCGTAAGGTAAGAAGCAGCCTCCTTGGCACAAGGCAGGGCATTTTCCACAGCTACCCCCATACCGCACTGTCGCAGCATTTCGCAGTCTCCCTCATCATCTCCAAACGCAGCAACCTGTTCCATCTTAATTTTCCACCATCCGGCAACCTGTTCCAGCGCCTGCGCTTTCGAAACTCCTTTTGCCGTTACTCCATAGGTGCCATCTCTGTATTTCGTCCATTCTAAATGGGAAAACCGTTTTTTTATTTCTTCCGCCGCCTCCTCATCCGGCAGACGGAAAAAAATCTGACACGCCTCCTCTGGCGCTGGTTCATTGAAATCATGTAACACAGCCGTATGCAAAGTAGGGGAAGCTGCAAAATTGGAACTGTTTGTGTACATCTGATTCCGACAGCCTGCCAGTATCCCTTCAGCTCCCGCTTGCTGCAGGAGCGATAATAAAGCGGAAGTTTCCACTTTCCCCATTCCCTGGAAAAAGAGCGCCTTATCCCCCATTAGTGTCATGCCGCCGCCGGAAACAATGCGCATATCCGGCTGCAAAATTTCCTGCTCCTTTTGCGTGGAAGCAAGGAGCCGCGCGGTGGCAATCACGGTCACAATTCCCTTGGCTCTGCATCTGGCAAAAACCTCTTTAGTATATGCCGAAATACTTTTATCCTTTCTAACCAGCGTATCATCCAAATCTGATGCTATAAGACGTATGCCGCCCTGTGCATCTGTCGTCTGTTTCTTCATGGCAGCTCCACCATAATCTCACCCAAAGGGGCATGCTGCTGGGCGCCATACACATCACTGTCAAAACAAGTCCCCGACGAAACTTTTCTGTCAAACGTAATCTTAAACCCCAGCGCTGCATCAAAAAATACCATCTGTGTAATTGCCTCCGGCCTAAGCTGGTAAATTTCCGCAATTCTCTCTCTTGTAATGACGCCGCTTTCTTTGACCCTTTCATAAATATCTTTTTCGGAAAACAATACATCCAGTGTAATGGAAAAAGGGCCGCTGTTTTTTGACCTAATTACTTTTGCCACATCATATAACTTTTTTGCCGTCATTATATCTCTCCTTTTTTCCGCTTTTTATCTGGCATCTGTCTCTAAGGTAACATCTTCTATAGGGAACTGTTCCAGCCCATCGCTCACTTCCATCAGATGGTAAACCGAAAACTCGTAAACCGGCCCAAAGGAAATATCACTGGGTGCAAAAGGAAATGCCAGATTGCCAGCCGTAGCTTTTCTTCCCTCATATCCATAGTGAAGAAGGGAAGACCGGAGAGAGCCGCATACCACGTCTGCCGTCTCCTGCGTTTTGGCAAGAACCTCAAATACAATTCCCACCTCATGGGGCAGATTTTCTTTTAAAGGTTCTAGTTCCCCCATCACTGCATTAATGCCATAATTCATAAAATGGATGGTATACTCTTCCTTCGGGATATCGCTGTAGTAAGTTTCCACCTGCCGCTTCGCAGCCTCCTCTATTTCCTCAATACGGGAGATAAAAAGCGGATCCCTGACTCCCGCCACCACAAAAGTCCGGTAAGCTGCCAGACGCGCCCCTTCCAGCTTTATGTAATACTTTTCTGTCTCTTCTATCCGGCTTCCCTTAACAGATACGCTCCCATCCCCATTTTCATGGAAAGAACAGTTTTCCAGATTCAGCGTCGTTCCAGGCCCGTGAAGAACATAGGGATGGTCCTTTTCATAAAATGTATGGGCCGCCACAGATAATGCAGTGCACTGCCGCTCCCCTGACAAAGGCATAATCGTAAAGCCGTCTTCCCCAATCGTTCCCAGCATACAATCCTTGGTGGTCCCAGGAACCGCACATAATGCCGCACACTCCAGAATCTTTCCGGCATGATAGCCATAAGCTGCAGGCAGGCCATGATAAATGGCAACTGCCGCAAAAGGGGATGGGTCATATGCCCTTCCGCAGATAATCAGCTGATACCCTTCTTCCAGAGCCTTTACAACCGGCTCATGTCCCATCTGTGCCACAATTCCTGTGGTCTCTTCCAGCCGCTTATCTGTCAGCTCCCTTACCCCGGCCCCCAAAGGCTCCACCTGTCCTTTTTCCTGTCGGCTTCTTACCACTTCTTTAGGAATATCTGCCCAGATAATCGCTGTCCGTATCTTCTGCAGATGATTCTCCCTAAGAATTTCCTGTATAATGTCCCAGGTCCAGTTCACATGAACCTGCCCGCCGCTGCCTCCTGCAGACCCGATAATTACCGGAATCCCCGCGCGCGCGCCTTCCGTAATCATCAGGAAAAGGTCCTTTTTACAGGCATGTCTGCTTACAATGGCTGTGCCGGCCCCCAGCTTATGAGGTCCTGCGTCCGTACTTCCCGCATCCACAACAATCGCATCCGGCCCTTTTGCCATCCCGTTCAAAAAAGATTGTGTGGGATATCCGTACCCCAATATCCCGCAAGGCGCTAAAATTTTTATCTCTTTTTTATCTCTTGTCATATTCATCCCATACTCCTGCCCATCGCCTGCCTGTT
>CAMUHA010000108.1 GCA_947088515.1 uncultured bacterium
ATATGAAGCATATAATCCAGCCGCTGAAACAATCCAAACCGCACCGCCTCCGGCAAAAGGGCCGGATAGTTTTCTGCCACAATGTCATAAACCCTGTCCGCATTTATCACAATATCGGTAAAAACCTGAGGGAATTCATTTTCATTGCGGGTTCTTGTATTGCTGCCATAGCGGTAAAACACATGATACTCCTGCTTTGGCAGAATCGCCACTGCAGGTACCTTTGGCAGCAGCTTTACCAACAGATAAAAATCTTCATTTAGCTCTCCTTCCGGGAAGCGCTCTTCTTTTAATAAAGACGCATGTACCAGCTTGGTGCAAAAAGAACAGTCTCCCCTGTGAAGAAGCAGCTCTCTCATAAAATGTCCGCATTCCCACAGCTCTTCTTTTTCCGGAGGCGAACACACATCCGGCATCCGGCATCCATTTTCGTCAATCTCGTCCCTTGAAATCTGCGCCATCAGTAAGTTTCCGGAAAGCGCCGCTTCAAGAAGCCTTTCATACATTTGCGGTTCAATATAATCATCGCTGTCCACAAATCCGATATAGTCTCCCCTTGCCTTGGAAATCCCCAGGTTCCGGGCGGAAGAGGAACCTCCGTTTTCCTTATGGAAAACCCTTATCCTCCTGTCCTCTAACGCCAGCTTTTCCGCCAGTGCGCCGCTCCGGTCGGTGGAACCGTCATCCACCAGAATAATTTCCAGATTCCGGTATGTCTGCTTTTGTATAGAAGCTACACATCTGGAAAGATAATCAAACACATTATAAACAGGTACTATCACACTTATCAGTACTGGTCTGCCCGCCGCTTCCATCTTTATAACCATGCTCCTTTCCAAAGCTTTTTCTATTATTTTAAGTTCCGTAAGCTCGGCTTTTTCCTGGGGGCAGGACCTTGGCTAAGCTTAACGGGCCTTCTGCCGCTGGCTGGAAATTCCCCCTGCGGATTCCCTCTATTACCCGAAGCAGTTCTTCCGCTCCGTGCCCTGCATTCCAAAGTCCGGCAATGGTCTGATAAGCTTCCCATCCCATCTGTCTGCGCTCCTTTGGATGCTCTAATAGAAATCTCACCGCTTCCTCCATCTTTTCAAAATTATTATCCGGGTATATCATTCCGTTTTTTCCATGCTGTATCAGGTATGGAACCGCTCCCGCCTGCCCGCTTGCCACCACCGCGCATCCGCTGTTCATAGCCTCATTCACCACTGCTCCCCAGCCTTCCAGATGATTGCTGGTAAAAACATAGATATGGCACTTTTCCATAATTTCCCGAACCCCGTCCGGCGTCTGAAAACCATAAAAAGTAATCACATCTTCCACCTGATATTTACAGGCAAGCTCTTTTAACTCCTGCTCCATTTCCCCGCTGCCTGCCATGTGTATCCGAAATCTGCCGTTCCAGTTTTTCTTAAGATTCCGCCCAAGACGTATCATATACTCTGGATGCTTTAGGGGAATAAAACGGCCTGCCCAGGCAATATCACAGCAAATGCGCTCCGCGCCCTCCCCCTTCATCCGCCAAATCTGCTCTTTGGAATATTGACGGGTTTCCGGGAAGTATCCCCACTTTAGCATCTTTCCCGGATAAGCCCGGATTATATGGAAATCAGAAGCAACATAAGCTCCCGCGCACAAAAGATAGGCCGGAAAATTCCTGTATCTGGTATGCTCTTTATATTTATGAAAGAGTCCTTTGGGAGAAACAGCCTTCCATTGCCCTTCCCTGTACAGCCGCTCGCTGATACGCATAGTCAGTTTCCCCTGGTTTAGCCGCTCCTGAACCAGATCTTCCCTGCCGCTCCATCCGGCAAGAAGCACATCACTTTCCATAACCAGCTTCCGGCACCGCTCTTCTTCCTCATAAAGGCAGAGTACATAAGGAAGCTTTTCCCCGTCCTTACTCCAGCCCATCTCAAGCCGCTCCCTTTCCATAGGCTGGGTCTGGATAAAATGATAGTCATCCCCCAGCAGCTTAAAGCAGGCATTGGAAAAGGGAATTTGATGATGATTAATATAATTGGATATAAAAGTAACTGTCATATAAAAACCTCACTTTGTTTCATCCAGTATTACAGAATATATTTCCATAAGCCTCTCATAGTTCTTTTCCCCATCATGGACCCTGCCTGCCCGCTGTCTTGCTCTTGCAGAAATCCGCTGTGCCAGACACACTCCATCCTGTCCCTGTTTTCTGTCCCACAATGCTTCTATTGCCTCTGCAAGCCGCTTTTCATCCCCTGCCGGAAATAAAAGCCCGTCCACACCGTCCTCAATCATATCCGGTATCCCCCCTGTCCGGGAAGCCGCCACCGGCACCCCAAGGAGCATGGCCTCCCCCACAGTGTTGGGAGAATTTTCCAAAACAGAGGGGCAGATGTAAAGACTGCTCTTCAAGAACTGTCGTTTCATTTCCTCCCCGCCAAGCTTTCCAAGCATAACCACTTTTTTGCCAAGGCTGTTTTCCTCTATCAGCTTAAGCATATATTTCCCATAAGCCGGCAGCTTTATCTTTTCCTTCCATGTCCCGTTTTCTATTACACTGTTTCCAGCCACATAAAGATGCAGACCGGGGTACTTTGGCAAAAGCAATGCCATAGCCTTCAGGACAAAATGCATTCCCTTAAGAGGATAATCCCCCTGTCCCAGAAAAATACTGTAAGGCTCACAGGCTTCCATTCTCCATTCTCCTGTATAAAATTCCTTCCGCATGGTTTCATTCATGGGATAGTACCTTGCATGGGGATTGATTCTCTCTGTGCCTTCCCTGTCAAAGGCAGTTCTTCCAGTGATATTGCCGCATCCTGCAATCACTTCCGCCTCCCGCTTTCCCCGGACCATAAATTTTTCCTGTTGCTGCCGGATAGTGTCCTTCCGGATAAAATCACGGAAAGTCACTTTTTTCTGCACCTGTTTTGGCAGGCCTGCCATATAAACCTTTGCAATTTCACCGCAAAGTCCCTGAATGCCTAACAAGGTCCCTGCAGGGTTTCCAAACGTCCTTACCGCTGCTAACGCATGAGGAAATTCCGTTCCAAAAACATGAATCATGTGAGGCTTAAAGTCCTGGAAAATAAGACGAAACTGTTCTTCCAGCCCGTTATCATACTTCTCCGGCGCACTTAAGTCCTCCTTAAAAGCATAACAGACAGTCCCCTGTACCACAAGTTTCTTTACCCGTCCCTGGGACAAGTTCCCCTTCCCTGCATCCTGCAGCTTTAAAAGCTCCCCTTCCCCCATGGGAAAACAGATTCCCAGCAAAAAAGGGGCCTCCTTCTCCTTCAGTTTTTGGAAAATACCTGAAAGCCATCCCTCCCGGCTGCTATATGGCAGCTTGAGTTCCTGCCCGATAAAAGGCAGCATAATATTACAAATCCATAATACCCTGTTCATTTATACCTCCGCATACCGGATACAAAGCCTGACGTAATGTTCTTTAGTCACCTGTATAAAACTCTAATCTTCTGTTCTTAATGTATCATCATATATATTTTTTCCTTCACACAGTTATAAATCTTTGCTGTTTTGTCATTCTCTGCAAGCATTGTGCGAAGCCTGGAAAAAGTCACCAGCATAATCAGGCGGAATTTTAAAAGCTGTCCCCAGGACATATATTTTTTCGTAATCTCTCTGTGTTCTTTTGCAGAAATCCTCCGGTTTTCCCCACTTTCCGAAAAACCGCCGCCCTCATAATCCGCAATTAAAATCCTCAGATAATCGAATGTAACGCCGCCACTTGCACTCCCTTCAAAAAAGCACCACAAAAACTGTTCATAATCCGCCCGCACCTGATACCTGATATCAAAAGGGTGGGCCTGCAAAAGCGCCCTGGCGTAAAAACACGCCTGATGGCAGGGAACATTCCTGTAACAGCCAAAAGCGTCCATATGGGGATTGGAGGCCACCCGGCCTTTGGTCTGCCGCTCATAAATATCTCCATAATAAATTCCCAGGGGCCATCCCCCGGCCATTTTCCCGGACTTTGGAGCGTTTTTTAACCCTGCTGCCAATTTACCCAGCCGGGCTTGCCCTTCTCTTTCCTTTTCCTGAATAAAACATGCCATTTGCTCCAAAACATCCTCGGAATAAAAGTAATCGCCACAGTTTAAAAAATAAATATACCTGCCTCCAGCCTCCTCTGCTGCCTGATTCATGGCGTCATAAATGCCTTTATCTTTCCTGCTTACAATTTTAAGACAGCTTCCCGTCTCTTTCCATCTGTCCCCAAATGCTCTGGCCGTTTCCGTTGCGCCATCCAAAGACAACCCGTCCTTTACGATAACCTCAAAATCACGAAAAGTCTGCTTCTCTATGCTTTTTAATGTTTTTCCCAGCTTGTCCCCCGGATTTAAGCAGACTACTAAAATTGAAAAAAACGGTTCCATGCCATATCTCCCTTTATTTTTCCCTTATCATTAAGTCTACAATTGCTTTGTAAAACAGATAATACGATTTGCCTCCGCAAATCCCACTCTTAAATGAAAAGCAAGACTGTTTCTGTTATCCAGTTCACAATCACTTGCAAATTCAGTACATCCTTGATCTCTTGCCCACTGTTCACATTTTGCAAGCAGCGCTTTGGCATATCCCTGCCTCCTGTGTTCCTGCTCCACAAAGATTCCTTCCAGATACCCAACCGGACTGCCATCTGTTCCTTCCACATAATCATGCCGCAGCTGACACTGTGCAAAGCCGGCTGGCTGTTTCTCTGCCACAAGAATAAATACCGCACTTTCATTCCCATCAACAACTTCATTAAATTCATCACAAAGGTTTTCCTCTGTGTGAGCATGCCACATTTTAACAGCCATCTGCGCAATAAAAGGAACATCCTCCCGGCCAGCCTTATAAACAGAAAATAACGCTTCCTTACAGTTTTCCATCATTTCCCTTCTTTCATTTTTTCAAAAACCAATATACTTCTTCTGATAATATTTCTTGGAGCGCTTTTTGCAATCATTTTCCTTATATAAATGTCAACATAATTATATCAGTTCACATCCGACAAAATCGGGACCATATCGTGGAACATAAAAGTTTCATAAGGCAGAATTCTTAGCCCGTCATTTCCGGCCTTCATCAGAATAAAAATACCGAAATATAAAACCGCTGCAAGCACAACTCCCACAGTCAGCATCTTTTTCATCTTTTTATTTTCAATCCCCGAAAGCAGCGCAGGCAGGAAAAAAATATGCGTAATTGTAAGGTAGTACCCAATCCTTGAAATTATTGGCAGAAAGGAACAGCACACATACATTGCCAGCGCCCCCAGATTGCAGTAAAAATAAAACTGATTTCGCCTGTTTCCCTTCACAGTTTTTTTGTAACAAATGAAAGACAGCAGAAGCACCGCAAGCGTCCGGGCAATATTTACCATACTGGTTCCTCCCTCAAGGTATTCCGTATCCTCATAGGTAGGGTATAGAAATACCACCACTTTCATATAAAAGTCCTGCATAAAAAAGAAGGTGGAGCAAAACACCGCCGCTATCGCCAGCTGCCACTTTTTCCAGGAAAGGGAGGCTAATATATACAATGGTATCACCACAAGAATCGACTTATGGAAAGTGGCGCCAAGAAGCGCCAGAAAAATAAATTTCATCCATTCCCTGCGAAGTACATAGATAATGGCAAAAAGGGCAAGGGCAAGGGCTAAATAATACCGCACTGTATTGTAAGACTGGAAGTAATAGCCAAACGCCATAAAAAGAAAAAAGCTGAAGGCAAAGGAATCTGCCTGCCTGTAAATGGCAGCCATAAACAACAGAATCGTAAAGAAGGAAAAGACGCCAAAAACCAGCAGGTAATTTTCAAATCCGCTGATACCATAAAGCGCTTTTACCACCAAATTAAATCCTGCCTCTGTGGGAACATAAGCGTTGCAATTTATCAAGTGCATAAACTCCACATATTTGGCATAATCATTTCCCACATTAAGACGGCAGGCGCAAACTCCGAATAAAAGCAGAAAAACAGTTATTAAGGAAAGTCTGTTAAGCATCTGCGCTCTGCTTATTGTATTTGGCCGTACCTGACAGTGATTATCCACCAACAATCCAAACCCCACTGTTGCTATTGCTAAAAAAATATAAATTACCATATCGCCTTTTGTCCGTTTTCCTTTCCCAGTCCCCTCTTACAGGGGGCAGATACATTTTGTCATCTACTTGCCTTTTCCTTCCCGGACTCCCTGTTTCATCAATCCATAAGCCTTTCCAAAAGACAGCTCCGCAAGCATTCCCTCTTTGGGCCTGTCCTTTTCATTTGAGGAAGCAATCTTTTGTCTGTTGGTTAAACCACACAGTCTGTCATGCAAAAGCCCATGGGAAATCAAAAACCGAAGGGAAAAAAGCTTTGCCATCTGGCCATACAGATAGTGATACAACACGCCTCTGTCAACAAAAAACTTTTCATTGTATCCTTTAAACCAGGTAGACTCCCGGTAAACTTCCTCCCCAATTTCCTCCGTCTCCCCATACAAATGCAGCCCTTTTTTCAGACAGTCATGAAAGAAAAGACTGTCCTCTCCGTTGCTGTACTTTGCGCCTCCCCCAAAGAGAAGGGAAAAGCTTACATTTGCACGGCGGAGGGAAGACAGCCTTGCGGCCGCCGCATAAGTGGGATACCGCCCGTAATTGTACCAGCGTATCCGCTTTTTCTCCTGATTATAATAGGTTGTCCGCAAGGAATCCACCTTAAAATTAAACGTAATAAGGTCCGCGTCCGGATTACGCACAAAAGCGTCCAGCACTGTTTTTTCATACCCAGGATAAAATACAATATCCTCATCTGAAAACAGACAAATATCTCCGTCCGCATGAAGAAGCGCCGTGTTCCTATTAAGACCTACCCCCCGCTCCGTCATGGAAAAGCAACGGACCCGTCTGCCTTTATGCAGATATTCATGATAGTCATAACAGTTACACTGGTTGACAATAATCGCATCCGTTTCCAGATTCATCTTATCCGCCAGAGCATCCACATCTTTATCTACCGCCGCAACTAACACTTGTAATTTCATCTTTAAATTCCCTGTCCCAGTTTTGTAATTTTCCTCCGGCATGTTAAACATCCCATACTATTTATAGTATATCCGTTCCCCTTTTTAAATGCAACGTATCTTTCATACAAAAACTACCGGAAGGATATTCTCCCTCCGGTGGTCTTTTCTTCTTATATTATTTTTATCTTATCCCTGTTTCTTTTGTAAAGGCACAAATCATTAATTTCTATACATTGGCGCAGGATAATTCTAGGCAAAATATCTGTTCAGGAACTCTTCATCCGCCTGGGAAATTATCATCCCCAGCACCTTGCAATCCTGATTGCTTAAAAAGCTTAAAATCCTTGAAGTCTTCCGTCCCACATCCTCACCAAAAGGAAGCAAAATCACCACACCGCCGTTTTCCCTAATCACCTTGCATTCCTCCCCGGATAAAATATTTTCTCCAAAGGCAATGACCTCCCATTCCCCCTCTTTTCTGCCGCCTTCCAGCTTATCTGCAATATGCCACCCACAGTCCGTTTCTATATCCGCCTGCACATTGCCGCCAAACACATCCGTTTCCTCTCTGTTTAACAGACTTTCCAGCTCCTGCCTCCTAGCATCGGCATGATTATCCATATCCAGCACAACAAACTTCCGTTCATCCCCCATCAAATAATTGATGCTTGCCTTCAGCTCTCTTGCATAAGGCTGCAGTCCCTTTTGGTTACGTGTAAGTATTCCCAGCGCCTTATACCCATACCTCTCTTCAATATCCTGCTGGACATATACCGACTCATCAAGCACATAAAAAAACCCAATTGTAAGCAGGGACAGCAACCCAAGAATTACCGCTCCTGTGGTACAGGCTGCGGTTGTACGGTTATCCCAGAAAACCCGCTCCGGCACATCCGAACGGAGCACTTTAATCTGCTCAAGTTCCTCACTTTCCCTTGCATATTCTTTTAATCCGGCTTCCACCGCACTTCTGACCTCACGGACAAACTTTTCGTTGTCCCCCTTTACTGTAATAGTAAGCAGACGGATATCTGACAGAATTTCCGCACTGGTGGCCTCCCTGACCGCATCTGTTTCATACCCAGGCAGCCCCTTCATCACCAGGTCCAGAATCGGGTCCGTATCCAGCAAGTCATTCCAGGTATATCCATTATAATACTGGTACACTTGTCCGCTTTCATCATGTCCAAAGCTGATATACAGCTTAGATACCGCCTTATACTCTACAGGCATTTTCATGGAACGTACCACCTGATAGACCACGCCTCCCAGCGTTGCTCCAAAAATAGCAAGCATGACAGCAATCCATATCTTTTTTTGAAAATACAACGCCAACCGTTTTAAATCCATCCCTCTGTTCAGATATTCTTCATTCATTTTCACCCTCATTTTCTAAAGACTCTCCTGCATTCCCTTCTTTTGGCGTCTTCATGGCTGTCACCTGCTTCTGGTCAACCCCCTCTGTGCTCTCCGGCCTTATCAGTATCTTTAAGGTAAGAAGCATCAGCTTAAGGTCCAGCCAGACCGAATAGTTTTCAATATAAGACAAATCCAGCTTTAATTTGTCATAAGGAGTCGTGTTATACTTACCGTATACCTGGGCATAGCCCGCCAGCCCGGCCTTTACCTTCATGCGGAATACAAACTCCGGCATCTCCTCCACATATTGCCGGATAATCTCCGGTCGTTCCGGCCTTGGTCCAATAAAAGACATATCTCCCTTTAAAATATTTAAAAGCTGCGGCAGCTCGTCAATCCGCACGGCACGGATAAACTTTCCAATTGGGGTAATCCGGCTGTCATTTTTGGCTGCCAATCTTGCTACTCCATCCTTTTCCGCATCCACCCGCATACTTCTGAACTTTAATATTTCAAATTTTTTTCCATCTCTTGTACATCTTATCTGCTTATAAAGCACCGGACCTTTGTCATAACATTTAATTATAAGGGCTGTGACCACCATAAAAGGCGAGGCAATCAAAAGCAAAATCAGGGCACAGACAATATCAATCATTCTTTTGGCCACCCGCTGCTCCACTGTCAGCGCATATTCCCTTGTAAGAAAAATCGGCGTGTCAAAAAGCTGCAGCTGCTCTGACCCTTTAATCAGCACATCCGGTATCTTGGGCATCGTGTAAACCCGGATAGAGCGGCTGTAGCAGAATTTTAAAAGACGGTTTCTCTCCTGTGTGGAAATATCCCACAAAACCACAGCCCCATATCCTTTTTCAATCTCCTCCTCCAGCTTCATGGCGCCTTCCCTGACATCCATGGTTTTTTCAATCCTGTACTTATCCTTTCTGGATGCAAATTTGTTCAGAATGTCCTCAATATTCCTTTCCCCATGAATCAAAAGCATCTTCCTTGGGGGAAACACCTTCCGGTAAACCGTATTGCAGAAAAAAGTCCACAATGCGGCTATCAGGATCTGCACCAGCGTTGCCACCACAAAGCATTTGGGCGCAACCAGCCAGTTGTTCATTAAGGATATCTGAAAATATGTAATTATATTAACAATCAGAAGTGAAAAAATCTGTGACAGAAAAACATCCATAGGCTTTAGATAACCAATCTTCATCCCACCGTAAGTATTTGTGAAAAAGAACAGCAGAATAAGATAAATACCCAGCATTAAAAGATGGCCATTTCTGTAAAACTTCAGCCTTCTGGTAAAGTTGTTAACGATTGGATAATAATATCCCAGCCAAATAAACGCATAAACTGCAGTCTGCATCAGCAGCCCTGCAAAACTTAACCAAAGTACAATTATTCTTTTTATGGATTCAAACCGTTTCACTTTTATCCTCCCGCATATTCAGAGCCATGCTCTTTTTGCTTTACATTCTTCTGATGACAGCCCGGAATGCCCAGAAAACCAGGTTATAACAGCTATACCAAAAAGAAAGTTTTTCCTGTCTGCGGTACAGGTTCCATATTCTTCTTACAGCCTCAATTTTATTGGAAGACAAAGACTTAGGAGGCCTTCTGTAAATCGCAAGCGCCTCATCCATCCCATAGGCTTTAAATCCATGCCTAAGCAGCTTCCACCAGGTAGCAGTATCTTCACTTTTGACCACTGGCATCTGTATCAGCTCCCATCCCGTCTTTTCCGTATCAAGGAGCACTGTTGTAGTAAAAATCACTGTCCGGGATAAAGCCCTGTGATAAGTAAGCACAGGCGGAACGTGGACAATTTTCCCTGTTCCTCTTCCGTCCGCGTCCCCAAATTCATAAGCAGTAAACACAAATGCCGCCTGATGCGCCTTCATAAAGGCCAGCTCTTTTTCCAGCTTATCCGGCTTCCAGATATCATCTGCATCAAGAAACGCCACATACCGGCCCTTTGCCGCCGCAATTCCCGTATTTCTTGCTTTCGCAACGCCTTCATTAAAAGGCTTTTTAATCAGACAGATTTTTTCCTCTTTGAGACAGCCCTCTATCCTTTTTACGCTGTCATCGGAGGAACCATCATCCACCAATATCAGTTCCCAGCATCCAAAGGTCTGAGCGCACACCATTGCAATCGTTTCTTCTATATAAGCGCCTGCATTATATACTGGCACAATAATACTTACAAGCGCATCCTGCTTTCCCATCTAAATTTCCTCTTTCACAAGATAGATTGGCCTTCTTTTTACTTCCATATACGTTTTGGCCAGATATTGTCCCACAATTCCCAGGCAAAAAAGCTGTACGCCGCTGACTAATGAAATAATACACACCAGTGACGGCCACCCGGAGGTAGGGTCGCCAAACAGCGCTTTTCGTACAATGGTAAAAATAATCAGCGCAAACGCCGCAAGGCAGAATAATCCGCCCATAAAAGCGGCAAATGCCAACGGCGCCGTGGAAAAAGCTGTAATGCCGTCCAGCGAATAAAGAAAAAGCTTCCAGAAAGACCATTTCGTCTCTCCCTTTTTCCGCTCTATGTTTTCAAATTCCAGCCATTTGGTTTCAAATCCAACCCAGCCGAAAATCCCCTTACTGAACCGGTTATACTCCGGCATGGAAAGAATGGCTTCCACCACCTGCCTGGTCATCAGCCGGTAGTCTCTTGCCCCATCCATTATCTCCGTCCGGGAAATCTTTTTCATTAGGCGGTAAAACATTCTGGCAAAAAAAGACCGGATAGGAGGCTCTCCTTTCCTGGTTACTCGTCTTGTGGCCACTGAGTCATACCCCTGCTCCAGATATTCATACATTTCCGGCAAAATTGAGGGAGGGTCCTGTAAATCAGCATCCAGAAAGACCACAAAATCCCCCTTCGCCTTCTCCAGCCCTGCATAAATCGCCGCCTCCTTGCCAAAATTTCTTGAAAAAGAAAGCAGATGCACCCGCTTGTCCACTTGGGACAGTTTCTTTATCTCTTCTACTGTATGGTCCTTGGAGCCATCATCAATATACCATAGCTCCAGTTCTACTTCTTTTTCCAGAAAATAAGCTTCATTCTTAATAAATTCCCAATAAAAGTCGGCAATATTCTCTTCTTCATTATAACAGGGAA
>CAMUHA010000109.1 GCA_947088515.1 uncultured bacterium
GAACTTAAATGCGGTGACGGCAAAAATGAAGGAGCTTCCTGTAAAGAACAGACCGTTTGGAAGCGGAATGGAATTATGTCAGGCTTTTTATGAAGAATATGGAAAACCCATGATACACCAGAAGTTCCCGGAGTATGAAAATGCAATTGCGGCGGGACTTGTGGGAGAGGGATCCGAGTGCTTTGGTTATGACGATCAGGTATCAAGGGATCATGATTTTGGACCGGGATTTTGTCTGTGGCTTACGGATACAGTGTATGATGAAATCGGGGAAGAGCTTCAAAGGGCATATGACGGTCTTCCTTCCACTTATATGGGAATTACCCGCTTTACCACACTGAAAGCGCAAAAAAGGGTAGGGGTGTTTAGGATTGGTGATTTTTATGAGGGGCTGATTGGACTTAGAGATGTGCCAACTACCCAAAACCAGTGGCTGTTTTTGGAGGATTACCGACTGGCAACGTCTGTTAACGGCAGGGTTTTCAGGGACGATTTGGGGGAATTTACCAGAATCAGAAGAGGCATTTTAGCCTATTACCCGGAAGAGGTGAGAATTAAAAAGATTGCCAGGGAAGCGGCGCTTATGGCCCAGTCTGGCCAGTACAATTATTCCCGGATGTTCGGACGCGGGGAAAAAGTTACGGCTTCCATAGCGCTTTCAGAATTTATGAAACACACTATGGCGATGGTTTATCTGCTAAACCGTACCTATGCCCCTTTTTATAAATGGATGCACAAAGGTATGGGCAGTCTGCGTGTGCTACCCGAAATTAAAGAAATATTAAGTGCACTGGTGGAACTTCCCATAGGGGATGAACGGATACCACAGACCATTGAAATTATCGTATCTTTGATAATTGCTGAAATGAAAAAACAGGGACTGACCAGCGGTGAGGACAATTATCTGGATAACCACACAGAAAATATTTTGCGGAGTATTCCTGAAAAGGAAAAGAAGGATGATTCCTTTAAGGCTGCTTTAGTAAATGAACTGGTTTCGCTAGAGTGGGAAGCTTTTGACAAGGTGGACAATGAAGGCGGACGGGCGGATTGCCAGGATGACTGGAATACTTTTTCCATTATGCGCAAAAGCCAGTATTATGTCTGGACGGAAGAAATGCTAAAGAGTTATATTGGCGATTTCCATAATGCAAATGACAGGGGATGGAATCTTATCACCGAAAAGTACGGACGGATGATGGAGAGCACTGCGCCCCTGCGGTACGCCGGGATTAAAGATACCTTCCCGGAAATACCGGAGATGAAAAAGAAAATTATAGAGGAAATTGTTAAGATACAGGTGAAGTGGATGGAGGAATTTGCAAAAGAATATCCTAAGGCGGCTGGCAATGCGCGTAGCATCCATACAGCAGAAGACACCCCTTATAATACCTCTTATGAGACATATTTAAGGGGAGAGCTGTCCACTTATTCTGATGAAACGCTGGATTTATATGGAAGATTTATTGCAAAGCTTTTAACAGAAAATAAAAACCTTGCAAAAATGATTATGGCAAACACGGCATTTTTTTATGGTTATACTTCTTTGGAGGATTTGGAAGAAAAATTATAAAAGCAACCTGTTGTATTCCTGCCAAAAGGCAGGGATACAGCAGGTTTTAAAATGTGTATATGGACGAAATACTACAGCGACATGAGAATACCATCGGCAATTGCCTGCGCAATTTCCTGGAAACGGGAGTCAAAAATCCGGTTATCTTTGTCTGTGTTTATAAAACCAACTTCAACCAAAACAGCAGGTGCATTGGTCTGACGCAGGATAGCTAAGTTTGTGCGTTCATTAACCCCCAGATTGACAAATCCGGTATCTGATAGCTGTCGGTTGATATTTTCCGCCATGTTCCCTGCAGCGGCGGAGGGGTTGTAGACCAGGGATTCAACGCCCATATACTGATTGGGATAAACACTGGAATTACGGTGCAGGGAAATGAGATAATCGGCATTATAGCTGTTTGCTTTTGCTGCTTTTTCGGCAGGGGTTTCGTAGATATCTCCGGTGCGAGTATAAAGAACGTTAACACCTGCGTTTTGGAGAATTTCGCCGATTGCCAGCGCAAGCCGTAGATTGTCGTCCTTTTCCATACGGCCCATGGAAGTGGCGCCGAAATCACTGCCTCCATGTCCGGCATCTAAAATAATAGTGGCCATAATAAACTCTGGAAAAAATCTTATATTAAAATATGGAAAAGGAAGGAAAAGGTTCACGGAGGAAACAAAAAATGGAAAAAAAAGTACAAAAGTCTTATGAAATTGACATGTGCAATGGTCCCTTATTTGGCAAAATACTCCTTTTTACCCTACCCCTGATGCTTTCGGGGATTCTGCAGCTTTTATTTAACGCGGCGGATGTAGTAGTGGTGGGAAGATTTGCCGGAAATGAAGCGCTTGCCGCGGTAGGTTCCACCGGCGCACTGACCAATTTGCTGGTGAACTTGTTTATTGGACTTTCAGTAGGAGCCAATGTGTTGATTGCCAGATATTATGGGGCAAAACAGGAGGAGGAAGTTTCTCAGACGGTGCATACGTCAGTTCTTATAAGTGCATTGGGAGGGTTTGCGCTTACGGTTATAGGTATAATTGCAGCAAGGCCGCTGCTCCATCTGATGGACACACCGGAAAATGTAATTGGACATTCTGTACTTTATATGAGAATCTATTTTCTGGGAATGCCTGCTATGCTTTTATTTAACTTTGGAAGCGCAATACTGCGCGCCATAGGAGATACCAGACGACCGTTGGTTTATCTGATAATTGCGGGGGTTATTAATGTGCTCTTAAACCTCTGGTTTGTGATTGGGTTTCGCATGGGAGTGGCGGGGGTGGCTTTAGCCACGGTGCTTTCCCAGTGTGTTTCCACAGCGCTGATTGTAAGATGTCTTCTGCAAAGTGAAGGCTGTTTCAGGCTGTGTCTTAACAAAATTCATATGAACTGGGACAAGTTTAAAAGGATAGCGGCCATTGGACTGCCGGCCGGGATACAAGGGTCCCTGTTTTCTATCTCCAATGTGCTAATCCAGTCATCTGTTAATTCCTTCGGTTCAGTTGCTATGGCTGGAAACACGGCTGGGAGTAATGTGGAAGGGTTTGTTTACACGGCTATGAATTCTGTTCATCAGACAGCCGTCAGCTTTACGGGACAGAATTTAGGCGGCAGAAAGTATGAGAGAATTAATAAAATATTGATTGAATGCCTTTTGTTTGTAACTGCAATCGGTCTTTTAATGGGAAATGGAGCGGTTTTTTTTGGAGAGCAGATTTTAGGCCTTTACTCTTCGGACATGGAGGTGATTGCCTATGGACTTAAAAGAATGGAAATAATATGTGCCTTTTATTGTCTGTGCGGTATTATGGATGTTCTGGTGGGAAGCATCCGGGGGCTGGGATATGCGGTAATGCCAATGGTGGTATCCCTGCTTGGCGCATGTGCTTTTAGGGTGGTATGGATTTATACCATATTCCAGTGGGACAGAACGCTGCGGACCCTGTATATATCATATCCTGTATCATGGACACTGACTGCCCTTGCCCATGGGGTCTGCTTTCTTATAGTGAGGAAAAAACAAATGGATTCTTTGAAAGGAAATGGATGATTATGAATAATAAAAATATGAAATTTGGCGAAAAAAAATATAAAGGGGTGGTTTTTGACCTGGACGGAACCCTTTTGGATACATTGGAGGATTTAAAAGAAAGCGTAAACTACGCCCTTGGAAAAAATGGAATGCCAAAGCGTACCCTGGAGGATATCAGGCATTTTGTGGGATGCGGAGTACAGAGACTGATTGCGCTGGCCGTGCCGGATGGAACAGCGCAGGAAGAACAGGAGGTCGTTTTTGCTGATTTTAAGGAGCATTATTGTATACACTGCAATGACAAAACAGGACTTTATCCTGGAATATCAGAGTTGCTTTTAAAATTAAAGGAACAGGGATTTCTTATGGCAATTGTATCCAATAAACTGCAGGAAGGGGTGGACGCATTATGGGAACAGTATTTTAAAGAGTATCTATCCGTGGCCATAGGCGCAAGGGACGGCATCCGTAAAAAGCCCTGCCCGGACAGTGTTTTTGAGGCATTACGGCTTTTAGGCCTTTCCAAAGAGCAGGCGGTATATGTGGGGGATTCAGAAGTGGATATTGCCACAGCCCAAAATGCAGGGATGGACTGTATCACAGTAGCCTGGGGATTCCGTACACGGAAGGAGCAGGAAGAAGCGGGGGCTTTAGTGTTTGCAGAAACGCCGGAGGATATTATTTCTATGCTATATGGAAAGTTTTCATAGATTCTTTTCTGTAGTACAGGCTGGTTTCGATATTGCTTTTATAACTTAAATAATTTATAATAATATACGTGTCAGATGTTCAGGCATGGCAGGAAAAGAATCTTCGTGAAATATTATTACAATCAGCCGGAGAATATAAATGGAAAAAGCGTATCAGGTAAAAAAGATTATGAGCATTTCTGAAGGCGGAAATGGGATAAAAGTAAAAGTGCCGGGTTCAAAGAGTATTACGAACCGGGCATTATTGCTTGCGGCGTTGTCAAATGAACGCTGCACTTTGCATGGAGTCCTTTTCAGTGATGATTCCAGAGCCTTTTTGGACAGCCTTTTAAAGTTGGGCTTTGAAGTATTGGCCGACGAAGAGACCGGGGATGTGACAATACAGGGAATGGGGGGAAAGATTCCCAATAACCATGCGGCGCTTGATGTGAGAAGCGCCGGGACTGCGGCAAGGTTTTTGACAGTTATGCTCGCTTTAGCCGGAGGGGAATATGAAATGACAGCTTCTCCTCAAATGTGCAGGCGTCCCATGAAACCGCTTCTTGATGTGCTGAAAAATGCCGGCGTTAATTTCATTTTTCACGGCAAAGAAGGGTATTTTCCTTTTTTGATGCAGTCAGATGCAATTTCCTTAAAAGAAGTGGAAATTGATACCAGTATCAGCAGCCAGTTTGCCAGTGCGCTTCTAATGTCAGGGGCGCTTCTGCCGGATGGGCTTAAGGTAACAATGCAGGGAGAAAGGGCAGAAGGTTCATATATTAAAATGACGATTGCCATGATGAGACAGTTTGGCATAGACGTAAGGCAGGAAGGCAAAAGCTGCCAGGTTCCTTATGCCAGAACGTTTGGGCGGAAGGAATATCAGGTGGAGCCGGATGTTTCCGGTGCAGGCTATTTTTATGCCATGGCGCCACTGTTAAAAAAGGAGGTTGAGGTAGAAAATGTTCATATGGATTCTTTACAGGGAGATATTAGATTTTTAGAAGTCCTTAAGGAAATGGGATGTACACTTACTGATGGAAAAACGGGGGTAAAGATATCAGGAAAGGAAATGGAGGATTATCCGGGAATGGATATTTCCATGAAAGACTTTTCAGATCAGACCATGACGATGGCTGCGCTTGCTCCTTTTGCGAAAGGACCAACTCTGATACGGGATATTGGACATATACGTTATCAGGAAACCGACAGAATATATGCCGTTTTAACAGAACTTGGACGTATGGGAATTACCTGTATGGAGGAGGGGGACGGCATCAGGATTTTTCCGGGAAATATAAATGAGACAGAAGTGGAAACCTATGAAGACCATAGAATGGCTATGGCTTTTACTCTGATTGGACTTAAGACAGGCAAGATAACGATTAAAAATCCGTATTGCTGCCGAAAGACCTTTGAGAATTATTTTGAGTTAATAGATGAATTATACAAATAGATTTTAGAAAATATTTAAAACTTTAAAAGATACAGGGAGGAATGAGGGCGGCAGCGGAACATAATTAGGAGGAATTATGGAAGAAAAATTCAGAGAAGAAAATGAACGTCTGGAACGTGCGCTGCTGATAGGAGTAGATATTAAAACTGCCGGGGAGGATTTTGAAAAGTCCATGGAAGAACTGGCAAGTCTGGCGAAAGCCTGTTACATGGAGCCAGTAGGCGTAATTACCCAGAAAATGGAGAACGCGGATAAAGGGTTATATATTGGCGCAGGAAAAGTGCAGGAGGTAAAGGAAGCGGCAGAAGCATTGGAGGCGGATATTCTGCTGTTTGATGATACCCTTACCCCGTCCCAGCTGCGCAATTTACAAAAAGAGCTGGATAAGCCAATACTGGACAGAACCACATTGATACTTGATATTTTTGAGACCCGTGCCAGAACCAGAGAGGCAAAACTGCAGGTGGAGTCCGCAAGACTTAAGTATCTTTTGCCCAGACTGGTGGGAATGCACAAAGCGCTGACCAGACAGGGCGGCACTACTGGCAGTATGAGCAGCAGGGGAGCCGGAGAGAAAAAGCTGGAACTGGACAGAAGAAGGATTGAGCGCCGGATTACAGAGCTTTCCGGGGAGCTTTTAGAAGTTGCAAAGGAAAGAAAAGTACAGCGCAGAAGGCGTATGGAGGCAGGAATTCCGCTGGTGGCTTTAGTCGGCTATACCAATGCGGGAAAGTCCACTATCATGAACGCCATGATTGATGCGTATGTAAAGGATGAAGAAAAAAAGGTACTGGAAAAGGATATGCTGTTTGCAACGCTGGACACCACTGTCCGCCGGATTAACACAGGAAACAATAAGGATTTCCTTCTTTCAGATACAGTTGGGTTTATCCATAAACTGCCTCACGGACTGGTAAAAGCGTTCCACTCAACATTAGAGGAAGTGGAAAATGCAGATTTACTGCTGCATGTGGTAGATTATTCAGACCCTTTTTACAGAGAGCATATGGAAACCACCATCCACACGTTGTCAGAACTTAACACCAGCGGCATTCCGGTAATTACAGTGTTTAACAAAGTGGATAAAAAGAATGGGGAGCCGGACGGTGTCCAAAACTATCCGCAGATAATTGGGGATGATAAAGTTTATATTTCCGCAAAGGAAGCAGATTCTGTCACGTTTCTGACTTCAATATTATTGGAGCGGATTTATGCGGATTATGTACAGGCGGAGTTTCTGGTACCCTATGAAAAGGGAAATATTGTTTCTTACTTTATGGAACATTCCCATATTATCAGCAGGGAGTATAAAGACGGGGGAACACTGCTTTGTACGAAATGTCACAAGGCAGATAGAAACAAGTATGAAAAGTATTTGCTGTAGAATGGTTGACCGAATTGGTATTTAAAACAGATTTAGGTGGTACAAGAGGTAAAATGACCTAAATGGTCAGTTTGAATTGCGATATACCGCAGGCTTTGCCTGCGGTATATATTAAAATTACTCACTATTGGTGAACGACTACAGGCGCTGCCTGCAATATGCGGGGAAAGATTTGTGTCTGCGCATTGTTTGACACAAACTCGGTTATGCGCAAAAAAACGCAGAAATGGAGAAAAGATGGAAAAGGAACGGTTGAATAAATATCTTGCATCCTGCGGTATCTGTTCCCGGAGGGATGCAGATAAGCTGATAGCGGAGGGCAGGGTTACTGTAAATGGAAAAACGGCCCAAATGGGAGAACAGGTATGTGACGGTGATGAAATACTTGTGAATAGAAAACAGGTTCATGGAAAAAATGAAAAAGTGGTTCTTGCCTATTATAAGCCCATAGGCGTGACCTGTACGGAAAAAGACCGGTTTGCGGATAAAAAAATTACGGATATGGTAAAATTCCCTGTCCGTGTTACTTATGCAGGAAGACTTGATAAGGAAGCGGAAGGTCTGATATTGCTTACTAATGACGGCGCTTTAATTGATGCCATGATGCGGGGGAGCGCAGGCCATGAAAAGGAATATCTGGTGAGAGCTAGGAATATGGCTTCGGAGAACAGGGAAGTTACAGAAGAGTTTCTCTCTAAGATGCGGGAAGGGGTATATCTCTCAGAGCTGGATGTTACCACAAGGCCATGCAAGGCAGTAAAAACAGGAAAGTTTACATTTAAAATCGTGCTGACTCAAGGGGTCAACAGACAGATACGAAGAATGACCAAAGAGCTTGGATATCATGTAGATGCAATTAAAAGAATCAGGGTGGTAAATATCAGGCTTATGGATTTAAAACCAGGACAGTACCGACAGTTAAAAGGAGAAGAACTAAAAGAACTGTATCGTATATGTTTTGAAAAAAAATAAAGTCATTAGAAAGTTCCCTGCTGGCAAGGGGAGCAGGGGTATGGTATAAAAATGGAAAACGAAAAAAAAAGATGTGAAGAATTAGTTAGGCGTCTGAACAAAGCTTCAGAAGTGTATTATAACGGCGGGGAAGAAATCATGTCCAATTATGAATGGGACGCAATGTTTGATGAACTTGCTTCTCTGGAAGCAAAAACAGGTTTTATTCTTCCTGACAGTCCCACCCGGAATACAGGATATGAAGAAAATAACGGGGAAAGAGAACCTCACGAATTCCCGGCGCTTTCCCTTGCCAAGACAAAGCTGGTGGCGGATTTGCAGAAATGGGCGGAGGAGAAAGATGTATGGGTTTCCTGGAAACTGGATGGACTGACATTGGTGCTTACCTATGATGGCGGCAGACTATCCAAAATTCTGACAAGAGGAAATGGCGCTGTGGGAACCAATATTACCTATCTTAAGGGTGTTATTAAAGGTTTTCCGTTAAAAATAAAGTATCGGGGACATATGGTAGTGCGGGGGGAAGCTGTGATATCCTATTCAGATTTTGACCTGATTAATGACACCATAGAAGATGATGATGAAAAGTATGCGAATCCCCGGAATTTAGCTTCTGGCACCTTAAGTCTGGACGACCCGGAAAAGGTAAAAGAAAGGCGGGTGCACTTCCATGCTTTTACACTGGTTTACCGGCAGGATGATATCAAATCCTGGAGGGAGAGAATGGACTTTCTTGAAAAAGAAGGGTTTACGGTGGTAGAGCGGGAGATGGTAGGAAGGGATGGCCTGCCGGAAGCTGTGGACCGTTGGACAGAAAAAGTGGAAAGTGGCAGGATGGACCTTCCAGTGGATGGACTGGTAATCTGCTATGAGGATACGGAATATGCCGCTTCCGGCAATGTTACAGGACATCATGCGGCGAGAGCGGGATACGCTTTTAAATGGCAGGATGTATCGGCGGAGACGGAGCTGTTATATGTGGAATGGTCCTGTGCGGCATCTACCATTTCCCCGGTGGCGGTATTTAAGCCGGTTCAGCTTGAGGGAACCACTGTTTCCCGCGCTTCTCTTTGTAACTTAAGTGAAATGGAACGGCTGGGAATTGGTAAAGAGTGTACACTTGAAGTAATTAAGGCAAATAAAATTATTCCAAAATGTATCTCTGTGAAAAAATCGACAGGCAGTGTGGAAATTCCATCAGTTTGTCCTGTATGCGGCGCCTCGACCCAAATCCATACAAGCGAAAGAAGCAAAACCAAAACCCTGCACTGCACCAATCCTGACTGTACAGCAAAACATGTAAAGAAATTTACCCGTTTTGTAAGTAAGGCAGGAATGGATATTGATGGTCTTTCCATACAAACCATGTTAAAATTTATGAATGAGGGATTTATAAAGGAATTTGCAGATATTTATCATCTGGGAGAACACGAGGATTTTATCAGACAGATGGAGGGCTTTGGGGAAAAGTCCTGTGAAAATATGATGCGTGCCATAGAAAAAAGCAGACAGGTGAACCCAGTTAACTTTATTTATGCACTGTGCATTCCGATGTTTGGTCTGGATGCCGGGAAAAAAATTGTGGCAGATGGCGGATTTGAGGGATTTATAGAGCGGCTGGAGCAAAAGAAAGGATTTGAGGATATTGATGGTATTGGGCCTGAAAAATCCGGTTCCGCTATTTTGTGGTATGAAAATGAAAAAAATAAATCCTCCCTGCAGGCCTTACTTAAGGAGGTAACAATAAAAAAAGCAGATATAAAGCCGGATGCGCAGGGAAGGTGTGCCGGGCTTACCTTTGTAATTACCGGAGAAGTGCATTATTATAAAAACAGAGATGCGTTCAAGGCTTATGTGGAAGCCGAAGGAGGTAAGGTGACAGGAAGCGTCACTTCCAAAACAAGTTTTTTGGTCAATAATGATGCAGCGTCCACTTCATCCAAAAATAAAAAAGCAAATGAGCTTGGCATTCCAATTCTTTCAGAAGATGAATTTGTCAGCCGTTTTGGAGCATAAAACAAAACAGGTAATTGAGAAACGTGAAGCTGTGGAAATATTCTGACAATATATTCTGCAGGCTTTTGGGTTTCTCAATTACCTAACAGAATATAAAATTGAAAGGAGCATAAACAGTCATGCCCATTAAGGTACAAAGTGATTTGCCCGCAAAAGAAATATTGGAAAATGAAAATATATTCGTTATGGATGAATACCGGGCGTTACATCAGAACATCCGCTCGCTTCAAATTTGTATTTTAAATCTTATGCCGGTAAAACAGGACACAGAACTTCAGTTAGCCCGTGTCTTGTCCAATACCCCTTTGCAAATAGATGTGTCATTTATGAAAATGAACAGCCATGTATCCTTAAATACTCCTATTCATCATTTAAACAGATTTTACAATACTTTTGATGAGCTGAAGGAGAAAAAGTTTGATGGATTGATTATAACAGGCGCACCAGTGGAGCAAATTTCGTTTGATGAGGTGGATTACTGGCCAGAGCTTTGTGAAATTATGGAGTGGACCAAAACCCATGTTACATCAACGCTGCACATCTGCTGGGGAGCCCAGGCAGGACTTTATTATCATTTTGGGCTAAAAAAAGTACTGCTGCCACAGAAGATTTTTGGCGTATATGAACATAAAGTGATGAACCGGAAAATCCCGCTGGTAAGGGGATTTGATGACAATTTTATGATACCGCACAGCAGGCATACAACAGTTTTGCCAAAGGATATACACAACTGCCCGGAGCTTACGGTTCTTGCTGAGTCCAAGGAGGCGGGCGTACTTCTTAGCATGACAGAGGGAGGAAAACAGATTTTTGTTATGGGGCACCCGGAATATGACAGGTATACCCTTCATAATGAATACATGCGGGATAAAAATAAAGGGCTGCCGATACAACCGCCAAAGAACTATTATCCAGAGGATGATGACACCAAAAAACCGGCATTACAGTGGCGTTCCCACAGCAATAACCTGTATTCCAACTGGCTGAATTATTACGTATATCAGGTGACGCCCTATGAGCTGTAAGCAGCGCAGCTTAAAATGTTGGATAAGTGACTTCTAATGTTGAAAAGTAACTTTCCATCTGACCATCATAAACATTTCCAAGGCCGCCTGTAAGATGGCGGCCGTCTGTCTGCAGGGTATAATAAAAGAATTGTATGCTTTCATCTTCGTCAGTAAGACTGCAGTTTACATGGACAATACCGTTTTCCCTGAGGAAATAAGAAAATTCTATTCTGTCACTATTTTGGGCATGACAAATATCAGAGAGAACAT
>CAMUHA010000110.1 GCA_947088515.1 uncultured bacterium
AAGGCAACGGACTCTGACTCCGTCATTTCAAGGTTCGAATCCTTGTAGCCCAGCGCATACAACCCGGTGAAGATAATTCACCGGGTTTTTTATTGCCTGAAAGCGGCAGAAAGGCGGCGGGCAAGTAAAAGATACTGTCATAAAACGGTTTAATGTGTTATACTGAATAAATCATAAGGAACATATATGTTAAGTCTGATGGGGATAATGACAGGAGTCATACATGGTTGCCTATAATTGACAATTAAGTAGTGGAAAATTGGGGGATTTGGTAAGAAATGTGAGGAAAACATGGTATAGAGAATTGGATATCAATAAAAATAACGGAGAAACAGTAGGTTATGTATAATTTTAATAGTAGGATTAGGTATAGCGAGGTAGATGAAACGGGGCGCTTGAGACTTGAGGCATTGCTGGATTATTTCCAGGATTGCTCCACATTTCATTCGGAAGATATTGGGCTTGGGGTTGAGTACCTGCAGACACAAAATTTGGTGTGGGTTATGTCCTCGTGGCAGATTGTGGCGAAACGATATCCAAAGTTTGGCGAAACGGTTTTGGTTGGTACAATGCCATATGATTTCAAGGGATTTGTAGGATACAGAAATTTTCTGATGAAAGATGAGGGTGGTAATGATATTGCCTGTGCCAATACCATTTGGAGCCTTCTTGATACGAGGACAGGCAGGCCCACGAAGCCTCCGGCGGAGATGCTGGTAAAATATGAATTGGAGCCAAGGCTTGCAATGGATTATGCCCCCAGAAGGATATCACTGCCGGAAAATATGACACAGGGTGTGCCTGTGGAGATTACTTCCCGGTATTTGGATACCAATCATCATGTAAACAATGGTCAGTTTATCAGAATTGCACTGGAGGGCATTGAAAAAAAAGGTCAGATAAGGCAACTTAGGGCCGAATACAAAAAACAGGCAGTAAGAGGAGAGGTTTTAGTTCCTTATATGGCATCGCTTAAGGATGGCGGTCATGTGGTGGTGTTAAAAAATGAAGAAAATGTCATTTGCTGTATTGTGGAGCTGCAGGAAGAAAGGAAATAGGGAGATATGATAGAGTTAGGAAAAAGACAGGAATTGGTTATTGTTAAGAAGGTAGAATTTGGCGTTTACCTTGCAGACCCTGAAGAAGGGGCGGACTATAAGGAAAAAGTGCTTTTGCCGGGCAAAGAGGCGCCTTCCGGGGCGGCAGTTGGGGATAGGGTGGAAGTGTATATTTACAGGGATTCCCGCGACCGTATGATAGCTACCGTCAGACAGCCGGAGTTTTCGGTGGGGGAAGTTGCGGTGCTTAAGGTAAAGGAAGTGGGGAAAATAGGAGCATTTTTGGGCTGGGCGCTTGAAAAGGATTTATTGCTTCCCTTTAAAGAACAGACCAGAAAAGTGGAGCCGGAGGAAGAATGTCTCGTTGCTTTATATATAGATAAAAGCAGCAGGCTCTGCACAACAATGAAGGTATACCATTATCTGCAGATGGACAGTCCATACAAAAAAGATGACCGTGTAGTAGGCAGAGTGTATGAAATCAGTGAGAACTATGGTGTTTTTGTGGCGGTGGATGACCGTTATTGTGGACTGATTCCTAAAAGAGAACCTGTGGAGGAGCTTGTGCCGGGCGACCTGATAAATGCGCGTGTGGCGGAGGTTCTTGGGGATGGAAAGCTGACTCTTAGTTTAAGAGAAAAGGCATATATCCAGATGGAACGGGATGCGGATAAAGTGTTGGAAATGCTAAATGAGGCAGGGGGAAAACTTCCCTTTAATGATAAGGCGGACCCGGAACTTATTAGGAAAAAAACGGGCATGAGTAAAAATGAGTTTAAGCGGGCGGTGGGCAGCCTGTATAAACAGCGTCTGATTGTGATTGAACCGGATGGAATTAAAAAGGTATAGGGAAGGGCTGGTATAAATGGATAGTAAGAAAGCGAATTGGGCATTTCTCATTACTTTGTTTTGCTATATTGGTCTGATTTACGTGGCGGCCTTTCTTTTTCCCGCGCTAATGGATAATTTGTTTTTTAGTAATCTTTTTGTTGAACTGACGGTTGTTTTACCTATTTTGGTTTTTGCGCTGGCATCAGGAGAAAAGCTGGGGTCTTTTCTGGGATTTCATAAAATTAAAATAAGCTCTGTGCTAAAGACGGCGCTGTTTGCCTTTTTAACGGTGCCGACTCTTACTCTGTTTAACCTGATTTCACAGCTTTGGGTTGAAAATGAAGTGGCGGTCATGCTAGAAGAACAGCAGGCAGGGCAGATGTCCTTTGGGATTTTGTTTTTATCTGTTGGCATTGTTGCGCCTGTGTTTGAAGAGATTGCCTGTCGGGGGGCTTATTACCGCTCTTTCTGCAAATCTGGAAGCGCTTTTAAATCAATGGTGATGTCAGCGGCTATTTTTGCATTGGTTCACATGAATTTTAATCAGGCAGCCTATGCGTTTGTGATGGGAATTCTGGCTGTGCTTTTGGTGGAGGTGACAGGCAGTCTTTGGTCCTCTGTTCTTTATCATGGTCTGATTAATGGAAGCAATGCCTTACTTATGTATGGGGCGCTTAAGGCAGACCCTGGTATATACACTGGGCAGGCGATGGAAATTACAAATGATTTTATAATTTATGGAATAGCGGTTTATCTGGTTCTTGCGGCGGTGACAATGCCGCTTGCATGGGCAGTTTTGGTATGGATTGGCGTAAGGGAGAGGAGAAATAACGCCCTGACCAGAATCTGGAAGGAGAGAAAAGAAAAAAAGGATAAGATGGTCACAGTACCTTTTGTACTGGGTCTTATCCTTTGCCTTAGTGTGATGACAGGAATTTTTGCGCATCTGATGTCTCAATTGATATTCCGCTGACTATATCAGCATATCAATATTGCTTCCGATATCAGGGTTGACAGATAATTCCATAGAGCGGTCCATCATATTGATAAGACTGGCTCCCACAGATTCTGAACTTTCCATAGCTTTATCAAGCACAGCGATTCCCACCTGATTGATGAGATTGACGTTTGCTAAAGCGGTTGACAATTCGGGAATATCCATATGGCCACTCCTTTCTTAAGGGAACAAAACCCTTATACATCTTTGTTCTTTAGTATATCACAAATTGGAAGAAAGTGAAATACCCGGTTTCCTGTTCGCATAATCTTTTTTTGTATAGGTTGCATAGTGTTTAAAAATGGTAAAAAGGCCCAAAAAACATTAAATATACACAAAAATAGCATAAATACAGGTAGATTTTTTTGTACATTTATATTAAAATAAAAAAAGAGTGTCTTGGGGAGTAAATTTATGCAGAAGAACTATTGTTTATTTTGCATAGTATTTCTAAACAGGGGAAGGAGAGGGGTCAATGATATCTAATCAGATATTGCAAAATACAATTGAGGGGCTTAAGGCAATAGCCAGAGTGGATTTCTGCGTTATGGATACAGATGGTAAAGAAGCAGCTTCCACAATGGCCAGTATGTCCATGTGTGGACCGGAAGCGGCAGAGTTCGCAAAATCTCCGGCAGATTCACAGGAAATACAGGGGTATCAGTACTTTAAAATATGGGATGAACAGCAATTAGAGTATATTCTGCTTGCAGCAGGAACTGGCGAAGATGTGTATATGATTGGAAAGATGGCAGCGTTTCAGGTTCAGAATCTGCTGGTGGCATACAAAGAGCGTTTTGATAAAGATAATTTTATCAAAAATCTACTTCTTGATAACCTTCTTCTGGTCGATATTTACAGCAGAGCCAAGAAGCTGCATATACAGGCAGATGTAAGACGGGTGGTTATGGTTATTGAAACAGCAGACAGCAAAGACAGTAATGCGTTAGAAATAATGCGGACTTTTTTTGGCAGTAACAATAAAGATTTTATTACAGCAGTTGATGAAAAGAATGTAATTGTAGTAAAGGATTTATCTGATGGGGATGGTCCGCGGGAGATTGAACGGTCTGCAGGCACGATAGAAACTTTTTTAAAGAAAGAAGGGATGAAGGGCGTACATATTGCATATGGTACGGTGGTAAAAGAGATTAAGGAGGTAAGCCGTTCCTTTAAAGAAGCAAAAATGGCAATGGATGTAGGAAAAATTTTCTTTGGAGACAGGGATATTATTGCATACAGTGAACTGGGAATTGGACGGCTGATTTATCAGCTTCCCATTCCTTTATGCAAAATGTTTATCAGAGAGATTTTTGGTGGAAGGAGTCCTGATGAGTTTGATGAGGAGACGCTTACCACAATAAATAAATTTTTTGATAACAGCCTGAACGTATCTGAAACTTCCAGGCAGTTATTTATTCACAGGAATACCCTCGTGTATCGTTTGGATAAACTTCAAAAGAGCACAGGGCTTGATCTTCGTATTTTTGAGGATGCTATTACTTTCCGCATTGCGTTAATGGTGGTGAAATACATGAACTATATGGAGAGTTTTGAATATTGAGGTTAAGTATACTTTGGCGAAAGGTGAAATGAATGAAAGGCAGAAAGAGAAAAAGACCGATTTCCGACAGGGATGAAATTATTACATTGAACAATGTGAGCAAGGCATATGCGACAGGCGCTCCGGCGTTAAATGGAGTGGATTTACATATTAATAAAGGTGAGTTTGTGTTTATTGTAGGTGACAGCGGTTCAGGGAAATCGACAATGATTAAGCTTCTGCTTCGGGAGCTGGTGCCTACTTCAGGTGATATCAGTGTGATGGGATACGACCTGGTGCGAATCCGGCATGGTAAAATACCAAAATTCAGGAGGAATCTGGGAATTGTTTTTCAGGATTTCCGGTTGCTGAAAGACAGGAATGTATACGAAAATGTAGCTTTTGCACAAAGGATTATACAGGTGTCCAATAAGGAAATAAAAAGGAATGTACCGAGCATACTGGCAACGGTGGGACTTGCCGGGAAATATAAGGCAAAGCCAAGACAGCTCTCCGGCGGGGAGCAGCAGAGAGTGGCAATTGCCAGAGCTCTTGTAAACCGTCCTACAATTCTTCTTGCGGATGAACCGACAGGAAATCTTGACCCTAAAAATTCATGGGAAATTATGAAGCTTTTAGAGCAGATTAATGAAAATGGAACTACCGTCCTTGTGGTAACGCACAATCGTGAAATTGTAAATGCGATGCAGAAAAGGGTGGTTACGATGAAGAAAGGCGTCATTGTGAGCGACGAAGAAAAAGGTGGTTATATCGATGAGGATTAGTACATTTTTTTATACCATCAGGCAGGGATTTATTAACATTTTCAGAAATAAATGGTTTTCGTTGGCTTCTGTTGCAACCATTGGCGCCTGTCTGTTTTTGTTTGGTCTGTTTTATGCAATTGTTATGAACTTCCAGAATATTGTTATATCCGCGCAGGAAAACATTTCCATATCCGTTATGTTTGAGGATGGAATTGCGCAGGAGAGGATAGAAGAAATTGGCGCGTTGATAGATAAGCGGCCGGAAGTTTCCAAAATGGAGTTTGTCACAGCAGACGAGGCATGGGAAGAATTTAAAGAAGATTACCTCAAGGGATATGCAGATGGATTTCCAGATAATCCGCTGGAAAATTCTGCTCATTATGTGGTTTATCTAAATGACGTATCCATGCAGCCTGCGCTTGTGACTTATTTGGAAGGTGTTACGGGTGTAAGAGATGTAAACCGTTCAGAAATTACGGCATCAACTCTGACAGGGGTGAATGCGCTGGTTGCGTATATTTCGGTAGGAATCATAGCGATACTTTTTGCGGTTTCTATTTTCCTGATCAGTAATACAGTTACGATTGGAATTTCGGTCAGGAAAGAAGAGATTACGATTATGAAGTATATAGGCGCCACAGACTTCTTTGTGCGTTCACCTTTTGTGATTGAAGGGATGCTTATTGGTGTGATTGGCGCAATGATTCCTATTGGTCTTATCTATGTTCTTTACAACAAGGTAATTGAATATATTATGATTAAATTTTCGGTGCTTACAAGACTGCTGTCTTTTCTGCCTGTGGAAACGATTTTCAGCACATTGCTTCCTTTGTCAGTTCTAATGGGGGTTGGAATTGGTTTTCTGGGAAGTATAACTACAGTAAGAAAACATTTGAGAGTTTAATGGGAGCTGGGAGTTAATATCCAGACATTCTTGTAAATGTAAGTATTACGGATTGTTCTGTGATATGCGGAGGTACGGATATGGGACGATGGAAAAATGTTCTTTGTATGGTACTGCTTCTTTCCCTGGTTTTTGGCATTGCAAATAAATATGAGGCAGTGGTTTATGCCAGTGAGCTTACCAATGACAGTATCAGAAAGAAAGAACAGGAAATAAACAAGGCGCAGCAGGAGAAAAAAGAGCTGCAGAGCGGACTGACGGATGTTAAAGCGTTAAAAAAGGAGCTGGAGGCGTCTAAGGCCAATCTTGCTAATTATGTGGCGGAGCTGGACGGTAAGCTGACAGCAATACAAAATAAAATTAATGAGCTAAAAGTGACAATTACGGAAAAAGAAGAGCAGATAGTTGAAAAAACAGCAGAGCTTGAGGAAGCTATCAGAGTGCAGCAGGAGCAGTATAATGCCATGAGAACCCGGATTAAGTTTATGTACGAAAAGGGCGATACGCTGTACATTGAGCTGTTATTTAATGCGAGAAGCTTTAGTGATATGTTAAATAAAGCAGATTATATAGAAATGCTGTCTGCCTATGACCGAAAGATGCTGGATGAGTATGTGGCATATGCGGAGTATGTTGCATTGTGCAAGGAAGGACTGGAAGAAGAAAGGGATGTTTTAAAGGAAGCGAAGCTTTCAGTTGAGAAGGAAGAAGCATCGCTTAATGAAATGATTAAGGAAAAGGAACAGGAAATTTATAAGGTATCTGCAGATATTCAAGGGCAGGAAGCTGCCATCAGGGAGTATGAGGCGGATATTGCGGCACAGAATGATACGATTGCTGCGCTTGAGGCGGCCGTTGCGGAGGAAAGAAAAAAATTAGCTGAAGAACAGAGGCCTAAGTATGATGGGGGTATGTTTACCTGGCCGGCCCCTTCCTATACTAGAATATCTGATGAATATGGCAATAGAATGCACCCGACGCTTAAGGTACAGAAATTCCACAATGGGTTAGATATGGCGGCGCCTGGGGGAAGTCCTATTCTGGCTGCCTACAATGGAAAAGTAGTGGCAGCAGATTATAGCAGCAGTATGGGAAATTACATTATGATTGACCATGGTAGCGGTCTGTATACCATTTATATGCACGCCTCCGCCCTTTATGTTTCCAAGGGAAAAGAGGTGAAAAAAGGAGAGAAGATTGCGGCAGTGGGAAGTACTGGACGGTCCACCGGCAATCATCTTCATTTCGGAGTCCGATTAAATGGAGAATATGTGAATCCAAGAAATTATTTTGGATAGCAAATGTATCAGGAAGGTCCAGTGTTAACCAGCCATTTGCGAGAATAAGTTTGGAAGTAAACCTCCAAACATGCTAAAATGATATTTGATAGGGGAGTGTTTTTGTGGATAAGTCAGAAAGAGTAGATATTATACTGCCGGATGGGGAAAAAGAGGAAAAGAAGAAATCAGCTAAAGCCTTTTGGAGCGGGCTGATAACGGGAGCGCTTATTGTCATGCTCTTGATGACTGGCATTTATGCTGCAGGTGTGGCCTGGCGGTTAATCAGTGTGCGGAAAACAGATGCTTCCGCGGCTTCTGGTGAGGAAAGCATTGTAGATGGTGATACGCTTCAGAAAATGAAAACCATAGAGGAAGTGATTGATACCTATTATTTTTATGATGACCAGGTGTCGGCGGAGGATTTGCAGGATGGGATTTACAAGGGTATGGTGCAAGCACTGGGCGACCCGTATTCTGAGTACTATTCTGTGGAGGAACTGGAAGAGGCGGTAAACAGCAATAAAGGCATTTCCTATGGAATTGGCGCTTACATATCTATGAGTAAACAGATGAATATGGCAATGATAAACGGTGTGATGGATGAATCTCCGGCGTTGCAGGCTGGACTTAGGGAAGGGGATATTATCTATGAAGTGGATGGAGAATCCACCCAAGGATTAAGTCTGACTCAGGTAGTGAACCGCGTTAAGGGCCGAGAAGGAACTACAGTAAATTTAACAATATACAGGGAAGGGGAAAGTGACTTTCTTGATATACAAGTTACAAGAAGCAAGCAGATTGAAACATCAACAGTGGATAGCGGCATTTTAGAAGACACGGATGGTATTGGTTATCTCCGTATCCGTGAATTTGATGCAATAACAGTAGACCAGTATGCGGAAGCAATGGCGGAACTGAATGAATATGGACTGAAAGGGCTGATTCTTGATTTGCGGAGCAATCCAGGAGGGGACCTGGGAGCGGTGGTCGAAATTGCCGGAAGAATTCTGCCGAAAGGTTTGATTGTATATACAGAAGATAAAAATGGAAAACGCAAGGAATACCGGGGAGACGATACCTGGGAGCTTGAGGTGCCGCTTGTGGTTTTAGTAAATGGCTATTCTGCCAGTGCGTCAGAAATACTTGCCGGAGCCATTCAGGATTATAACAAAGGCACGCTGATTGGAACAACAACTTATGGGAAAGGTATTGTTCAGCAGATTCACAGGCTGGATGATGGTACAGCGCTTAAACTTACAATCAGTGCATATTATACGCCTTCGGGGAGAAATATCCATGGTGTGGGAATTGAACCGGATATTGAACTGGAATATGATTATGAGGCAAGTGAATCAGAAGGGATAGATAATCAGGTTGAAAGGGCAATTGAGATATTGGAAGGAAAAATAGGTTAATAGTTTAGAAATATGAATGTCAAAATTGGCGCTCTTATGTCCGCAGGGAACTGCGCGGCGGAGAGCGCTTTTGATTATCATCTGCCCATTGAAGCTTTCAATGCTATTGAATACATAAATAAAAGTTCTCTGGTTACACCGGAAGTTTTGTGGGAACAGATGGACATCCTTGCAGGAAGTGAGGATTACAAAAGTTTTTCTCTTCAGATTCTTCCGCCGCTTCCTGCCGGAGAGTATGGTGGTATGTTAAAGCAGATTCTCTGTATTTATCTCTTTGATATTATTCTGGTGGCTTTTTTTGAAATGTCAAAGGACGGATACCAGATATACCAGAAAAGCACAGAGCCGGACATGGCGGTGGAATGGATGAAACAGTTGTTGGAGGGCAACCCAGATTTTTCCGGGTGGGAAAGCATGGAAACAAAAGCCTTTGACCTGTTCCCCGGCGTTCAAAATGACCTGATGGTGATTTGGCGTACAAATAACACAGGAGAAGGAAACACCAGATTTCTTGCGAAAGAAGGAACTGTGATGCAGGTAAAGGGCCCCGTTAATCATTATATGAAAACAAAGGAGACTGAACCATGGGAATCTTTGATAAGTTCAAAAAGAAAAAGGAAGTAAAAAGACCAAACTTGATTGTCTTTGAAAAAGAAAATGTTGATAATAATTATGCGAGTTTTGAATTGAAAATAAAGCCCCGAATTTCGATTGATGATGGTTTCCCGCAAGACGCATATCATTTCCTTGCAGGGAGACGTAAGGAAATGCTGGAGCAAATTGAAGAAATCATTTTCAGAAATTATCTTGATGAGAATAGCGAAGACCTTGCATCGGAGGTCGACAGCTTTCCCGATATACGCTATTTTACGGGAAATTATTATGTTGTATATGAGAGCTACAGTTTTTCTTACCGGGATAGTAATTACCGTCCTTATCACATCAAGAACGGACAATATAGAAATGTAAGCTATAAAGGAAATGAGCGAAAAGAAAGTTATCTTCCATTGGATAGTGATGAAATCAAAACGTATTATAATATTTTTATTCAGATAGGGTTGACTGGAAATGAAAACGGACAGGAAGAAGATTATATGAGCCTTGACATGGTTGCGGAAATTGCCTCACTGGATGATAAGATTGAACTTGAAGTATTATCCCATGGTGTGATGTAAACCGGAATATTTAGGAAGGCATGCTATGATAAAACAATTATTGCTAATTTTAACATTAAGTCTTATATTGACAGCCGTTGCCAGTGGAACGTCCGGTGGCGGCGGAGAAATAAAGGTGGGCGGAGACGAAACAGATGCATTCCATGGGGACGGCTGGATTTTGGTGTGAAAGGGACAGCAGAGCATTTTAGTGTCATCGGCGCAGATGGGTATTTCTACAAATTTTCTTACAGCTTTTGGGAGGAATAGAACATGACTAACGGACTTTACCCAAAATCAGAAACCAGTGAAAAACTCAAAACAAGACAGTACAGGGCGGCGGGTCTCATCTGCCTCTTAGTCGCTGCTATTATGACCGTCATCCGTTTTATATGGGGAAGTATTACGTTAGGGTACGGCGGAGGTCAAGTATCTTTGGGTATGGTGATTTTCCTGGTGCGTAATTTTGTACTGTTCTTTGGAGTTATAGACCTTATTTCAGCGGCTTGCCATTTTATGCTCTGGAACCGAAACGGGCGGAAGTGTATGGATGATGATGATAACAGCCTGCTTTCTGACTGGAAAAGCGGGGAGCGTTCTCCGGTTAAAGTTTCGCTGATTTCGATAGCCTGCATCGTGGTATTAGCGTTGTTGATAGTTGCGCAAGGATAAGGGAAAAGGAAAAATGGAAAAGTCCATAACCGGGAAAAGCATTTGCAGGAAATGGTTATTTTCTGTTTTTGCAGTACTTTGGCTGATTGTTGCATTTATAATCCGGCAATGTAAAAGAAAAGAAACAGAATTTTACATTATACAGGATATTATCGAAGGACTTTCGAACTATCAGAATGAAATTGAAAGCTGGGGATATGAAGTATCTGTATTGCCGAAAATGACTAAGGAGCCGGATAAGACTGGATTGAAGCGGTACTACTTTCAATCTGCTGGTCCAGTTTTGATATTGGAAAATCAAGATGGTGGAATGTACTGTTTTTATTATGGTTTCGACCAATATATCAGAGAGAGAACCTATATGGAAAACATGATGCTGATTCCAGTTAGTCAATATGCAAAGAAGGAGTACGAGGATGCTCTGAAAACAGTCTGTCTGCAGATTTGCAAAGGGGATATAAATCAGAAACCTCTTTTTGAAAATATGGCAGATGCGGACGCAAAAGGTCATTATGATGTGTCCGTTCGTATTGAAATAACGGCAGAGTCTTTGGAGAATGGGGACGATTTATCTGTCTTTGGCGGCGGTTTCTTTGAAACGAATTATTGCAGCAATAATTTTG
>CAMUHA010000111.1 GCA_947088515.1 uncultured bacterium
ACTTTTCGTTATAACCGCCAATTTCTAAAAAAGCCTTACGATTGACTAACGAACCACAGGAATTTACATAGGTGGGTCCATATCCGCGAAGCAGACTTTCAATCCATAGTTCAGGTTTAACAAATATCTTTTCTTCTATTTTTCTATTTCCTTTAAGTTCTGGTATATTACACGCTTCTGAAAATAACAAATGCTTTGTCCTGATATAAGCTAAAGGATGTTTCCATCCACTACAGGCTTTTATATATTTTTCTATCAGGACCAAGTAGTCAGGAACCAGCAAATCGTCATCATGTAACAGAGTCACCCATTTTCCTCTTGAAAGTTCAATTCCCCTGTTTATATTCCCCTCATGCCCAATATTTTCCCTGTTACGATAGTACCTGATTTTTTTGTTCTGCAAGCTGTCTATATATTCGTATAGCTCGTCATCTTCTGGGTCATTATCCATGATAATGACTTCCCATTTATAATTAACCTTTTCCTGTTCAAGCACACTTTTAACTGCCTGCCTCACCATGCTTGTTCTTTTATATGTGATGACCAGAACAGACAGGTAAACGGGTTCCATATCATCTCTTCCCCACAAAAGTTCTGATTGAACATGTGCATATTTCAGAAAATTATTTTCAGGCTTTTCAATTGCAGTAAATTTTTTGTCTGTCATTTTTTCTTTTTCTTATTTTTTCCCAAATTAACAGTGGAGATAATTCCTGTTACAAAAATTCCAATTACAAGCACGACTATGACTATGGTCCAGACACGCGAACGTTTTGCTTCACTGCGTTGTCTCTCAACTTCCTCAACAACCATTTTCCCTTCTGCTTCCATGGCTTCCATCTCTGCGTCCAGCCCTGCTTCATTTATCTCTACCATTTCCTTATCTTCCATTTCAACCTGAAGACCTTCTATATATTCTTTACGAATAAATCCTTCTTTACCCTGATAAGAAACCTTATACCATCCGTCATCAGTTTCTCCAACGACCCACACTGATGCCCCTGCACAATAACTGGTAATCCCGGCGGAATCGTCATCAGGAAGTTCTGTTGCTTCACAGTCAGTAGCTACAGTCATAACCTGGTTCATTTCAGTAATAGAAATGTTATCCCCCTCTTCTGCCCTTGCCCTTAAATTGAATATTCCCAAGCTACAGCACCAAAAAAACAATAAAACTGCTATTTTTCCTGCCTTTTTCATCTCTTCCATTTCCTCTCTGTTACCTCTTCAATCATTTTTTGTTAAAGTACAAAACACAGTTATTAACTACAAGATATCTGTTATATATTTGCTCCAATGACTCTTTCTGTGGGGAATTAGGCGAAACTATTAAAAAATCTCCCAAATCCTCCTGTATCTCTCTTACATCTCCCCGAACAACCTGAATTGGGTTATCCGGCATCTGCATCTGGTGAAAATCCACAAATTCAGCCGCCCCCTCATCCAGGTAAACAATGCGCATATTTTCATCCCAGTTTTCCATAATTTTTTCTGCAACTATCAGGTCCTGGAAACCTGCCTCATTCATTTTATATGTATAATGTGTACTTGCCTGAATTCCCAATAAAACTTCTGTTATAATCAAAAACACAAGTATCCACGACATGTTTTCCCATCTTTTTACAACCCATATTATGCCAACCGCTAAGAGCATCATCAAAAGCCCCATTATCCATACGGTTCCAAAGAAATAATATGGATTAAATTGTTCTTCTTTTAGCCAGTAGCTTATTCCAACAATAAAGCACCCTCGTATTCCTTCTAAATTTTTCTGTTCAATAACTGAAAAGATAGGAAGCAGCATCAACCCTGATACGGCTCCAAATATTAAAGTCCCACTCCAAATCCAATTGCTTTGAAGCATTACAACAATACCAATTGCCAGAAGTACAGGTACAAAAAATTCATTGTATCTCCCATATACAAGGCAGTCGATTTTTACTGACCCATGCATAAAAATCGTACATATAAGAACTTCCCCTGTCACTGTCAATGCTAAAAATAAGGCAAGCCATTGCTGTATCCTAATTGTATAACTTGTCTTTCTTACAATTCGTTTAATCAATACCGTTATTTCTTTTATGCACCATCCAATTGCCCAATAAAATATTCCAAAACTCGCCATTCCCAGGTAAAAAATTTTACCCACTATTTCCTTTAATAAAATATAAATTTCTCTGAAAGTAAGAATTTCTCCGATTTTTTCTATTTGTCTTGAATAGTCATTAATTGCTATCACATCTGTATCTGCTTTTGAAAATACTGACATTAAAACATTTCTCTTAATAAACATTACTATCAGACCAGCCGCTACAATGGTTCCAAGTATGATAAGCATTTGTTTTCTCATGGAGGGATTAGACAGACCCCATAACACTAAAGTTATCAGGCAGGCTATCACCACACTAACTGTACGCATATGCACACTGTAAGTATACATAAGCGCTACCGCAAGTCCACATGCTTTCCCTATTCCCGGTTTCTGAATCAGACTGACAAATAAAAAAACAATACAGACAAACAGAAACATTAAAAGCGCTTCTGTTAATGTCATTTGCATATAAAATATCCAGACCGGATAAAGAACTGCAATCCCACAAATAAATGCCTGTTTCACTCTGTCAAGCTTAGGGAATAATTTATTTATGGTATTCCACAAAAGAAATATACTAACACATGCAAGGATCATATTCAGTGCAACTGCCGCCCGATAAGCCATCACTCCATTGCTGAACAGCTTAAGCACAGGTATAAGCAATATACTATACCCAAAAGAATAATAAGAGCCTAAAGAAGCCAGTTCACTCCAGTCATATCCAACGATTTTGGCTGCACTAGCCCAATATCCAAACTCGTCCGGGTACATGACAAATCCACAAATTTTCTGGATTCCATACTGATAAATACCTGCAATAATCAATACAATAAAAACAAGATAAATAAATTCTCTTTTCTTATACATATGATTTCCATATCATGCTTTTCTGTAAGAAAGGCAGCCCATTAAAAGCTGCCTCTCCTATTAATCATCAGATAACAGTCTGATATGCCATTTCCTTTCGTTCGACCACACTGTCAAACTATTAATACCTGATAATTGCGTAGGTACCTGCTCCACCTGTGGTAGCAAAAGTAATCGTATCCGGGTTGTCATCAACATCCTCTAAAATAGACACTACACCACCTGCACGTACACATACCATAGCAAAAGTAGCTCCATCCTTTGCAAAATTCTTAGGAATGCCTAATGCAATCTTAATCTCTGCTCCATCACTGGGAAGAAGGCTGTATTTACCTCCAGCCATTTTTCCAAGTTCGATGTTAACCATAGGGCCAACCTCTGCTCCCTGTGAAGATGCTGCAACGTCAATTGCCTGTTTTGCCAAAGGACTCTTCTTTACATCCAGATTAGTGAATTTTGCATAAGGCTTTTCACCTTTGCCTAATCCATAACCTTCTGCAATAGATGCAACGCTGGTAGATACAGCGCTTCCTTTTACGCTGGTTGCCAGATAGACACCTGCTGTAGAAGTCTTTACACCTGCAACTGAGCTGGTAGTGGGAACTTCCACAACTGATGAACTTGACGCATCTTCATTTGATGCGCTGGGTGCACTGGATACAACGACTTCTTCCACTACTGACGGTGATGTGCTGCTAGGTGTGGTGCTGGCAGCGCTTACACTCATCATAGGCGCCATCACGAGGGATGCAGCCAATGCTCCAGTCAGCATCTTTTTGATGATACTTGCTTTCATCATTCTCTCCTCCATTTCGAATGTGTATTTGCGGTCCAAAAATTCCCATGATAGGTCATTTTCGGAATAACCGCCATATGTAAGCTATTAACCGCTACCTAATATGGTAATATGATATTAATAATAGCTCTTATACGAGTATATGCTATTAACAATATATTTTCAAGCATTTTTTTTATATAAACTACAAAATTATACAATATTGTTAATTCCAAATTCTTCACTATCTATGGAGTGTACATATGGCTAATAAAACGTTAGAACAGTACTTAAAGGAACTTCGGAAGTCCTGCAATTACTCTCAGGAATTTGTTGCTTCTCACCTAAATATTACCAGACAGACTTACTCACATTATGAAACCGGAAGAATTACTCCCCCTGTTAATTCTTTATATAATTTGGCTAAATTATACGGCATTCATGTGGAAAATTTTCTTGAATTGGTAGTAACCTATAATATCAACATGGACTTTGCTCCCCACCAGCATACTGGCAGCACAGATGTAAATGATGACCTTACACAATTTATAGACTTTGTAAATGCACCTGAAAATAATAAAAAATTCAAGAATTTAAGCCGGAAGGAACGGCAACTGCTTTTTTATTTTCTGCTGCTTGACAACCGGGACCAAGATGACCTTTTGACATTCATGAAGGTAAAATGTCAAAACAGAAAAGACGAAAAAGAAATTTTTCATGAAAAAACTGTTAAATAATTATAAAAAAAGACAGATGACTTCCATTCATTGTCATCTGCCTTTACTATAATTAAAAATAGTATTATTTATTTCTCTTTTGCTCTTTTCCTGTCATTTTTGTCATGATACAGTTCCACATTTCCAATTCCCTGTACAAATTTGGAAAACTGGCTGTATCCAAAATCCTTCAAATTGAAATTTGTAAATTTATTATATACCCGGTTGCTAAGTTCGCTGATTCCAATTCCTTTTTTACCAGCTTTATGGATTGTTTCTCTTACATAATCTCTTATCTCTTCCTGCGACTGTTCATTATCCCTTAAAGAGATTGTAATTACATTCTGTCGTTTCTCCAATAAAAACAGCCCAGCATCTTCCACAAACCGGGACAATAGGCTATAGCCATAATTTCGCACATCAAAGTCAGGATACATATTTACCAGCCGGTTGCCAATTGCTGCCAGCTCTACGCTTTTACCTTTGCTTTCATTCTCATTAATAATGTTGGTAATTGCATTATATATTATTTCCCTGCCAATCGTGTTGTCTGTATCATCCTTGCTTTTAGCATCTTCATCCTGGTTCCCCAGATTTTCCAGATTAACAAATCGTGAACATGCTACACGGAAAGAACGGGGGGTTTTCTCCTCTCCCATTCCAATCACTTCCATGCCTGACTCCCGCAGGCGGCTTGCCAGACGGGTGAAATCACTGTCGCTGGATACAATACAAAATCCGTGTACATTTCCAGTATAAAGGATGTCCATGGCATCTATAATCAGGGTAGAATCAGTTGCGTTCTTTCCAACTGTATTAGAAAACTGCTGTACTGGTATTACAGAATTTTCCAAAAGCTCTCCCTTCCATTTGGTAGCCTGTGTGCTGGTCCAGTCTCCATATATTCTCTTATAGGTGGTAATACCATAGGTGGAAAGCTCTTCCAAAATATCACCTATGTATTTTGCTGAAATATTATCTGCATCAATGAGCAGGGCAAAACGCTTATTCTCCATGCGCTCCTCCTATCCTCCAAACCTGGATGTCCCCATCTGGAGATATAAAATTTATTTTGGATCGCTTTTATAATTTATTTATTACTCTTTTATTTTGTCAAGTTCTGTTAAATTAATACCAAAAGAATTTAACAGAACTCTTAATTCAATGCAGCGTTCCTTCATAAGAGTATAACCTTTTGAACCTTTTTCTGACATAGAATCGCCACCCTCTTATTGTTGTTTATTACTTGTTATATTTTCATTATAATTGAATGTATAAGGAGTGTAAAGTCTTTATTCAATTATCAACGTTTCCTGGCATTTATATGGCACTGCTATAGCAAAAACCAACAAAAAAGAGTGTGTATTAACTTGAAAATTAGCACACACTCTTCTTCATTAATCATTTTTACTGTTACTTTATCAAGTAAGTGTTTATGATTGCATTTTCTACTCTCTTGAGTTTATACAGGATAAGCTCCATTCTTTGTATCAGCCTGTGTCATATCTACCTTTTCCTGCTGTGCCTGACGGTATTTGAAGAAGTCAGTCGCAACCTGAGGGAACAGAGCATAAGACAATACGTCTTCATCCTGCTGTTTCCATTCTTTCATTTCTGCTTCCAGCTTATCCATCTCGTTTTCAATCAAATCGGCTGGACGGCAGGTAATTCTCTTCTCACCAGGAATAACTTTATTGATAACCTCCTGGCTCATTGGTTTAACTGTCTGTCCATATTCACCACGGAGAACTGCTTTAGTCTCTTTGGTTGCCATCTTATATCTTTCACCCATAAGTACATTAAACACTGCCTGTGTACCCACAATCTGTGAGGAAGGAGTAACAAGGGGCGGCTCTCCAAGGTCTTTTCTAACCTCAGGAATTTCTTTAAGCACATCATAGTACTTATCTTCTGCATTTTGTTCCTTCAGCTGACTAACCATGTTGGAAAGCATACCGCCTGGAACCTGATACAGTAATGTCTTAATATCAACACCCATAACCTTGGGATTCAGTAATCCGTCAGCTAAACACTTATCTCTGTAAGGCCGGAAGTAATCTGCAATTTCTGATAAGATATTCTGGTCATAACCGGTGTCATAAGGAGTGCCCTTAAAGGTTTCCACCATAACTTCTGTTGCAGGCTGTGAAGTTCCCATTGCAAAAGGAGAAATTGCACAGTCAATAACATCAACACCCGCTTCCACTGCCTTAAGATATGTCATGCCAGCCACACCAGATGTATAGTGTGTATGAAGCTGGATAGGCAGTTTGGTTACAGATTTCATGGCAGCAATCATTTCTGATGCTTTATAGGGAACAAGAAGGCCTGCCATATCTTTGATACAAATAGAGTCAGCCCCCATTTCCTCAATTTTTTTCGCCATATCCATCCAGTATTCCATTGTATATGCGTCACCCAAAGTGTAGGAAAGAGCTACCTGTGCATGGCCTCTGCCTTCCTGTTTTTTTACTTTGTTTGTAGCGTTTACAGCTGCCTGTAAATTTCTAAGGTCATTTAAGCAGTCAAAAATACGGATAATATCAATACCATTAGATATGGATTTTTCTACAAAACTGTCCACTACATCATCAGCATAAGGTCTGTATCCAAGAATATTCTGGCCTCTGAAAAGCATCTGAAGCTTGGTGTTCTTAAATCCGTCTCTTAACTTTCTAAGTCTGTCCCAAGGGTCCTCTTTCAGGAAACGAAGGGAAGCATCAAATGTTGCACCACCCCAGCATTCTACCGCATGGTAGCCAACTTTATCCATTTTGTCAACGATCGGAAGCATCATTTCGGTAGGCATTCTTGTTGCAATCAGAGACTGATGTGCATCACGAAGAACGGTTTCCATGATTCCAACCGATTTTTTAGCCTGTTCTGCCATTTCTATTTCCTCCTGATTTTATATATCACTTACTATGAATCCGCTATTAAATATACGACTCCTAAAAGACTCCAAATACTGCCATAAAGGTACCAGCTGCTACTGCTGTACCAATAACACCTGCCACATTAGGTCCCATTGCGTGCATAAGCAGGAAATTGGTAGGGTCTGCCTCTGCACCCACCTTCTGGGAAACTCTGGCAGCCATTGGCACTGCAGACACACCTGCGGAACCAATAAGCGGGTTAACCTTTCCTTTGGTAGCCACACACATAAGTTTTCCAAACAAAACGCCTGCCGCTGTACCAAATGCAAAAGCAACCAGACCAAGAATAACAATTTTAATTGTATCCCAGTTAAGAAATGCCTCTGCGCTGGTGGTTGCACCTACGGAAGTTCCAAGCAGAATAACTACAATATACATAAGTGCATTAGATGCGGTATCTGTTAACTGTCTTACCACACCAGATTCCCTAAACAGATTGCCCAACATCAGCATACCAACAAGGGGAGCTGTGGTAGGGAGAATCAGACATACAATAATGGTTACAATAACAGGGAAAAGGATTTTTTCAAGCTTGGATACAGGGCGAAGCTGTCCCATTTTAATCTTTCTCTCTTCTTCTGTTGTCAGTAATTTCATAATAGGCGGCTGGATAATAGGCACCAGTGACATATAAGAATATGCTGCCACTGCAATTGGTCCAAGCAAGGCCGTCTGTCCCAGTTTTCCTGCAAGGAAAATGGAAGTAGGACCATCTGCTCCACCAATAATGGAAATTGCTGCTGCTGCCTTATCATTAAATCCTAAAGCTATGGCTCCAAAATATGCAGCAAAAATTCCAAACTGCGCCGCAGCGCCAAGTAAAAAGCTCTTAGGGTTGGCAATCAGGGGACCAAAGTCTGTCATAGCTCCTACTCCCATAAAAATCAGAGATGGGAGAATTGCCCATTCATCTAAGAGATAAAAATAATACAGCAAGCCGCCAGTTCCGTTTGCGGAATCTTCAATACTGACCATAATATCCGGATAGATATTAACCAGCAGCATGCCAAATGCGATAGGCGTCAAAAGCAACGGTTCAAAGCCCTTGGCAATCGCAAGATAAAGAAATACACATGCCACACAAATCATCGCATAGTTTCCAATCGTAAGATTGAAAAAGGCTGTCTGATGAATAAGATTTGACAGTGTAGTTACGATATAATCCATTTCTTTTACCTCCTGTTGTTTTCTTTACAAAGGCTGGCCCGGTAAACGCACCATCCTCTGTCACTGAATACGCATAAGAAATACCGCGTATTCTGCGCCTGTTAGTTGAGTGTTGCCAGCAATGCACCTGCTTCCACAGCATCGCCAACTGCTACATCAATACTTGCTACTGTACCGTCCTGGGGCGCCACAACAGGAATTTCCATTTTCATTGCTTCTACGATAACTACTGCATCGCCAGCCTTCACTGCCTGACCTACGCTTGCTTCAATTTTAAATACCTTACCTGCCGCACCTGCTTCCACTCTAATGCTTCCTGCGCCTCCTGCTGCCTTGGGCGCTGCTGCCGGCGCCGCTTTGGGCGCTGCTTTTGGAGCAGCCTTAGGCGCTGCTGGTGCGCCTGTTGATGTACCTTCTTCCACTACTACATCATATACGTTGCCATTTACGGTAATTGTATAATTTTTCATTACTAAAATCCTCCTGTAATTTAATCTGATACTTGATTAACATGAATATACCGGCACCAGGCTTACGCTCTCTGCCACTTGTTTCCGGCACGTTTTATGCTTCTTACAACAAATCCGTCTGTAGAAGAAGCGCCTTCGCTTGCTGCAATTGCCGCTGCAATAACCGCAACCAGCTCCAAATCATCTGTAAGTTCTTCCTCTTCCACAACAGGTGCAGATACTTTAACTGCAGGCGCTGCCTTAACTTCCGCTGCCGCAGGTTTCTTCGAAAATTTTTCCTGTAATTTGGGTATAAATCCAAAACAGTTAATAATAAGGCTAATCAGAATAAGCACTACAAATACAGTTCCCATACCAAGAAGCGTATTTAATGCAGCTTTTTCCATTTTTTCACCAAACGTATACTCCACATTGGTGGAAATTCCGGTAATTATCTTGTTGTCAATTACGATTTCCACAATTGCTTCCCGGTTGGAGCCTTTAACCCTGACATCAATCACACCATCCTTCTCATCAAAGGTGGATTCTGTGCTGATAATCTCTTCATAACTACCCATATCCTCCGCAGCAGCTTCCCAGCCTTCCACGGCATTTAACACCACGGGGTCGGAAACCTGACTCTGCATCTGCTGGACCACACACATATTAATGCTTTCCACTACCTGTGCCCCCAATTCTTCCGCTTCTGCAGAAGACATCAGCTGCTCTGTCTTTTCCTCGCTGCCACATGCTGTTAAACCAAGCATACAGGTAATCATACCTAATACTAATAACCATTTTTTCATATTAAGTAATCATCCTTTCTAGACTGTACCATGTTTCTTTGCGGGACGTTCTTCCTTTTTGGAAAGCAGCATCTCAAAAGCTCCGATTACATACTTTCTCGTATCTTCAGGCGCAATAATCTGGTCAACATATCCTCTTCTTGCTGCTCCCTGTGCACTTGTCTGTGTCTGGGCATATTCAGCCGCGCACTTTTCAATTGCCTCTGCGCCCTGCCCATCACATATAATTTTGGCTGCAAGTTTCGCATCCATGGTTCCAATCTGTGCATCAGGCCATGCCATTGTAATGTCTGCACCGATTGCCTTTGAGTTCATAGTTACATATGCACTTCCGAATGCCTGCCCAATAATCACATTTACTTTGGGAACTGTGGCATTTGCAAACGCATATGTAAGCCCAGCGGCTGCCTTTGCAATCTTCTTTTCTGAACATTTATCCGCTTTAAAGCCTTTTACATTAGTAAGGGAAAGTACGGGAATTTCAAAAGCGTCACAGAAATTAATGAAATCTGACGCCTTATCACATCCGGCCGGAGTTAAGACTGCTTCAAATTTATCTGTAACTGTTCCGTCTTCTCCATAAACATCGCTGCGGTTTGCAACCGCGCCAACCGTAATGCCGTTTAACTTAATAAATGCTGTTACCATTTCCTTTGCATATCTGCTCTTTACCTCAAATACAGCTCCTTCATCCGCAAGCTGTGATAAAGCAATAGAGGTATCTCCCACGCATCCTTCAATGTCTGGACATGCACGGTTTAAATCATCAGCACACTCTTCCAGCGTCATACATCCTTCATTATTTCCAGGAAGCATGCCTATCAGTTCCCTGATTTTTGCAAGAACAGAAGGTTCGTCCTCTGCCACATCAACAATGCCTGCTTCCTCACCCTGGAATGCAGCTGTTGAAGTATCACATCTGCTAATCTCATTTCCATCCAGCGCATTGGGTGCGTTTACAAATAATTTTGCTTTCTTTTCCTCCATAAAAGCAAAGTCTGTTAATGTTGGAATCAGGGCAAGTCCGCCGCCACAGGAGCCAAAAACAGCCGTAATCTGGGGAATCACACCAGAACATAATACCTGTTTCTTATAAATTTCTCCAAATCCATTCAGTGCATCTGCCCCCTCCTGTAATCTAAGTCCGGCAGATTCAATCAGCCCGATTATGGGCGCTCCCATCTTCAATGCCAGATCATAGAGGTTGGCAATTTTTTTCGCATGCATTTCACCGATACTGCCGCCTAAAACGGATGCATCCTGGCTGTATACATACACAAGGCTGCCGCCTATTACTCCATATCCGGTGATTACACCGTCCGAAGGAGTTTCTGTCTGTTTCAGATTAAAATCAGTGCTTCTAGCCGTTACCTGCGCGCCAATTTCAACGAAACTGTTTTCATCGAGTAAAGCTGTTATTCTTTGACTCGCCT
>CAMUHA010000112.1 GCA_947088515.1 uncultured bacterium
AGAAACGAAAAAGGTAATTGAACAGTTGTATGGTTCATTTGACAAATGGCTAAAACTTAAAATTGAATCTTCTGTAAATATGGCTAAGAAACAATAAGGGATGTGAAGTTATATGTCTAAAAAAGTAAGTGAAGTTATTTCATACTTTGAAAATCTCTATACTGACAGGGCTATTTATTTGTGGGGAGCAAACAGTGAGAAAATTACAGAAGAACTATGTGACAGACTGTTTAAATCATATGGTTCTTCCACATATAACAGACAATACTATGACAACAAATTTAAAGAAGGCTCTGGACGCATAGGCGCTGACTGCTCTGGCGCAATGTATCCTGTTTCTGGTTTTGATACTACTGCACAGGGTTATTATAATAAATGTACTACAAAAGGAAATATATCTTTCATTCCAAAATCTACTGCTTGTTTAGTATTTAAAGGAAAATCCACCTCGTCTATCAATCACATTGGATTTTATTTAGGAAATGGGTATGTAATTGAAATGAAATCCAGTAAAGATAATTGTATCAGAAGTAAATTAGATTCTGATGGATGGAAATGGTATGGAATTCCAAATTGGATTGACTACGCTTCCGCTTCTCCCCTTAATACATCATCTGTTGTTAAATGTGTAGATGTAAGTTCTTATCAGGGAAATATTAATTGGTCTTTAGTTAAATCTGCAGGAGTAGACCACACAATTCTAAAGGTAATTCGAAAAGACTTAAATTCAGACACTAAATTTGAGCAAAATTGGACTGGATGTAATTCTGCTAGCATTACAGTAGATGGAGTTTACAATTATTCTTATTCTACCACTCTTGCAAAAGCTAAAACGGATGCGCAGAAAGTATTGTCTATCTTAAACGGCAGAAAATGCACTGTTTGGCTTGATGTAGAAGACAAATGCCTGCAAGGAATTGGTCCATTACTCAAAGACATTATTAATACTTACAAAGATATAATTGTAAATGCAGGGTATGATTTTGGCGTTTATACAGGAATGTCATTTTATATATCCTATATAAAGCCATATGCTTCGCAAATTGAATGTAATAAGTTTTGGGTTGCAAGGTACTACAATGCAAGTAATAAAATGACTGTTTCGCTCAATCCTAATGAACAGTATAATCCAAAGTTAAATATAGGCAGGGATATTTATGGATGGCAATACACATCCGCTGGACAAGTCCCTGGCATAAACGGGAATGTAGATTTGAATGTTATATATGGAAAAATCCACTCTTCTGCCGTTCCCAAGCCTGCTCCAGCAACACCAGAAATATCTGTTACCATTCTCGGTAAGATCAACACTAACTCTGGAAATCTTAATATCCGTTCCGCTCCGAACTCTTCCTCAGACAAAGTAGGTTCATACAAAAAAGGCGAACTAGTTCAGTTAATTGCCAAGACATCTGACAATTGGTACAGGACTGATAAGGGATATATTTCTGGAGAATATGTTATTGCTGCCAAAGGTAAAATAGCTAACTGTATCAGGCTGAATATGCGCCGAAACCCACAAGTTGAAATAAATAATGTTATTTCCGTATTAAATGTAAATGATGAAGTTTATATCATGAAACAAACCAATAACGGTTGGTACAAAGTAAAAACAAAAGATAATCTTATCGGGTATGTATCTGACAGGTACATTACGATTTTATAAAGAAAGGCAAATATATGAATGGATACAATAAATGAATTACTTAATATTAATTTTTCATATGTTCTAACGTCTGTCTTTATTACCCTGATTGGCATCAAAACAATTATCTCTATATTTGAATGGTGTATTGGTAAACTTGGGTTAGAAACAAAATGGATGAGACAAAAAAGAGAAGAACATGAACTTTTAATTCAGACTTCACAGAACCTTACTTCATTGCAAAAAAAACATGTGGAGGATATGAAAAAATCAGATGACCATGATGCAGAAATGAAAGATAACATTAAAAAACTTACTGATATGTTTATTGACAAACAAATTAATGACTATAGATGGGAAATTATTAATCTTGCAGACAAAATATCAAGCGGGAAAAATGTTAGTAAGGAATGCCTCCGTCATGCAATTTCAACATATGAAAAGTATGAAAAAATAATTATTGGTCATGGGTTAGTCAATGGTGAAGTCGAAATCTCCATTGAAGTCATCAGAGATAGTTATCAGCAAAAATTAAAAGAAGGCTTTTATTCTTAAAAAATGTATTATAAACCCATCTCAATCGCAAAACAGTTAATAGATATTTGTGGCTTAGTTTAAAAACAAATAACACACGAAACAGGCGTATAGCATCTCCTGTTTTTATTGTAAACTTTTAAGAAAGGAAAATAAAAAATGGAAAAAATACGTTTTTTAAATAATCAAAATGTTTATGATGGAGAAGTATCTGTCAGAGGAAATATTGTTGCACTAAATTTCTCCAATACCCTTCCTCCTCAGAATATTATAACTAATGGATTTGAACTTTTAAATGAAAATAATGGACTTGTACAGGGAAATTATTCTTTATATACAACAGTTTACAGGACATATGAGGATAATGATATGCTAATTGAATTATCATGTGACAGAACTGTTTATGTTCCCCCTGTGATTATAGAACCAGAAAAACCAGAACCTTATATTCCGACATACGAAGAAATTTTAAATAATAAAATTAATGAACTTTCTTTTGCCTGTCAAAATACAATAGAGGCTGGTTTGGAAATTAATGGATTACATTATTCCTATACTGAAAAAGACCAAATAAATCTTACTGACATTGTGAACACTGTAAAACTTACCGGACTTCCAATTGGTTATCATGCTGATGGGCATAAATGTACTGAATATTCTTCTGACGAATTATTAAATATTTATGTGCAACTTGCAATGAACAAATATTGTCAGCAAACTTACTTTAATCAGTCATGTGAATATTTAAAATCACTGGAAAAATCTGAAATCAATAAGAAAATTATAGAGTCTTATACATATGGCACATCTTTGACTGGTAAATATCTTGAAACTTACAATAATATGGTTTCCTTATATAATGAACAAGTTAAAGCTATAACAGCCATGGTTGAAAAATAACAGACAAACATATCAAAGGCTAAAACAGAAAGAAGGTGCTTAACAAAATATGGCAAAGCCAACCATAATACGCATCCAGCCTTTTGATGCTAATAACGACTGCGAAATCACATTTTCATGGATGGGCAATCGCTCTCATGCAAACAGAATTATCATATACGATAATGAAACAAACAATGTTGTATTTGATGACACTGTATCATCTTTTGCATTAAAACATACCATACCTGCCCATACTCTCAATAATAATCAGAAATATACTATTCAGGCTCAGACATTTGATGTAGAGAATGTTCCTTCTCCATTATCAAATAAAATTCTTTTCTATACATTTGCAACACCTGACTTCTATTTTGAAGATTTATCTGAGAATCCCATAATCTCTAATTCATCATTTACCGCTACAGTCCACTATTATTCAGATGACTGGGAGGATATAAGTAAATATGTATTTTATTTGTATGACGCCACCAAGAAGCAATTAGTTAAAAGCAATGAAATGACAGATGATTATGATATCAGCTACACTTATAAGGGACTGGACAATAACACAGTATATTATGTGCGATGTGTGGGAGTAACCGTTAACGGAATAGAATTAGACACTGGATATGTTGAGATTACAGTCAAGTTTGAAAACCCTAATACATATGCCAGAATATACGCCACCCCTCTTCCCTCTCAGGGCTGCATCCAGGTGGCAACGAATCTGATACTTATTCAGTACAATGGAACTGATGAATTTGAATATATAGATGGAATGATCGACCTTCGCGATAAGACATTGTATTATGATGAAGGTTTTCTGATTGAAGACGATTTTACAGTTATTATCCGTGGAATGAACTTATGGCAACAGGCGGATTTATTTAAAATGAGTAATGGGAATTTAGGACTTACTTTGAGTTCTCACATTTATCCAGAGGGAAAATTGAGATTTAGATTGCTTGTTCCTAATGGAGTAAGCAACTACCTGCTTTATTCCGATGAACAGGTTTTTGATAATAAGGACATGGTTACTGTCGTCATTAGACGCAAAAACAATGTTTATCTGTTAAAAACATTTGTCGAACTTGGTTACACAAAACAGGGAAACATGTGGTATGGAACCGAACGTCCTAATCGCCATTTAATGGATAATGACGATAACTGGATTAACACTGACGGCGATACATATGTTGTGAATAAAGATTTGTTTGTAACTTATCTATGCGAACCAGAACCCGAAAATGCAGCGACAAATGACTTATGGCTTGGAGGTGATTAAGGCGCATGTTTGTATGCGGAAGTAATTTTGTCGGCGGAGAATTGGCATGTGCCCTTACTCCTACCGGCATAGAAAATATAAACTATGTAGAACTAAAAAACGGAATATATGATGATTTATATATTACAAAGGCCACTGATTTTGAATTGAGTCATCAGTGTCCGCAGGAATGGGATTTTGATACTGTATTATGGGCTAAATTTAACAATACCACTGATGCCGGTAATGTAGACTGGAGTCTTGAAACCACATCACATATCATTCTCAAAAGCCGCACTGAAGGTAATTTTGAGTGGAAAACGATTGCAGTTAAAGAAGTGCATTCCACTGAAGATTTTGTAATAAACTATCCAGATTATTTTGTTGCATCTGGGCAGCCTGTAGAGTACGCTGTTGTTCCTGCGCTTTACGGTTGTGAAGGAATTTACACAAGCACAAGTGTAACTTCTAAATTTGAAAAAATGTTTTTAATTGAGGGCAATACTGTTTGGGGCACTGAAATTACAGATGGATATTGTGACACTACAAGAAATGTCCCATCCTCAAATGTTGAATTATTACATAGAAAATATCCTATCTTTGTAAGAAATACAATCGCCAATTATGATACCGGAAATTGTAAGGGAGCTTTTGTTCCCCTTATTGAAGAGGAAGGCTGTGAATTAGCCTATGATGAAGAATATGACTACCAGCGCATTAAGTATCAAAGAGACTTCATGGATTTCATTTGTGACAATATACCTAAGATTCTAAAGCTGCCTGACGGCAGACTATGGCTAATACAGGTAACGCCCAATCCTACAGATACAGCAAATCAGGCATACAATGATAGAGAAATCTCATGGAGCTGGGTTGAAATTGGAGACGTTGATTCTGAGGAAGATTTATATTACCTTGGGTTCTCAAATGTTGAACAGGAGTGGTGGAGTCATGGCTGAAATTATCACACAAGAGGATTTGCTGATTGTTCTCCAGCACTCAGCAAACCCAATGCTAAAATTGAATATTGATGTATTAGATTCCAGTCAAAAAGTAATCGGAACCCTAGAATGTGGTTTACAAAGTGGCAGTATGTCTATCAATGGAGAATCAGATATCAGGCGCACTGCCAATTTTGTTGTGCAGCCAACACTAAAAGAAAAAATTAAACTTACTGAAAATAGCCTTTTATGGCTTAATAAAGACATCAGAATGTCTGTGGGATTATATAATCCAAGAACCAAACTATATAAATTCTATCCTCTTGGCTGCTATGTATATACAGACACTTCAGGAACTTACGATGCTGCAACAAATAGTCTTACAATTAACTGCTCTGACTATATGAAAAAATTGGATGGAACGAAAAATGGTCAGTTAGGCGCTCTGATAATCAGCTATCCTGCCTATAAGGAAAATGAAGAAACTGGTGAACCCATTGAATATAACATTATTCGGAATGCTGTTATTGAAACTCTTGAAAAATTAGCACGGATAACCAATCATAGAATTGATGATATTGGTGAGTATAAAGCTATGCCCGATTATAATGATGATTGGGAAAAATATCGTGAGGAAAATAAAGCAACATGGAACACCATACCTTCTGACCAGGAGTTTGCCGCAGGATGCAGTGTCCTTTCAATCTTGACAACTTTTCGTGATTTATACCCTAATTATGAAATGTTCTTTGATATGGAAACAAATGCTTTTGTATGCCAGTTAAAACCAATGTGTTATGAAGATGATGTATATCTTGATAATCCATTTATTCAAAGGGTTTTAATATCCGAAAATACCTCCATAGATATGACTCAAGTGAGAAATATATGCGAAATCTGGGGAAAGGTTATAGATGTTGACTTTTACAGTGAAGAATGTACCTATGAAAATAACGTCTACTCTTCCACTATTGCTGGTTATAAAGAAGAATACTACAATGGCGATTCCATTGGAATCAAAATTCCAACTGCTAATGAAGAAAACGCAAAGTTAAATATAAATGGTTTGGGTTCCATAGAAATATATAATGAAGCAAATGAAGAGCCAATTAAGGCCAATGTATTAGAGGCTGATAACACTTATGCTTTTAAAATAAAGAAAAACCATATTGACAAACAGGATGTAGTCAAAGCGTATTTCTTAGGACAATGGCAGGTTCATGCCATTAATGTGTTGACAAATGGTAAGAAAAGCGGAAAGTTTGCAACAAGCTCTGATGGACAAGAATATGAACTATATTCTAAAGAATATTTTCAGAAATTTTATAATTGTAAACGTGTTGATTTTACAATTATAGCAAATTCTCCATTTACAATAGAAAAATTAGGGGAAATTCCTGAAATAAAAATTGGAGGAGAATATGACAATATAACTTCAGATGATTTAGCTGCAGACAGGGCAAAATGGGAAAACTGGAAGAATTGCAGATTGACTGATAACGTTACAATCACTACTGTTCTCCTGCCATTTCTTGATGTGAATAAAAAAGTTTCTTATAAACGCAGTGATTCTGAAAGGGAACATCAGTATATTATTACTTCCATTTCCCATGATTTTGCTGGATACACAACAACAATTACAATGTATCGCTTCTATCCGTTATATGAGACATTAAGTAAAGAAAAAGGAACTCATAAGGCATTATCAGAATTTAGTCATGGTGTACTCAGTAAGTATACTCATGAACAGCTTACTGCAATTGTTAGCGGCGATGAACTATAATATTTTTCAGACTCATCTTCTTTGATGGGTCTTCTTTATAATAGCAGAAAGGAAGGAGGTAAATAATGTCAAATTACTCAAAAAATATAAATTTAGAGTTGCCGACTGAGCCGGAGCGCTACAACATCGGTGTTTTTAATAAAAACAACATGGTAATTGACTCCGAATTACATAAATTAGACTTAAAAGACAAAAGTCAGGATGAATTACTTGCGACAAAAGAATCACTAAATTCTGAAATTTCACGGGCTGTTGCAAAAGAAAATGACATTGAAAGAGACCTGGATTCTGAAATTGCAAGAGCGAAATCGGCTGAAAATGAAAATGCCGATGGTCTTTTAAATGAAATAAACAGAGCAATAACAGCAGAAGAAACTATTAATCAGATTATTGAAACAAAGGCTGAGCAAACAGAATTGGATAATTATTTGCCTGTTACTGGCGGCATAATTTCAAACAGAATCAAGACTGTTTTATCAGTCAATAATAGTTCTGATGATACAAATGGTGTTGAAATTAAATTCTCAAAAGAGGGAAGAGGACTTATCTCTTTAATTGGGGAAAAAGATGGAATTTTTAGAGTGTGGTCTTTCCTTGAAAGCAGGCTTTTGCTGTCATGTGGATGGAATGAATTTTTATATAAAGGTAAAAAAGTCCTTGTGCATGGGGAGGCTCTGACAGTTAATGATGGAACACCAATGCCACTGACAGTTCTAAATAATGCAGGGAATTATGTAGGAATCATTTTAGATAATGTTTCCCCAGTATTTGGCGAATCAAAAATAAGAATGGTTTCCGAGTCTGCAAATGAAGAAAAGCGGTTTCTAATACAGGAAATAAGCGGAGATATAAAGACACTATTGCAGCTGTCAGAAAAAAATAGAAAAATCTATGATGCAGGCAGCAACGCGTTGAAGAAAATTTTGGTTGAAGGTGAAGCTCTGTCTGCCACAGGCGGAACATTATCAAAAGACGGAAGAGACATAATCACATTTAATAATCTGGGTCAGAGAGACGGCATCCAAGGCTCTGACATTGTGCTTCATTTTAACAATCAAGGAGCCGAATATTCACAAATCGTCATGAGAAAGACAGACGATGGAGTGATGTTTATGATATGGGATACGCTTAGCGCAACCAAAGATATATTCCATGTAACACAGAAAGAAATAACTTATAAAGGCAAAAAAATCTTAGTTGAAGGCAGCTCGCTTCCTGCTACAGGTGGGACAATAGAAAGCAGCGCTTTCCCTATGCTTAAGCTCAAAAGCGTTGGCGGCAATAAAATAGCTGCATTTGACCTTATTCCAGAGCAGGACAAAGAAATAAAGTTGCGTGTCCAGTCAGGCTATGACGCTGGTAAGGATAATGCGTCTTTTGACTTTTTTGAGATTAATGACGGAGATGTCCAGCAGCTCTGCACATTAACTAAAAACGGATGTAAAGTTTTTGACCCTGTCACTAATACGCTGAAAAGGATTATAGTGGAAGGCGAAACCTTACCCATTACCGGAGGAAAAATTGCAGACAACAAGAGAAACGTTTTATATCTAAATAACACTGCTGAAAATGCAAGCGATGTAGAAATTATTTTTCAAGTAAATAACGTTGACAAAATGGCCCTAAGCGGAAGAGATAATGGAGGAATTGGGGTATATGATTTTGTCAATAAACAAACATTACTGGAAGCAACTAACAGCATGTTTAGGTATAAGGGCAAAAATGTACTTGTCGAAGACTGCAACATTGATAATTGTAAAGTAAATGGTAAAAAGGTTGCTGAATTATTAGGCAGTGCAGGAAGTAATGCAGGAATAATTTATTCTGATTCTGAACCATCTACATTGCACACAGGTATGACATGGATAGGAAATTAAAGGAAGGAAACATCTATGGTAGAATATTCAAGAGAATTTAGTAATTTTCCTTCTAAGAAGATTACTAGACATAACTTTAAAAATGTTGATGACAATATCGCCTCTATAATCAATCAAGTTAATACTCTTCGCTTGAAGGGATTATATAATCAGGCTGCTCGTATTGTCCAAAATAATTTTGATATATTGTCTCATTATATAGTTGATGCTGTTACTTTTAGAACATGGGAAGAAGAAATCTATAATACACAAAAATATGCAAGACAAAAACAGCAATCAATTTTCTTTGATGAGGCTGAGGAGGATTTTGATGGTATAAAAGGCGATGTTTGGGTTGGAGGTGATTGAAAATGCTTTGTAATCCAATATCATACTATCCAAGCAAAATAGACGAGATGGTATTTTTTCAAGATAATGACCTTAAAAAAACAGAAATCATGAATCACTATAGTAATTTAACCACACAAGGTAAATATAGTGAAGCAAGTGATTATATATGCCAGCAAGAAAGCGTTTATGGATTCTTTGCTGATTTTTTTAACCTAATAGAAAATCGTATCTATAATATACAAGAATATCTATTATGCAAACCTCCCAAAAAACAACCATTTATTTATTATAATGAAGAAGAACATTTTTCTATAAATGACCTTCATATATTTAATGATATTGATGAAGAAGAAAACTTATCTTCTATTGTCCTATTTACTGACGAAGATGCGCCGGAATCTATTGAGCATCTTTATACTTTTACAGGTGAAGAGGGGCAACCTCCCAATGCTGATATTGGTACTATATGGATTTAAAAACTTAAAACAAAATTATATAATATACAAAAATGTGCCTGTTTATGGCACTTTTTATTGTAATGAAAGGAGTTTTTTATTATGGCAGTTAATGAACAAATCGTGACTGGTAGAAAATTTAGAAAATTGGTTGATGAAGCAACAAAATTATGGCAAAGAATATCCTTCTGGACTAAGGCAACGGATGTTGAATTTGACAATGGTATGACAGCTGAAACCAAATTAGGAGCTGTTGACGGTATAACAGATAGCTTGGCAAGCACATCATCCCGTATTGCGGCTAGTGCAAAGGCTGTTAATACATTAAATAAAAAATTAACGGAGTCTTTTCAGGTTGGGTGTAATGCCATTGTTAACAAACTCAAAGAGTTAGGCGTTACACCCGAAAGCAATAGTCCTGATGATATTGTGAAAGCAATTGAAACTATTTATAACAGCAGATATGAAGAAGGTATTTCGAGTGTCAATAAATGTTCTGGTGGCAGATATTATATTTGTTGGGTTCCAAATACTGTAACTACTAATGTTAAGATATGGCATAATGGTAATTTGGTTTGTGATAGAAATTATAATCCTGGTTCAACGCAACTTACAGGAAATTTTTAACCGAACCTTTACACGTTATTCAAACACTACATTTTTTATTGAGGCATTACCAGCTTGGCATGTAAAGACAAAACAAATTTGATTGTAATCCGTGATATCATAAACCTTATTTGTAACGTTTGTACCAGTGCCAAAGGAAGCGAACTCTCCCTTATCTCCATTAATATGAGCATAGTTAATTTGGGCATAGGCATAAGAACCTGTACATACAACAGACCCAAGCGTCAATTTTTTATATTTACTTACATCAATGCTTTCACTAAATTGTACTGTTGCATTAGTTGGAATGCCACCTCCCATTGCGGGAATGGTCAGTTTATTACTAAAAGGGTGCACTGTATCAGCACCATCCAGTTTGTAGCCTAATGTACCATCACTTTGTACCACAAGCTGTACCCTTCCCTGCGCCAACAAGTCATTTAAATTTTTATTTAACTAAAATTACCAAAAATATTATTATAAATCAATTTATTTAAAACTGTAATCGTTATTTCAATAAACTGTTTTATAATTATATTTTTCAATAAAACACAATAAGGATAGAGACATGTAATCATTGTCTTTATCCTTATTTTTTATGCTGTATCTCCATATTTTTCTAATAAATATTGTTGTAATACCTCTGTGGCCTCGTTTAGGCTTAAATGAGAAGCTTTAATAATATCATATAAATTTCTATATCTTTTTGCTTTTGTATAATAAAAAGGCCTTTAGCTCTTTTGTTTCTTTTTCTATTCTGTTATTTAAAGCTTTAACCAATTCTTCTCTTTCAGCAATTTTATCTTCAATAGATTTTCTTTTCCCTCTTGCTATTTTTTATCTCCTGTTTAATCTGTCTCATGATAACCCAAAG
>CAMUHA010000113.1 GCA_947088515.1 uncultured bacterium
AAATAATGCCAGCATAATCATCCGGCCTTGGAATATTTAAAATATGAAATTCACCTGTGCTGTATTCCCCCAAATCCTCGCCATCGTTAGAAGTGAAAATTTCTGCCAGATAGCCATACTCTTTTGCTTTTTTTACAATTCCGGTACATAAAAGACTCTGGTAGTTACCATAAATATGAGAGATAAAAACGCCGATTTTTTTTATACGGTACATAGTGAGCTCCTGTTTTGTATACTATTAAATGATTTTTGCAGGATTAATCATCAGCAAGGGTTTCCCACTGTTCATAAAGCTGGGATAGAGTTTCGTTCAATTTTTCCTGCTGCATGGTCAGGTCCTGTAGTTTTGCAACATCGGTAGCCACCTGCGGCAGAAGCATTTCATTTTCAATATCTGCAAGCTGCTTTTCCAGTAAAGCTATTGAATCTTCACATTTTTTCAGGTCATTTTTCTTTTTACGAATTTTTGCCTGCTGTTCTTTTTTGGCCTGCCAGTCCAGCCTGTTTTCAGAGGGAGCATCTTCTTTTGAGGAAAGAGGGGATTTCAAAGAGATGGCTGTTTCCCCTTTCTTTTCAAGGTAATAATCATAATTTCCAAGATAGCCTGTAAGCTTTTGGCCTGATAAATCCAAAATACGGCTAGCCGTGCGATTAATAAAATAACGGTCATGGGAAACATATAACACTGTGCCCTCATAGGCGTTTAACGCATCTTCCAAAATTTCCTTTGAGGTAATATCCAAATGGTTGGTTGGCTCATCCAATATTAAAAAATTGGATTCGGAGAGCATCAGTTTGGCCAGAGAGATGCGTCCGCGGTCACCGCCGCTAATATTTTCAATTTTTTTATAAAAATCATCTCCAGTAAAAAGGAAAGCGGCCAGGGTATTGCGGATTTCCGTATTATTTAAATAGGGGTAAGTATCGGAAATCTCCTCGAAAAGTGTTTTTTCCATATGCAGTACATGATGCTCCTGGTCATAGTAACCAATTTGGACATTGGCGCCAAGCGTGATTGTGCCGCTATCTGCTTCTAAAATCCCGTTTATAATTTTCAGGATAGTAGTCTTGCCAGTGCCATTATCTCCGATAATGGCAACATGTTCTCCGCGTTTTAAGTCTATGGAAAGATTAGTAAAAAGAGTTTGCTCGCCAAAGGACTTGGAGAGTTCTTCCACATGCAGTACATCGTTTCCACTTATTTTTCTGGGAGTAAGTTTCATATGGATATCAGTGCGTGCCGTTGTGGGCTTTTCAAGCACTTCCATTTTATTTAACAATTTTTCCCGGCTTTCCGCTCTTTTGATGGATTTTTCCCGGTTGAAGGACCTTAATTTTTCAATGACTTCTTCCTGATGTTTGATTTCCTGCTGCTGCTTTAAATAGGCATTTAAGGCGGCAGTGCGCAGGCGCTCTTTCTTTATGGCATAATCGGAGTAATTTCCAGTAAACGATGTTGCTGTTGTCTGGTCAATTTCAATTATTTTGCCTGCAATTTTATCCAGAAAATAACGGTCATGAGATACAATAAGCACAGCTCCCTTATAATTTAAGAGATAAGTTTCCAGCCAGGCAATAGAATTTAAATCCAAATGGTTAGTAGGCTCGTCCAAAATAATAAGGTCCGGTTTTTGCAGAAGAAGACGCCCTAAAGCCAGACGGGTTTTCTGTCCGCCGGAAAGGGTTGATATTTTTTTAGTAAATTCCTGTTCTTCAAAGCCAAGGCCCTTAAGAACACCTGTGATTTCACTTTGGTAAGCGTATCCGTCTGCCATTTCAAAGGAATGGGTAAGGCGTGTGTAGGAATCCATCAGAAGTTCCAGTTCCCTGCCAGAAGCATGTTTCATGGAAAGCTCCGTTTCGCGTATTTTTTCCTCCATGGCAATTACATCCGATTTGACAAGCAGCAGTTCATCATAGATGGTATTTTCACTGTCTACATCCTGGTTTTGGGATAGGTAGCCAAGTGATTTTCCGCGGGAGAGAGCAACAAGTCCCTCGTCTGCGGAACACTCCCCAACGATAATTCGCAGAAGAGTTGTTTTTCCGGCGCCATTGATTCCCACAATAGCAGCTTTTTCATAATCTTCTATATGAAAGGAAACATGGCTAAGCACAGGTTGTTCATTAAAAGCTTTTGATATATTCTGGCATGATAAAATCATAAAATCACATCCTTAAAATTTTTTCATTACCAGTGTACCTGTGATAAAAGGGAATGTCAATGAATTGACATTATTTTAACAGTGTTATATATTATTTTTATAGAAACAATTACCAGCGCGGACGGACATAATCTTAAGGGTCGTTTGTCATTTTTAAGGATGTGCTGGCAATAGGGGGCATTAAGGGTGGAAAATAAAGAAATTTCACAGGCTGTTATCGCAAGGCTTCCCAGATATTTCAGGTACCTTGGAGAGTTGAAAGACGAAGGGATTGAGAGAATATCTTCTCAGGAGCTGAGCGATATAATGAAAGTGACGGCATCCCAGATACGGCAGGACTTTAATAATTTTGGAGGTTTTGGACAGCAGGGGTATGGGTATAAAGTGGATTTCCTATATGAGGAAATTGGCCGGATCCTTGGACTGGATAAGACTCATAATCTGATTATTATCGGCGCAGGCAACCTGGGGCAGGCGCTTGCCAATTATATGAATTTTGAACGAAGGGGTTTTTTGTTTAAAGGAATTTTTGACAATAATCCGGCGCTTTGGGGGAGACAAATCCGGGCGATGGAAGTAAAGCCCATGGAAGAGATGGAGGAATTTGTAAAAGAAAATGAGATTGATATTGCAGTGCTTACCATTCCCAAAACAAGTGCGGCATCAGTTTCGGAAAGACTGGCAAGAACCAAAATCAGGGGGATATGGAATTTTGCCCATGTGGATTTATGTGTTCCAGAGGAAATCCAGGTGGAGAATGTTCATCTTTCAGATAGTTTGATGAAGCTGATTTATAATATTAACAGTTTGGATGATGATGGTAAAAAATAGCAGGGGCCGGATTAGGCTTCAAATGGGATTTTACGGAGGCGGGAATATGTCAAAGTCGGACGATTATTTTAAGTCTGTATTGGCAGACAAAAAGATACCAGTGCTTACACTGGATAATAAGTGGCATCAGCTTTTTAATCAGGGGGCGGAACCGGACAGACGCATAAAGCGGTTGGAGGAAAAGCTCAACGACCTGCTGAAAAAGCAGGGGAAAGCCAATACGGAAACCAAAGAAATCAAGAAGCTGAAGCGCAAACTGATGCAGGAAATTATGGAGAATGCACAGGATGCTTCTTCGGGAAATGATAAAGCAGCCCAGAAGAAGATGGATGAGAACAAGCGTTTAATTGATGAATGCAACCGGAAAATCCGGGGATATAAGGATGAGCTGCTTGAACTGCCCAAGGAAATTGATAAGGTCAACAAGGAGCTTATGCTTGTGACATTGGAAATCTGCTATGACAGGCTCAAGGGCAATGAGCAGGAAATTGAGGAAACTTCCAAATGGGTGACTCAAATACGTGTGGAACTAAAAAAAAGACTGATTCGTAAGCAGGAAAAAGAAGAGGCAAACCAGCAGTTGTATTCCTATATGCACGATATTTTTGGGGCTGATGTTATCAACATTTTTGATATGGGATATAAAGGAATGGACGAGAACAGTTAGATGCCAAAGTATTTTTGAGGTAAAGGCTTTTATGAAATATGTTTTAAAGGCAGATGAAATGAAAAGGTGCGACCAGAATACCATAAAAGGGATAGGCATTCCTTCCATGGTGCTTATGGAGCGGGCGGCATTAGCGGTATGTGAGGAAATTACTGCCACAAGAAAAAAGATAAATAAAGCGCTAATTGTGGCAGGCATGGGGAATAATGGCGGTGATGGTCTGGCGGTTGGACGGCTTTTGGCATTACAGGGCGCTCAAGTTACCTTTTATATGGCTGGCAGCCATGAGAAAATGTCAGAGGAAACAAAAAAACAGGCTTTGATACTAAAAAATTTAGGAATATCCATACAGAGCAAATTGGAAGATATGGAATATGATATGGTAGTGGATGCTTTGTTTGGGGTTGGCCTGTCAAGGGAAATTCAGGGGGACTTTGCAGAAATTGTTCTAAAAATAAACAGATACCGGCAGCAGGGAGCCTTTATCTGTAGCGTGGATATTCCTTCTGGTATTTGTGCGGATACAGGAAAAATTTTAGGCTGTGGCGTCCGGGCAGATCTTACCGTGACATTTGGGTTTGTCAAAAGGGGGCATTTACTATACCCTGGAAAATCATATGCAGGAATGCTGAAGGTGAAAGATATAGGGATTTTGAAAGAGTCTTTTTTTGGGGAAAAACCCCAGGCCTTTTGTTATGAAGCTGCAGATATACCAAAGCTCCTTCCTGTTAGAGCTGAGGATGGAAATAAAGGAACTTTTGGCAAAGCGCTTCTTATAGCAGGCAGTTATGATATGAGTGGCGCCTGTATTTTGTGTGCAAAAGCTGTTTTAAGAGCAGGGGCGGGCATGGTTAAAATTATTACGCCTGCCTGTAACAGGCAAATTATTCAAATTGCGCTGCCGGAAGCAATGCTTTATACCTTTGGGGAAATGCCCTGCAGAGAAAAGGTAGAGGAAGCTTTTGACTGGGCGGATGTGGCAGTGGCAGGTCCGGGCATGGGTACAGACGAAAGCGCGCGGATGCTAATGGAATATGTGTTGGAACAGAAAAAAATTCCTGTGGTTATTGATGCAGATGGCCTGAACCTTTTAGCGGCTCATAAGGAACTTGAAATACTGGCGGCAGATGGAGCAGGAGAAAAATTAATACTTACGCCTCATCCTGGTGAACTGGGCCGTCTGTTGAAAACGGGAAAGGAAGAGTATCTTAGGCAAAGAGAACAACTGGTTGTAAAACTGGCGGAAAAGTTTGGATGTACTGTAGCAGCCAAAGATGCGGTAACGCTGGTGGTGCAGGCCGGGAGGAGGGAAATATACATTAACACATCTGGAAATGATGGCATGGCAGCCGCTGGAAGCGGAGATGTTCTTGCAGGGATTATCGGAGGGCTTTTGGCCCAGAGAATGGAAGTGTTTAAAGCTGTATGTGCCGGTAGTTATCTGCATGGAGTGGCAGGGGATAAAGCGGCCGTATGGATGGGACATTATGGTATGACAGCAACAGATATCATAAATGCTTTTACAAATATTACAAATATTGCTGTGCGGAGGGGACCAGTTGGAAACAAAAATGAAAACAGAGAGCAGGATACAGGAGAATTTGAAAGCTGAACTGATGGAACAAAGACATAACTGGCTGATGGCACACATGCCCTGGTGTGGAAGAGTCTATGCGGAAATTGATTTGGATGCAGTAAGAAATAATTTAGAGCATATTAAGGATAATCTTCCAAAAGACACAGCAATCATTGCAGTGGTTAAAACAGATGGCTATGGTCATGGTGCGGTACCTATTGCTAAAGAACTGGAGCCGGTTTCTTATCTTACCGGTTTTGCCGTTGCAACCTTTGAAGAAGCCATGGCCTTAAGACAGGCAGGGATAGTTAAACCTGTATTGGTACTTGGATATACATTTCCTTACTGTTATGAAGAGATGGTACAAAGAGAAATCAGGATAACAGTGTTTAGGGAGGATACCCTTTTAGAAATAGCAGAAGCGGTCAGAAACCTTAATAAAAATGGAATCTGCAAAAAGGCAAAGGTCCACATCAAGGTAGACACTGGCATGGGACGCATTGGCATAAGGCCTGGAGAAGATGGAATTGCCTTTGTAAAAAGGGTGTTTGACATGCAGGAAATGGAAGCAGAGGGAATATTCACCCATCTGGCAAGAGCAGATGAAACAGATAAGAAAGCTGCCTTAAGACAGGTTGCTGTATTTAAAAATTTTTTAAAAGACATAAAGGAAAGCTGCGGCAGGGAAATTCCCATAAAACATTATGCTAACAGTGCAGGGGCGATAGAGCTGCCTGAAAAAGATATGGATGCAGTAAGGGCAGGAATTATCCTTTATGGTCTGTGGCCATCAGAGCAGGTGAACAAGGATATAGTGCCATTGCAGCCATCCATGTCCCTTTATAGTCATATTATTTATGTAAAAGAAGTGGAGGCAGGGAGTCAGATAAGCTATGGGGGAACCTTTACGGCAAAAGAAAAAATGAAAATAGCGACTGTTCCGGTCGGTTATGGAGATGGATATCCCAGGGGACTTTCAGGCAAAGGCTATGTTTTGTTACATGGAAAAAGAGCGCCTGTGCTTGGAAGGATATGTATGGACCAGTTTATGATAGATGTAACGGACATTCCAGAGACAATGGAGGGGGACTTGGTGACATTGGTTGGGAGAGATGGAAAAGAACAGATTACTATGGAACATGCAGGAGAGCTGTCAGGAAGGTTTAATTATGAATTTGTATGCGCCATTGGAGGGCGGGTGCCCAGAGTATATGTAAAAGACGGAAAAGTTCTGCCAGATGGAGATGATTAACAGGATTTTTAACTCTATTTGAATACCTTCTTACAATACGGTTATACTAACTATTGATTTAAAAATATCCTATTGGAATGAAGGGTGTGTGAAAAAGTGAGAAGAGGGGATATTTATTACGCGGATTTAAGGCCAGTGGTTGGGTCAGAGCAGGGAGGGATAAGGCCCGTGCTTATTGTACAAAATGATGTGGGAAACAGACACAGCCCCACCGTAATTTGTGCAGCAATAACATCGAAAATGAATAAGGCAAAGCTTCCCACCCATATTGAATTAAGTGCGGGAAGATATGATATGGTAAAGGACTCTGTTATTTTGCTGGAACAGCTTCGGACCATAGACAAAAAGCGTCTGAAAGATAAGGTATGTCATCTGGATGAGGAAATTATGAAACTGGTGAATTATGGACTTATGGTCAGCCTGGAACTGGATACATACATAAGACCTGTAACTGGAGCGCAGACCTTGACGATAAGAACAGGAAATGATATAGTCTAATTTGATATTTTGTGAAAAAAAGGAGATGGAATAATGGACGATGGCGGACCTACGGCCAGTTATATGATTTTTTTTATACTGCTGCTTACTGACATGCTTTTTTATGGATTTGGTGCGGCAGTAAAAGAACTGAATTCCAAGGAACTTCTGGAACAGTTTGAAGAGACGGGTAACAAAAAGGCAAAAAGGCTTTACAAAATTACAGTAAGGCCGGAGCAGTATATTAATACGGTCCAACTGGTGGTGACTCTAATCAATCTGGTGATGGGCGGATTTTTTTTGGGGATATTTGTCAGATGGGCAGGAAAGCTTCTTAAACAGGGCGTGCTGGATATTTCCCCGGCAGTGATTTCTATAATAGCCTTGCTGTTTGCAGGAGCGGCGCTGCTTTACATATTATTGACTTTTGGCGTGCTGATACCAAAAAGGCTGGGAGCAAAATATGCTTCCAAGTGGGCATATGCCTGTATCAATCCTATATATTATATTACTAAAATATTCAGTCCAGTCACAGGGCTTGTATCTGTTACGGCAAAAGGAATTTTAAGGATTTTTGGTATTCATACGGATATTAATTCGGAGGATGTGACAGAAGAAGAAATAATATCCATGGTCAATGAAGGGCATGAACAAGGGGTGCTTATGGCTTCAGAGGCGGAAATGATTACAAAAATTTTTGAATTTGGAGATAAAGAAGCCCATGATATTATGACCCACCGGACAAATATTCTGGTGATTGACAGGAATATGGTATTGGAAGAGGCAATTGATTATATGTTAAGCGAAAGCAAAAGCCGATTTCCTGTTGTTGATGAAGATATTGACCATATTATAGGTATTTTGCATTTTAGAGATGCTGTGCGTGCCCGCCGGATGGAAGAAAACCTGCAGCTGCCAGTAGGGGACATAGACGGCCTGCTTAGAGAGGCTATGTTTGTACCTGAAACCCAGAATATTGATGCTTTGTTTGAAACCATGCAGCATACAAAGACCCAGATGGTAATTGTAGTTGATGAATATGGACAGACAGACGGATTAATTGCAATGGAAGATATACTGGAAGAGATTGTGGGTAATATTATGGATGAATATGATGAAGAAGAAGCCCATATTGAAAAAACAGGAAATGCGGACGAATATATAATAGAGGGGATTACACCATTAGAAGAATTGGAAGAATGGTTTAATATTTCTTTTAAAGAAGAGGAATTTGGAACAATTAATGGCTTTATGATTTCTAAAATGGACAAGATTCCAGAGGAAAATGAAGAATTTTCTATTACTGTAGGTACCTACGAATTTAAGATTCTGCAGGTAGAAAACAGAATGATTAAAAGTGTTCTTGTAACAAGGATTCCTGAAAAAAAGAAAACCGAGGAAACGTCCAACGGATAAAAGAAGATGGAACATTAAGGAGAGTGACAGCTCCTTTGCTGGTTTGTGTGTGCACTGCTTTCACAGACTGGTTATACATAAGAAGCAGTGCAGAAAAGAGGATAAAAATGTCAGGACATTCAAAATTTGCTAACATTAAACATAAGAAAGAAAAAAATGATGCTGCAAAGGGTAAAATATTTACAATTCTGGGCAGGGAAATCGCAGTAGCAGTAAAAGAAGGCGGGGCTGACCCTGCTAACAATTCCAAATTAGCACAGGTAATTGCAAAAGCCAAATCAAACAATATGCCTAACGATACTATTGAAAGAGGAATTAAAAAGGCAGCAGGTGATTCTGGAAATGTAAACTATAAGTATATTACCTATGAAGGATATGGACCAGGCGGTATTGCCATTATTGTAGATGCGCTTACAGATAACCAGAACAGAACAGCGGCAAATGTAAGAAATGCTTTTTCAAAAGGAAATGGAAATATTGGCACACCAGGCTGTGTATCTTTTATGTTCGATAAAAAGGGACAGATTATAGTTGATAAGGAAGAATATGACGGGGATGGGGACGAGCTTATGATGCTGGCGCTGGATGCAGGAGCCGAGGATTTTTCAGAGGAAGATGACAGCTTTGAGGTGCTTACATCTCCTGATGAATTTGACGGAGTTTTAAAAGCGTTGCAGGAGGGCGGTATACCCACGGTTTCTGCGGAAGTCACCATGATTCCCCAAAATTATGTGGAACTTACAGATGAAACAGCGCTAAAGAGCCTGCAGAAAATACTTGACCTTTTAGATGAGGATGATGATGTACAGGCCGTATATCATAATTGGGATGAATAGTATAGGACGGAAGTTAATTTATATTTTTGGAATACTGACAGTATTTACCAGCAGAATATTGTATTTCTTTTTGGGCAGATGGGAATTTAGTGATAATTGCGGGTATTTTGCGGGGGCAGTTATCCAGACAGGGGGAAAAGAACCAGAATATTCTTCTGGTCTTTCCTGCATTTATACGGAAACCTTATCAGATGTTTTTCTTTTTCTGGGAAACCGAATAGAGGCGGCAGGTCTGTGCAATCTGGTCTTTCAGGCTGTATGGCTGGCGCTTATTTCAGCAGGCATAGGGATGTTTGCCGGAAGGATTGCTGGTATCGTTGCCGGAGGTATGTTGACCTTATCTCCGCAAGTGGCAGAAACAATGTTCCAAATTCAACCTTCAAATTATTATATGCTGCATTTTAGCGTTGTATTGGTAATTTTGGGCAGCTTTTTTCGGCGTATGATGAAGGCTGGCTGGCATATGAATATTAGTGACAATTTGTATCTGCTGTTTGCAGGGATTTATCTGGGAATTGTCTGTATTTGGAACAGCATAGGGCTTTTTCTTTTTTTGCCATTGGCATATATGTTATTAAAGGATTTTAAGGAGACGCAAAGAAAAGTACAGGCAAAAGCATTGGGAGCAGGTTTAGCAGCGATATGCGTTCTGGCTGGAATCGTATTAGGAGGTCTGGCCGCATGGATTAATGAAATGGAAACAGCAGGTGATATTGCAGCAGGCCCGTTTAGACATTTTACATTCTTTTATAAGGATTTTCAGGATATGGGCAGGGACATAGGCACAGATTTGCTGTTGTGGCTTTTGGGAAGTATTGGCGCAGGCTGGATTTGTCAGATAGCAGCTGTCCATATGCAAAACAGGAGGAACAGGCAGCTGTTGAGAGGAGAGGAAGAGAACATGTGGAAGGAACCGGGGAAAAAACAGAAAAAACAGAACAGCCCGGCGCCCCATGGTCAGCCGGATAGAGAGGAAAAAACGGATAATTATATTATTACAGAGGACGGCAGGAAAATTAAACTTCTGGATAATCCCCTTCCAGTACCCAAACGGCATGTACCCAAAGCAATGCGCTTTGATATTGAGGATGTAAGTGGTGATTTGGAAGAGTTAAAAGAAGAGCTTGGGGCGGAATTTAAGGAGAATTTTGCACAAGATGATGATTTTGATTTTAAAATCTGCGATGATGACGATTTTGATATCTGAAAGCAGAAATGAATAAATTACATAGAACAAACCATACTAATAAGGACTGCCAGGGCAGTTCTTATTTTAATATTGCGAGGTTTGTATATGTCAGGTAAAAAAGTTGAAGAAGAAAAGCATAGAAGTGAGCGGATTGAAGAGACTGGTCAGGTTACACTGGATAAAAATGGAAAGTCCCATACCATACATCTTATTTCAGTGATCGGTGAAGTGGAAGGGCACGATAACCTTAGCAACAACTCCAAAACCACCAAGTACGAACATATTCTTCCAGAGCTTGCTGCCATTGAAGACAGCAGAGATATTGACGGAGTGTTAATTTTGTTAAATACCATGGGAGGGGATGTGGAAGCCGGGCTTGCTATTGCAGAGATGATAGCATCCTTAAGTAAACCTACTGTGTCTCTGGTTCTTGGAGGAAGTCATTCAATTGGCGTTCCTATCGCTGTAAGTACAGACTACTCCTATATTGTTCCTACTGGAACTATGGTAATTCATCCTGTCAGAATGAATGGAATGGTAATTGGAGTGCCCCAGACCTTTGATTATTTCAGGCAGATTCAAAACAGAATTACTGGATTTGTGTGTGGACATTGCCGGATTAATAAAGGGCGGTTTGAAGAGCTTATGATGGAAACAGGAGTGCTGACTAAAGATGTAGGAACAATTTTGGTAGGCGAAGAGGCCGTATCAGAAGGCATTATTAACGAAACAG
>CAMUHA010000114.1 GCA_947088515.1 uncultured bacterium
ATGGTAACAGCATTTACTTTTCTATATTCTTACTTTTTTCTTCGGTTTTCATATATCGCTCTATGCCCACACTTCATTGTGAGAGAACAACTCTCCTCTTTCAATTTCCTGTCTGGCTTCCTGTATTGCTTCCACTTCATCCGGCGCTGCCTCATCCCCCTCTTTCAGCTTTCCAATGCCCCGGCTGATCGCCTCGGTTCGGTTCACTCCGGTTTTCGCACAGTATTCCTCCAAAGTCCTTTTGTCAGCGTCACTGATGCGTATCGTCAGGCTGTGCGGCCTGGGATTGTCTGTCGGCCTACCCATTTTCTTTTTGCTTTCCGTTAGAACCGCCTCCATCTTGCCACTTTATTTTTATGGATAGGGCGGTAGCAAGCCCGCCCTTTCACATATTTACCTTAATCCTCTAAATACTGCTGGATATGCTCCAGTACCCTGTCAATCTTGCTGTTTTTCTTTTCGGTGTCCTCGCTCTCTCTCGCTTCTTTCAGGTCGTCTTTTACAAAATTCATAAGCAACTTTAATTCTTTTTCGCTGATTGCCATGTCCAATGCCTCCATATGTTTTACTCCTTTCCTGTTAAATCCTTGCCATCTCTTAACTGTAACTTCATTATAGACTTTTGCAAGACAAAAATAAAACAGTATTTTTATTTTTCCCTGAATCCATGAAAAAAGCCAAAGATCAGCGGCTCTCCGGCTCATTTCCTCAATATTTACCTGTTTACAAATGTAAGGAAACGGTGTTAACAGATAAACATCGCATCACCAAAAGAAAAAAAACGATACTTCTCTTTTATAGCTTCCTCATAGGCAGCCAGTATATTTTCTCTTCCTGCCAGGGCGCTTACCAGCATTACCAGTGTAGATTCCGGCAGATGGAAATTCGTAATCAGGCAGTCTGTCACTTTAAAACGGTATCCCGGATAAATAAAAATTTCTGTATCACCACAGCATTCTTTAAGCATGCCCTTTTCATCCACAGCGCTTTCAATTGTCCGGCAGCTTGTAGTTCCCACACAGATAACCCTGCCGCCATTTTTCTTCGTCTCATTGATGGTCTGCGCCGCCTGCTCCGAAATCTGGTAATACTCAGAGTGCATATGGTGTTCCAGAATATTTTCCGCTTTTACAGGGCGGAAGGTGCCAAGTCCCACATGGAGCGTCACAAAAGCAAGTTTTATTCCTTTTTCTTCAATCTGGTTTAAAAGCTCCTGTGTAAAATGAAGCCCCGCCGTAGGCGCTGCCGCAGACCCGTCAAATCTTGCATATACTGTCTGGTAACGGTTTTTGTCCTCAAGCTTATGGGTAATATAGGGAGGCAGGGGCATTTCCCCCAGTTTGTCAAGCGCTTCTTCAAAAATACCGTCATAATAAAACCGGATCAGGCGATTGCCTTCCTCCACAACAGAGAGAACCTCCGCCCTCAAAATCCCATTGCCAAAGCAAAGCCGCACCCCCGGCTTTACCTTTTTTCCCGGTCTTACCAGAGTTTCCCACACATCTCCTTCCCGCCTTTTTAAGAGAAGCGCTTCCACTGTACCTGTGGTTCCCTCTCTTGTTCCCAGAAGCCTTGCAGGAAGGACTCTGGTGTTGTTAAGCACCAGAGTATCCCCAGGATTTAAATAGTGAATAATATTTTTAAATGTCTCATGTTTTGTCTGACCTGTATATTTATCAACGACTAAAAGCCGGGAAGCGCTTCGGTCCTTCAAAGGGTCCTGAGCAATCAATTCCTGTGGCAGGTCAAAATAAAAATCCGAAGTCCGAAGCTCCATTACAGGTCTGCTCCCTTTAAAAATGCCACATAGCCTCTCTTAGCTTCATATACATCTGCTTTACTGGTAGCTTCCCATGGAGCGTGCATATTTAAAACAGCAACTCCACTGTCAATAACGTTCATACCATAAAGTGCAAGAATATATGCAATGGTGCCGCCACCACCCAGGTCAACCTTGCCAAGCTCTGCGGTCTGGAAATTCACCTTTTCCTCCTCAAAAATCCGGCGGATATGCGCCAGATATTCTGCATTGGCATCATTAGAACCTGACTTGCCGCGGGAACCTGTAAACTTGTTAAACACCATACCGCCTCCCAGATAAGCGACATTCTTTTTATCAAAGCTTGCAGCAAATGCAGGGTCAAAGGCGCTGCTGACATCTGAAGAAAGCATACAGGATGAAGCAAGACATCTTCTTACATTTAACTCTGAATATTCTCCTGTCAGGTTCATCACTTCCGCCACCATGTTTTCAAAGAAACGTGACTGCATACCAGTAGCTCCCACACTTCCAATTTCCTCTTTATCTACCAAAATGCAGCAGGCAGTCCGCTCTGTCTCTTCTACTTCAAGCATTGCTTTTAAGGAAGTAAACGCACATACACGATCATCCTGCCCATAAGCTAAAATCATACTTCTGTCAAATCCAGCTTCCCTTGCTTTTCCTGCCGGTACTATTTCAAGCTCTGCAGAGATAAAGTCATCTTCCTCCACATCATACTGCTTCTTTAAGATTTCCAAAATTCCCTTTTTAACAGCTTCCTTTGCTTTTCTTTTTTCTTTCTTTCCCTTTTTATCCTTCTTTTTGGAATTATCAACTTCTCTGTCTGCGCACTGTTCTTCTTTTTCCTTACCAAAAATAAAGGGTTTATTTCCTATAATAAGGTCAAGAGCCTCCCCCTCAATGACTTTGGATGCCTTTTTCTCAAGCTGTTCCTGAGATAAATGAATCAAAAGGTCAGAGATAAAGAATACCGGGTCATCTTCGCTCTCCCCAATATTAATTTCTACTATATCTCCATCTTTTTTAACAACAACTCCATGAATAGAAAGCGGAATCGTCACCCACTGGTACTTTTTAACGCCTCCATAATAATGGGTATCAAGATAAGCAAAACCGCCCTCCTCATATAATGGATTTTGTTTTACATCCAACCTGGGTGAATCAATATGGGCGCCTAAAATATTCATTCCTTCTGCCATCGGCTTCTTTCCAATACGGAACATAGCCACAGATTTATTCATACAAACTCCATATACCTTATCTCCCGGCACTAATCTGCCGCCGCATTTTATCACTTCCTGTATCTCACGATATCCTTGCGCTTGAGCCGCATTTACAATATAGTCCACACATTCGCGCTCTGTCTTTCCCTCATCCAGAAAGTTTCTATATTCATCTGCAAAGACATCCACTTCCTTCAGTTGCTTTTCGTTGTAGGTTTCCCAAGTGTTTCTCATTTTTCTTTTCCTTTCTACTGTCTTAGTTCAATTCCCATGCTCTCAAGTCCATTTAATATTTTCTTCATTGCCCCAGACACGTCTCCTTCTTCCAGCGTCCGGTCTTTAGCCCGGAAGGTAATAGAATATGCGATGGACTTAAATCCTTCTTTAATCTGTTCCCCCTCATAAATATCAAACAACTGGCAGCTTTCCAGAAGCTTTCCGCCTCTTTGTTCTATCACGGCTTCAATCTGTCCTGCCATCACCGCTTTAGGCGCCACCATGCTGATATCCCTGGTCACTGCCGGGTATTTGGCAATTCCCTCATATTTCCTGTCAAAGGTTGCCATTTTTTCAATATAAGGCATATCCAATACCCCAATATAAACCCTTGTACTGATATCATAGTTTTTGCATACCAGAGGATGAACCTCTCCAAGATACCCCACAACTTTACCGTCATATTCAATATTGGCCTGTCGTCCTGGATGCAGGAACGGCTTCGCCTCCGGCTGGTAAAGGGGTTTCTTATTCATCCCCAGTGCATCAAAAAGTTCTTCTATCACTCCCTTCATGGTAAAGAAATCTCCCTTGCCATACATTCCAAAAGTAAGCTGCATTCTTTCATCAGGAAGCTCTGTGAGAGGAAGCTGATATGGCAAATATATGTTCCCAAGCTCATATAATCTTACATCTTTGTTTCTTCTATTATAATTGGCTGCAAGAGATGTAAGCATCCCATTTAAGGATATTGTTCTCATTATAGAAAAATCTTCTCCCAATGGATTTGCAATCACTATCGCCTTGCGTAAAGGAGCATCCTTTGGCAAAAGCAGTTTATCAAACACCTTAGGGCTTTCAAAAGAATATGACATTCCCTGTGAAAATCCACAGTATTCGGCAATATCTCTTGCTTTTTGTTCTATTCTAAGTTTATAGGAAAGCTTACCTGCAGTTGCTTCTCCTGTGGGAAGCGTGGTTGGAATCTTATCATATCCAAAGAATCTTGCCACCTCCTCTGCAATATCTGCACAGCATTCCAAGTCCTGCCTGTAAGTAGGCACAATCAGCTCCTTTGTATTTTCATCATACTTTATCTCAAGCACCTGGAATATTGAAAGCATTTCTTCCTTTGAAACATCTGTGCCAAGAAGATTATTAATCTGCTCTGGTTCAAACTTGATTCTGGCTTCTTCTTTCATGGGCTGGCAGACATCCACCATACCTCCAACCACTTCTCCGCATCCAAGTTCCCAAATCAGCTGGCAGGCACGATTAATCGCTGCCTCCGCGTTGTGAGGGTCAAGTCCTTTTTCAAACTTACCGGAAGCATCCGTGCGAAGTCCCAGCCTTTTAGCTGATTTACGGATATTGGGTCCATTAAATGTCGCCGCCTCAAAGACAACCGTCTTAACATCATCAGTGATTTTGCTGTTCTCACCTCCCATAATGCCTGCGATACCTATTTCTTTTTCACCATCACAAATCATCAATATATCTTTATCCAGTTTTCGCATCTGTTCATCTAATGTCTGGAATTCATCCCCTTCTTTTGCACGGCGTACAATAATCTTATGCCCGGATATGGTGTTCCAGTCAAAAGCGTGCATAGGCTGCCCAAATTCTTCCATCACGTAATTCGTAATATCTACCAGGTTATTTATTGGACGAATCCCACTGGCCCTAAGTCTTCTCTGCATCCATTCCGGTGAAGGGGCAATTTTAATATTCGTGCAGACCCTTGCACAATATCTGCTGCATAAGTCAGGGTCCTTCACCTCTACAGAAATATAATCTTTTACATTTTCTCCATTTTCCTTCACTTCCACTAAAGGAGGCACAAATGGTTTACGGAACGTTGCCGCCGCCTCTCTTGCGATACCCAGCACACTATAGCAGTCCACCCGGTTGGAGGTTATTTCATATTCAAATACCGTATCACGCATCCCAAGCGCTTCAACAGCATCTGTCCCAACTACAGTATCTTCCGGTAAAATATAAATTCCCATATCTGGTGCATCAGGATACATGTTTTTGCTGGACCCAAGCTCTTCTATAGAGCACATCATTCCATTTGAAGGAATTCCCCGCAGCTTTCCTGCCTTAATTTTGACCCCTTCTTCGGGCATCGGCCCCCCATCATGTCCTCCTGCAACCTTTCCTCCATCAAGAACCACCGGAATTTTATCCCCTTCCTTAACATTGGGGGCTCCAGTGACAATCTGAATCGTTTCCCCGCCGATATTTACCTGACACACTATCAGCTTATCTGCATCTGGATGTTTTTCTATCTTTTCAATCTGTCCTACAACTATTTTTTCAAGATTTTTGTCCAACCGCTCATAATTTTCCACCTTTGTCCCTGTAAGGGTCATTGCGTCACAATATTCCTGGTCAGAACATTCTAATTCCGGCACATAGGCTTTAATCCATGACAATGCTGTATTCATATTTCCATCCTTTCTTTATTCTCTCTGCCTGCCATAAAGCACCAATTACTAAAATTGCTTTAAGAAACGGATATCATTCTCATAAAGCAGACGCATATCATCAATTTCATATTTTAATAGAGTAATTCTTTCAAGTCCCATTCCAAAAGCAAAACCTGAGTACTCCTTAGGATTAATTCCGCTCATAGTAAGCACATTGGGATGAACCATTCCGCATCCTAAAATCTCAATCCAGCCAGAGCCTTTACAAAAACGGCATCCTTTTCCTCCACACTTAAAGCATGATACATCCATTTCTGCACTTGGTTCTGTAAAATTAAAATGATGGGGACGGAATTTCACTTTTGTATTTTCTCCAAACAGCTCCCGTGCAAATTCTGCAAGAGTGCCTTTTAAATCAGCAAAGGTTATGTGCCTGTCAATCACAAGCCCTTCTATTTGATGGAATGAAGGGGAGTGAGTAGCGTCCACCTCGTCAGAACGAAATACCCTGCCTGGAGCAATCATTCGGATGGGAAGCTTTCCTTTTTCCATCTCATGAACCTGGGTCCCGGAGGTCTGGGTACGAAGCAGAAAGTCTCCGTTAATAAAGAAGGTGTCCTGTTCATCCTTTGCAGGATGGTCTGCCGGAATATTTAGAGCTTCAAAATTATAGTAATCTGTCTCCACTTCCGGCCCTTCCACTACCTCATAACCCATTCCAATAAAAATTCTCTCCACTTCTTCCTGCACAATCGTGTCCGGATGCCTGTGTCCAATAAAATTTTTTTCGGCTGGAAGCGTTACGTCAATTGCCTCACTTTTCATCTTTGCTTCCAGCGCTGCCCGTTCCATTTTTGCCTTTGTCTCTTCCAGAAGTGCTTCAATTTCTTGCCTTGCATCATTTACCAGCTGTCCAATCTTCGGACGGTCTTCTGCCGCCACTTCCTTCATTCCTTTAAGAACAGCGGTAAGCTCACCTTTTTTGCCAAGATAACTTACCCGGATTTCATTCAGCTTATCCAGTGCGTCACTGTTTTGAATCTGCTTTAAGGCCTCCGCCTTAATCTGCTCCAGTTTTTCCTTCATTGCTTTCTTCCTTTCTTTCCATATTTAGTACCGCTTCCGCCCTCACAAGCTCCTCTGTCCCGCAGAGAAAATCCTATCTGTTTCACATCTAGTATTTCCTCTGGGCGCTTGTCGGGCTTCCGCTGTTTTAGTGCCGCTTCCGGACTCTCTCTTTATGCGCAAAAAATCCCTTGCGCACTAAATTAACACACAAGGGACGAACTTTCCGCGGTACCACCCAAATTCCTGCCGTCTGGCAGACTCTTCATTCGCTTAACGCGCGTTACGTTTAAACTTACTTACAAATTCCCTTCCTTGTAAAAAAAATCTGTGTTGGGTTTAAAAGCTCTGGTGGGAAATTCGCTGGCAGATGATTCTTTAAGTTTGTCTGAAATATTTTCCATAAAACCAATAGAATGCTCCGCCCGATTATTTGAACTTAAGGAAGCTTGCAGCCGGTGACTCCCTCTCTCTGACAGAAAATAATCTGCTACTTGGGAACTGTCCATCGTTCCCCTCACCTTCTTAGCCTTTTCTTATATTATTCGTTCATAACAATTCAAAAATCTTCACTGTTAAAGTAAACACGTTTGCTATATAACTGCCTCCTATTTTAGTCATTCTTTTTCTTCTTGTCAATATGTTTTTTTCCAATAAAGAATTGAAATGCAGGTTTAAAATACCGGTTAATAAAAGCCCCAGCCAGAATAATATAGGCAATAGCATAAAGCCACAGCATCAAAATTATAATAGTGGTCAGACTTCCATAAGCGCTAAATCCATTGAATTCATCCACATAGACGGAAAATACCCAGGTCATAACGCTCCATCCCACGGCGGCAAAAACCGCTCCCGGAAGCTGCAGCATAAACCCATTTCGGGTTCCAGGCACATAAGCATACATTAGGGCGATTACAATGGTAAGCACTGCCCATACAAAAAGCATCCTGAAATGCAAAAGTAAATCGAACAGATAAGAAGTCTGGGGAATTATATCCTCTATCAGCCCAATCAACGACTTTCCAAATACCATAATAAGGAGAGATAAGAGGACCGCAACCAACATAAGCACCAGATACAAACTCGCAACCAGCCTTAAAAGCATATAGTTTCTCTCTTCTTCCACATCATTGATTGCATTCAATCCCTGCATCAGCGCCAGAACCCCTTTTCCTGCAGACCAGAGAGTACCGATGGCAGTAAGTGAAACGATACCAATTGATTTATTATAAACATCTGAAATAATCCCTATCACAAGAGCCTCAACTGCATCTGGCGCTATTCTTCTGGCTATACTCATTAAATTTGCCTCTGTGATTGGAGTATAGGGAATTATAGCGCATAATAACATCAACGCCGGAATCAATGATAAAAACAGGAAAAATGCCGTACTTGCAGCAAATGCCCCTATATTTCGTCTGTTCATATGTTTTCCAAAATCATATCCTATAAATAACAGTCTTCTAAACATTTTATCCTCCTGCATATTACAGGCTTTGCCCGTTATTACACTGACTCGTGCGAATCCTTTTTTAGGGTGGAGTTTTTAACCCTAATATATTTTACCCATCTGACAACCCTGGAAATAAAAAGAAAGAATCGACTCACAGTTTTTTCCTTCCTTTCCCATAGCTTTAGCCCCATTTTGGGACATTCCAACACCATGACCATAACCGCCCCCGGCAATAGTATATCCTACCACACTTTCTTTTGATTTAATAGTATCAATTACGAAATAAGCGCTGGGAAGCAGTGATGTGCCAGCAGATTCAGAGCCATCCTGCCTGATAACTTCTCCCCCCTGATTTAGAACATATCTGATGTTATATTCTGAAACTACCTTATAGGTCCCCTTGTCTGTTTCTATCAAAAGCTCATCCATTACGCCCCCTTCTTTCCGTTTCAGACACCGGATATCATACACCTTTTTAAAGGACTCCGGCTCCTTTAATTCAAAAGTCTCTGTTTCTTCTTCCGGCTTTCCTTTTCCAGTAAAGGTAAACACCTTACCGGCCCCATACCGGTCCTTCAGCCGTTTAACCAGCAGCTCTGTATCCATTTCCTCCACCTGGTAGGTCCAGCGGAACCAGGCCTCCTCCTTCTCATAAGCATTTTCATCTGCCTGAGTTATATATGCCCGGAAATTTTCTTCTCCACAAAGGTCCTGCACAGTAAATTTCTTTATATCACGGTCTTTGCTCTCTTCGCTTTCCATCCCCTGACTTTCTTTTTCCGCCTCTTTGCTTTCATCACTGTTTTGTGCAATATATGTACTTTTTAAGTAGGGCAGCTCTTCCTTCTGATTTTCATTCCATACACCTGCATCAGCTCCATAACCGCAGGAAGTGGAGTAATAATATGTGCTGACAGGTTCCTCATTATATAATAGCAAAATGCCTGTAGTTTCTTTCACTGCTTTTGTAGAATTCACATTCTCCGCAATATTATTGTATACCTGGAATCCCACACTATCATCCACATGTGCTCCAAGGCTTCCATAGCCTGGATGTTCAAGATAACGGTATCCATAGGTTCTTGCACAGACAGCTTGTGCCTTCAGGGACTCTATGGGATAAGATGCTGGCATTTCACTGGGCACTACCGAATATAAATATTCTTCCAGCAGCACTTCATTAATCAGCAAAAGCCCCTGGTCCGTACATGCAATCTCCATTTTCCCCCTGTAGGCTGGAATCCCCTGGCTGCGCTTTAAAGAAGATACCTGAATTTTTCCAGTATTCACAACCGGAACAACTTCCACCCGGTTTCCTTCCATATATTTTCCATCAGCTTCAATCAGAAGTTCCTCCCCCGCTTCAATCATTTCCTGTTTCCGGTCATCGTAAGGTCCATAGTATACTGACATATCATCCCCACATACCAATTTAATGTGGTCATGATAAAGACTCTCAAACCCATTGCTTTTAACAGCAACACGTATCTTTTCCATTTTTTCTTTTCTCGTGTTTAAAAAAGCGCATACTTCTCCATCTTCCAGAACAAAATCAGCAAAATCATAACCTATAAACAACTCTGATTTATCTGCTATCCTTAGCTCTTCATAAAGCTTATATCCCACACAGCCTTCCTTAAATAAAAAACTTCCATAACCTTCCACTTCCAGCTCCTTGTCCGAAACGCTAAGCAGCTTTCCGCTGATTCTGTCTTTTTTTACGGATATACTCGAAATATTTCCTGCGGTAAAGCTGACATCTCCCACCTGTTCCCTGAAAAAAGCAGGGTTTTCTGATGCTGCCCTGGTGTCTGCTAAAATCTCAAATCCTTCATAAAAAAATTGAATATTCTCTTCCTTTGCCTCCATAATCCACACATTTTTTAGCAAAGTTTTATCTGGTACAATATCCAATAAAGTCAGCAGACGGTTTTCCCTGACATAAGCATTTACAGAAGTAAATTCAAGCTCTGCAAAATCTTGTGACAAATATGTATATACTTTGCCTCCTGCCGCAAGCAGGCAGCCTTCCCCTATTTCTTCCTCCCCTGCCAGATTTTTTCCACCACATATAATTTCTATTTTCTCTTGTTTAAAGGTTTCTTCCAACCCAAAGTATTTTATCAACTGCTCAAAACTTTTATACCAGTCTTCTTTCAATACAAAAAAATTATCTTTATATTTATTATATGTAATCTTATCCTTAAGCCTGTCGCTTTCCCCTGATTGCCCTTCCTCCGGCAAAAGATAATCCAGTATTTTCAAATATCCCTCATAGCTTAGCTGTTCACTCTCATCTGTAAAAAAGTTATCCAACAATCCTTCCAGCGATTTTTTATCAATGCCTCCTGCCCCCGCCTCTGCCAGTTCCCTTAGCAGAATCTTTACATCCTGCACCATCATCAGCTCCCCTTCAGGCTGTGTCATCTTAATCTTCTTTTCATCTGTATAGATTAGCCATATAAGCAAAAATCCCAGTACCATTGCCAGAATCATCTTAATAAAAATTCTTATCCTTGCTTCCATCAACATCCCCTTTACAAATGCCAGCTCTTTAATTCATATAAGGTCATTCTTATTTAACCGTAGAAAAAGCAGCCTGTATCAGGCTGCTTTTTCTTCTGTTATCCCCAAAATGCCGGTTCCTGCCTTTTGACTCCTAGCCGAGCTAGGTGGGTGACCGCAACCTGCGCTTTTGCCTTCCCTTCCAATCCTCTAATGAGTGAGGGCTTGACAGCCGCCAGATGATATAGGAATCCCGTTTAAAGTATCTGTAGGTTCAAAACTAACAGGAGTTATCGCACATTTCAGGTTAATCCTATTATATCCAAAGTCTGTACAAAATACAACCGGAAATTATCAATTTTTCGCCCTATTTGTACATTTTTTAAATTCTGCTTTATGAAAATATCTTTCCTTATAAAATACGTCTGTTTTAAGGTCTATTTTTTTT
>CAMUHA010000115.1 GCA_947088515.1 uncultured bacterium
TGGAATGAACAGGCGATTAATACAGACACCATTATGGTGCATATCAGAAAAATACGTGAAAAAATCGAAGTGAATCCAAAAGAACCAAAATATTTAAAGGTGGTGTGGGGTGTTGGATACAAAATTGAAAAGCAATAAAACGTTTAGTTTTATAATTGCAGGGAGCATTGTGATGCTGGCGGCTGTGGTGTTTATCGCCTTTTACCCTGTTCTTGAAAAACAGTCGGCCAGCTATTATACAGACAGTCTGCGGGGAAATGATCTTTTGCGGATTTTATACCAGAGCAACCTTGTGCTTTACAAAAGCATTCTGGACAAAACAGAAAAGGAAGAGATAAGCTATTCCGATTTGTATCTGGTAACAGAAAGAGGAAAAATCACATGGGAAGAACGGGAAGAGGGGCTCTGGTTTGAAAATGAAAGAACGGCGGATTCTGTGATAAAAGAACTGGAAGAAGTGATGAATGACCAGCTTATGTCAAACTGGAAAAATGAAACAATGAATCAGTTAGCGTTAATGATGGATTATTGTGTGATTGACCATGAAAGCGGAGAGATTATCAAAAATACAGGGAAGGAAATTGAAAAGCTGTATAAAGAGAAAAATCTTTCAGGGGATGAGATACCCTATGTTTATTATGTTATGATGTCATATGACGAAAAGGGAAATCTTTCGGATACTTCTGTAAGAGATGAAAAACCTGACGAATTGTTAAAAAGTGTGCAGAGCTTTATGGCAGGAGATTGGATTGAGAGAGCTTTCAAAAATCAGTTGTACTACAAAGAAACTTATTATTTCGAAAATGGGGAAAAACTTTCCATACAGCTGGTGGATAAGCCTAAAGGAGTGACTTTTATCTATGCGCTTACCAAAGAGCAAAAGGACAATATGCGGATGATGTGGAATAAAAATAATGATTTTGCATACCGTTACCGTATGGAAATGAGAAACGCTTATCTGGAAGCCGGGACAATGGGAATATATATGGCTGTTCTGACAGCGATTGGACTTGCAGCTCTGCTGCTTACAAGGAATAAGAAATACTGTCTGCACCGCTTTGGCATTTGTAAAATGCACCTGGAAGTAAGCCTTTTTTCCATGTTTTGTGTTTTCTTTATTTTCGGCTATATGATAGTGGGGCTGGTCTGCTTTACAAACAGCGGTTATTTCCCGGAAGTGTATCAAAACTATCTGGAGTTTTTGCCGGAGGTTTTTTATCCGGCGCTGACAGTTTTGATTAACGGGGCAGCGTTAGTGCTTGTTTTTGGTATCTGGTATTATCTGGTTACTACTTTTGGAGAGGTATTTGATATAGGTCTGAAAGGGTTTGTGAAAGAAAGAAGCGTGATTGTCAAATTCATAACCAGGGTAGCAGGCGGAGTAATAAGGAAAAAAGAAGCGTTTAAGGAAGAAATTCTCCATGTAGATTTGGGAGGAAAAGCCGAAAAAACCATATGGAAGTTTGTATTTGTTAATTTCTTATTGCTTGCTGCTATCAGCTTTATGTGGATTTTTGGCTGGGCTGCTTTGGTTTTGTATTCCTTTATTTTGTATTGTATTCTGAAGAAATATGTAAAAAAGATACAGGAACAGTATCACAATCTTTTTGCGGCAACCAGGTCAATTGCAGATGGAAATTTACAGACAGAGCTTGATAAGGATTGGGGCGTATTTGAATCTTATAAAGAAGAACTTTCTAAAATACAAAATGGTTTTAAGGCGGCGGTCGATAAGGAGGTAAAAAGCCAGAAAATGAAGACAGAGTTAATCACCAATGTTTCTCATGATTTAAAAACCCCTCTTACAGCCATCACAACTTACATTGAACTGTTGGAAGATGAGAGGCTTTCGCAGGACCAGAGAATGGAATATCTGACAGTGCTGAAAAAGAAATCGGAGAGGTTAAAATTTCTTATAGAGGATTTATTTGAAGTGAGCAAAGCAACCAGTGGAAATATTTCCCTGACCCCTGTGGATGTGGATATTTGTAATCTGATGCGTCAGGTTTATCTGGAATATGAGGACCAGGTGGAAGAGGCAGATTTAATTTTCCGCTTCCGCATACCAGAGGAAAAAGTAATTTTAAAGCTGGACAGCCAAAAGACCTACCGGGTATTTGAAAATCTTTATGTCAATATTATCAAATATGCCATGCCCCATACGAGAGTCTACGTAAATGCAGAAAAGACAGAAAAGGGGATAGAAATTGAATTAAAAAACATGTCCGCCGCAGAATTGAATATGGCGCCGGAGGATTTGACAGAACGGTTTGTCAGGGGCGACAGTTCCCGGAATACAGAGGGCAGCGGACTGGGCCTTGCAATTGCAAGAAGTTTTGTGGAACTGCAGGGCGGCAGGCTGCAGGTGGAGATTGATGGAGATTTGTTTAAAGTGAACATCAGCTGGTAGGTTTATTTTTCTATAGGATACAATACCGCAGGAAACCCCTGCGGTATTGTGCTAATCAGCTAAATCAGTCTCTGTTCTTTTAGTCAAAGGATGGACACTGGCAACATATGGCCTTAACCAAACCTGGAAAATTTTAAAACAGACAATTAAGGTCAGTTTTCAGCGCCAGCTATGAGAAGCTGCTCCACAATTTCGGAAAATCCTGCTTCGGTGGCGTAATATAATGCGCTGTGCTGCGCATTATCCACTGCGTTTACATTTGCGCCGGCCTCAATCAGCATGGCTGTAAAGTCATTTTTTCCGCTTCTTGCAGCAAGAATAAGCGGCGTATATCCGTCTGTTGTTTTTGCATCTATTTTGGCGTTGGCATTAAGGAGCGCCTTTGCCACAAACAAGTCACCATTGTCAGCGGCAATATGTATAGGCAAGATACCATTTAAGTCAGCGCAGTCTGGCTGTGCGCCTGCTTCAAGCAGCAGTTCTGTGATGACCAGATTGGATTTTCTGACAGCACAAATAAGAGGGGATTCTCCTTCGTCATTGAGTTTGTTTACGCTGTCTTTCTCTTTTTGAAGGAGAACTTTAACCACTTCACCCTGTTCGTTCCAGCAGGCAAGGTGAAGGGCGGTGTTGCCGTTGGCGTCTGTATGCGCCTCTTCTGTCTGTGAGAGTGCGCTTACCAGTTCCCGCAGTCCACTGGAGGTGGCATAATCAATTGCCATATGGTTGTTATTGTCTTTTATTGTTGTGTCAATGTCAGGATTTTTGATGAATTTGAGGGCAGCGTCCGTTTTGCCATTCTGTGCCATGACCATTAGAGGAGTAACGCCATTATTATTTGTACAGTTTACATCTGCGCCAGCATTGGTCAGCAATGTGATAATTTCAAAGTTACCTGTTTCCGCTGCATAGTGCAGGGGCATATGGTCATGCTGATTCCCCAGATTTACGTCTGCCCCATTATCCAGCAACAGTTTTACCAGGTCTCTGGCGCTTTTCATGCAGGCATAAATAAGAGGTGTGTTGCCAGATTCATCCCGTTTATTTACATCTACCCCACCTCGTTTTAAAAAGGTCTGGACAACACTTTTTTTGTTGTTTTTACATGCCTGCAATAACATATTGTCAAGTTGTTGCATTGTTTTTCTCCTGTCTTTTATGTTTCTTTCATTGTGATATTTCGATATGGTATTGCCGTAGAAAACGGATACCGGGGGCGGCCTCTTGGGGGCGGCCAAGATGCAAAAGGCTAAGACTTATAAGCCATTTTACACGCAAAAGACCGTAACGTTCAAGATGGGTGTCTGCTTCAGGGTCCAGGGGAAGCAGCGCAATATTCTGTCCTGCTACAGATAATGCCTGCAGGAGCAGGTTCCGCTCAGATATGTCAAAATCCGGAGGATTTCCAAGCGCTTGTTCCGCCTGCTTCAGTTGCGCAAGAGCTTTTTCGTATTCTTCCAGCCGATACAAACACAGCCCACAGTTAAAAGCCGTTGCGTAGGGCAGTTTTTTTGTCCTGGACTTCTCCATAAGGGCTCTGGAGGTAAGCCATGCTGCAGGCAGGTCTCCTGATGCCAGAAGGCGGTATAACCTTTTTTCCGCGGCGGTTAAATCAGCCGGTTCTTTGGATTTGCCCATAAGCTCCATCTGCCAATCACCTCCCGGTTGTCTTTTTGCAAAATGTAATTTTATTTTATCGCTCCCGCCCATGCAAGTCAAGCGCTATGGAAAAAGGGGTTGACTTGCATGGGCGGGAAAGGGCATTTTTTACATAGGATTCTCCTATACTTTTCCTATTCCTGCCATGTCTGCTGTGGTATAATATCTATGGAAGTAATAAGCAGTGCAAAAAGGAGAAAGGTATGGATGTAAAAGAACTGACGAATTTACTTGTGACGTCCGCCAGCCGGGTCAATCAAAGTAAGTTCATTCCCTGGTGGGAAGATGATTTTGAAAACTGTATTTACTATTATGACATTTTTAAGGAAAAAGAGATTGCAGAAATTCAAATTTGTGTTGAACAGTGTTCCAAGGAGACTCTGCTATCTCCGGCAGGCAGTTATGGACTTACATTGTTTCATCTTCTAATCTGGCATAATTTTTATGATGCGGTAAAGAAAATTCTGGATGACAAAAAAGTGGAAGGAAAGGAAATAGACCTGCCTGACCATAAAGGTTATGGACTGACCCCATTTTTGTTATCCTGCTGCTGCGGCAACCTGGCTATGGCTAAACTTTTGCGCTCATATGGGGCGGATGATTCCCTTCTTGACAAACGTGGCATGAATGCGTATCATTTCCTGGCATATCCCAGCATTGAGGGACTGGTAAATAACTGCCTGGAAAAAACAGCAATACAGCGGGAGGAAATTGCCCGGATGTTAACCTGTGATATTAATCAAAAGGACAAGGACGGACTTACGCCATTGGCGCGCCTTCTATCCACCTCCTATTGTTCCAGCTATACCTGGCCGCTTACAAAAGTTTTTCTGGATAAGGGAGCTGAAACAGATTATGTGGATGAAAAGGGCAATTCTCTGTTGATGCTGGCCCTGATAAATGTGCACTTAACGGCAGCTTTCCAGCTGATGGAACGGCGAGAGGAACTGGTCCATGTGGCTAATAAGGCGGGAATAACGCCTATCAAGCATGCTGAAAGCTGGGGAATTAAGGGACTTTGTCTTGCCCTTGTAGACCACGGAGCGGAGCCGATTGGTGATGAAAACATGGAAATAGACGATTTGAGCCAGATTGCAAGCAACGCGTTTGCGCATATTTCTGATGACGAGCAGGATGGCGTCAGCCTTGCAATCTACCTGACAGAAAAGCTTATTGAACAGGTGGATATGGATGATGATGACGAACTTGGGTATGTGACGGATATTTTACATAATGCCCTTATATCTGACAGGGAATGCCGGGTGCTTGATGCGTTTCAGAGAGCGGGACTTGACTTTATGATGCCAATTCATTTTCAAGGCAGCATAACCTGTCTGCGGGATGAATGTTTGCGAAAATATTTTGGGGCAGGCATTATAAGAAAAATGATTGATTTGGGCGTGGATATGGAAACAGGGGTATTAAAAGGGCGCACTCCGGCATTTATTATCGCTTCTCAAAGCGGAGAGGAAAGTTTCCGGGAGGAGGATGATTATTTCCGGGAGGCAGCGGAGCTTTTGTCAAAAGAATCCATGGAGCAGATGGCTGATTGTGGCAGGGCAGCGATTCATCTGGCAGCAGAAAACGGGCATATAAAGATGCTGGAAGTAATGATTAAAAAGGGCGTGGATGTGAATTTGATGGAGGATGTGCCTGCACAGTCAGGGGCAACGCCGCTTCATGAGGCATGTGCAAATGGCTACCATGAGGCAGTAAAGCTTTTGATGGCCGCAGGAGCAGACGATACAATGAAAAATTCAAAGGGAGAAACGCCAGCTCATTGTGCGGTGGCGGATAAATGGCATGGCAGTGGACTGACACAAGAGCAGAGGATTAAGGTCCTGAAAGAGCTGAAACATCTGGATATACCAAGAGATGATGGAAAGACACCCCTTATGTTGGTCCAGCTTTTAAATCTGACTGCAACTAAGGAAATGTTCCCCGTATTTGTGGAAGGCGGCGTGGACATAAACCGTACAGATAATCGCGGTATGACCGCTTTGATGTATAATGCGGATAACTTCTGCTATAAAGATACCATCAAGCTGATGATTCAGGCAGGAGCTGATATTAATATAACAGATAATGCAGGCAATAATGCTTTGTATTATTCCCTGCAGTCTGGCGACGCAGGAGTGGCGCGATATCTTATTAAGAAAGGCGCCGACTATAACCGGCCCAATAATCAGGGAGAAACGCCAGTACAGGTGGCTGTGGAAAAGGGATTTGATACAGTTTTGACGCTAATGACAGATATTGAATAGGTATTTGATTCAGTTATATGTACAATGAAGCAGAGAGAATCCTGGCTGGAATACAGACAGGATTCTCTCTGTAAATCAAAGATATTATTTATTGCCTGAAATTTTTTAACGGCATATAATAGAAACGGCGCTCTTTAGAAAAGACGGCGGACCATATATGTAAAGGAAAACAGTATTGGACAGACGAGAGATATTAAAGCAGTATTTTGGATATGATTCCTTCCGTGAGGGGCAGGAATACTTGATTGATAATATACTAAAAGGTAAGGATGTGCTTGGAATTATGCCTACTGGCGCGGGAAAATCCATATGTTACCAGGCGCCGGCTCTTATGATGAATGGGATTACGCTGGTGATATCCCCGTTAATTTCCCTGATGAAAGACCAGGTGGAAGGATTAAACCAGGCAGGAATTCATGCAGCATATCTAAACAGTTCATTAACGCCAGGACAGTATAGAAAGGCCCTTGCCTATGCAAGATTGGGGCGTTATCCCATTATTTATGTGGCGCCGGAGCGGCTTATGACAGCAGAATTTCTGGATTTTGCCCTTCATGTGTCTATTGCAATGGTAGCAGTGGACGAGGCGCATTGTGTTTCCCAGTGGGGACAGGATTTCCGGCCAGGTTATTTAAAGATTGTAGATTTTATCAGTAAGCTGACAGTGCGTCCTGTGGTGGCTGCTTTTACCGCAACTGCAACCAAAGAGGTAAAAGAAGATATCATTGATATTTTGCAGCTCCAGGACCCGGCCCTTATCACAACAGGGTTTGACCGGAAAAACCTTTACTTTGGGGTGATGGCGCCAAAGGACAGGTATGGCGCTGTTAAGAACTATTTGGATACCCACCTGGGGGACAGTGGAATCATATACTGCCTTACCAGAAAAATGGTGGAAGAGGTCTGGGAAAAATTAAGCATGGAAGGATTCCCGGTTACAAAATATCATGCTGGCCTTGGCGATGAAGAGAGAAAGAACAATCAGGAAGATTTTATTTATGATAAAAAGCCAGTGATGGTGGCCACCAACGCGTTTGGCATGGGAATTGACAAGTCCAATGTCCGCTTTGTGCTTCATTTTGGAATGCCCAAAAATCTGGAATCTTATTACCAGGAAGCGGGAAGGGCAGGACGTGACGGACAGCCGGGAGAGTGTATTCTTTTATATGGCGGGCAGGATGTTGTGACCAACCAGTTTTTTATAGAAAACAACCAGGATAATCAGGAGCTGGATGAAATAACAAGAAGAATTGTGATGGAAAGGGACAGGGAGCGGCTTCGGAAGATGACCTTTTACTGTTTTACCAATGAGTGCCTGCGGGATTATATTTTAAGGTATTTTGGGGAGTATGGGGAAAATTACTGCGGCAACTGTTCTAATTGTTTAAGCCAGTTTGAAAATGTGGATGTAACTGAAAATGCAAAGGCAATTATCAGCTGCGTGGAGGCAAGCCGTCAAAGGTATGGCGCCAATGTGATTATTGATACGCTTCATGGGGCAAATACGGCGAAAATACGCAGCTACCGGATGAATGAAAATCCTTTTTATGCGGTTCTAGCCAAGGCGCCAGTACATAAAATAAGGCAGATTTTTAATTATTTGTTCCTGAATGAATATCTGACGGTAACAAATGATGAGTATGCGGTGGTGAAGTTGACAGAAAAGTCTGAAAATGTGCTTCATGAGGATATGCGGATTGTCATGAAAATGGCAAAGGAGCAGAACCATCCAGCAAAGACGGAAGCTGGGAAAAAGAAAGGAAGCGGCGGGCAGGTGGGGATATTTACGGAAGAAGAATCCTCGCTGTTTGAGAAACTGCGTCAGCTCCGGCTGGAAATTGCCAGGGTGGAAAAGGTGCCGCCTTATATTGTATTTTCAGATAAAACACTGACCCATATGTGCAGTATAAAACCGGGGACCAAAGCGGAAATGCTGACAGTGTCCGGGGTGGGAGAATACAAGTTTGAAAAGTATGGGGAAAGATTTTTACAGTGTGTGCGGGAAGGGTTACAATGAAAGTTTTAAAAAGATTATGTATTTTGCTGATGGTATTGCTTATAGGCACAAGCGCCCTGATTGTTGCGTGTGCCATTAACCCGGAAATTACAGAAGCGATTGCACAGTTTTTGTACCCGGACCAAAATCCTGCAGGCGCTGCTTTGAATGAACCTGTACAGGCCGGTATGCCGCAGGAGGATAACGGAATTTGGGAAACGAAAGGACCTGTAAGCCGGCCTGGAGATATGGGGGCAGAGGGAACTGATCCAGGTAAGGGGGAACAGGAGCCAAGTCTGGAAAATGCGCCTGTCTTAGAAAATGGCAATATGGGACTTTCGGAAGATATCAGTCCGGAATATGTGCCTCCCAGTCAGAGGGATATCCATGTACCGGAAAAGGTATCCGGCAAAAATGGTTATCAGCAGGTGCGGGATGAAGGAGAGCAGATTGAGGATGATGCGGCAAAGCTCTTACAGAATCAGATTGGGCCGGGAGAAACCGGGGACGGCCTTACCTTTGACAGTTTATTCTATCCTTATTATTCTATGCTGGATGAAAAGGGAAAGCATCTTTACCGTCAAATTTATGCAAATGCCAGTGCGCTGAATGCAGCCTTTTCGCCAGTGGAGGAAATAGATGCCTCCCAGCTTAAAAATGTGTTTTATGCGGTATTTAATGACCATCCGGAGCTTTTCTGGCTGGAAACAGCTTACTTTTGCAAGTATACAAGAAGCGGACGGTGTGTGGAAATTGACCTGCGGTTTAACCAGACAGTCCAGAACCTGGAGGAGGCAAAAGCCGCTTTTTCAGAAAATGCCAGTGCAATTTTAAGCCAGACAGAAGGACTTACAGACAATTATGCAAAGGAAAAAGCCATTCACAACCTTCTGATTGATAAAGTCAGCTATAATCTGGGCGCTGAAATGAACCAGAGCGCATACAGTGCGCTGGTAAACGGGCAGTCGGTGTGTGCCGGGTATACCAGGGCTTACCAGTATCTGATGCAGCAGGCAGGAATCCCCTGTTATTATTGTACTGGTTATGCAGGAGAAAACCATGCCTGGAATATTGTTATGCTGGAAGATGGCTTTTACAATGTGGATGCCACCTGGGATGATACAGAGGGTGGAAATTATGAGTATTTTAACAAGACAGACCAGGACTATGCAGATACCCATGTGAGACAGGAGCTTTCTGTTTACCTTCCTCCCTGTAACGGCCAGCGGTATAGGAATTTGGAACAGTCCCCAAAGGCCGGGCTGAAAAGTCTGGAGGAACTGGGACTTACAGAAGAAAGTGTTCTTCACGATATCTGGGATTATTATGATGACTGCTATAGTCAAATCACATCAGCAGGACGCGGAAATTATGAATTTTATAATGTGATAGAAGGAGAAGCGCTTTTGGAAGAGTGGAACCGGGCTTACCAGCGGGAAGCTTACCGGCAGGGATATGCACAGGACGCTATGACGATAGTGGGCGCTGCTTCCTGCGAGATGAGTCTGGAAATTGAAGAGCTGCAGGGCGGCAGATATCTTGTTACCCATAAAGTAAATATTCAGTGAAAGCATTTTTTGCATATATGGGCGCAAAAAAAATGATGTCTCCATAGAAAAAATTGTGTTATATTGTTGCTGTGAGAGGTAAAACTGTAAATGGCGGCAGGCTTAGAACAGTTTATGGGGAGGTGAAGATTGAAAATTGAAAATTTTCAATCTGGAGATTTGTGCTGCGCGCAAAGTCTCCGGGCTTTGGAAAGGAGCATGGTTATAAATATGAAATTTACAAAAATGCACGGATGCGGCAATGATTATATTTATGTGGATGGAACAAAAGAGCAGATACCTGCGGAAAAAAAGCCGGAAATTGTAAAACGCCTTAGCGACCGGCATTTTGGAATCGGCGGGGACGGCGTTATTTTCATCAATCCATCAAAAGAAGCGGACTTTGAAATGGAAATGTATAACATGGATGGTTCACGGGGGGAAATGTGCGGAAATGGCATCCGCTGTGTGGCCAAGTTTGTCTATGACAAAAAGATGACAGATAAAACCTCAATCAGTGTCATCAGCTGCGGCAAAATCAAATATCTGGATTTACACGTGGAGGAAGGAAAAGTATCGACTGTTAAAGTCAATATGGGTTCTCCCGTATTAAAAGCAGCTGATATTCCTGTCATTTCCAGTGAGAAGGAAGTCATTGGTGACAGAATTGAGGTGGAAGATAAAATTTATACAATGACATGTGTGTCTATGGGCAATCCTCATGCGGTAATTGTTATGGATGAGATAGAAAACCTTCCGCTTGAGCGGATTGGGCCATGCTTTGAAAACCATGTGCGGTTTCCCAACCGTATCAACACAGAGTTTGTAAAGATACTGGATAGGGAAAACGTGGAAATGCGGGTCTGGGAGAGAGGAACCGGAGAAACCTTAGCCTGTGGGACAGGCGCCTGTGCAGTTGTGGCTGCCTGTGTGCTAAATGGCCTGACAAAGGAAGAGGTTACTGTCAAACTATCAGGAGGAAGTTTAAAGATATGGTGGGACCGGAAAGAAAATCTGATTTACATGACCGGACCTGCCGTCACCGTTTTCGAAGGTGAAATCCCAATAGAATAAAAAGGTGTGCCGAAAGCGGGATTACGGAACTGGAAACAGTAATCGTGCGAAAGGCGCCCAGAGGAAAAGCAGACAGCAAAGCGGGCAGATTTTTCTCTGTGGGTAAAAGGCGCCGAAAGCGGGATTACGGAACTGGAAACAGTAATCGTGCGAAAGGCGCCCAGAG
>CAMUHA010000116.1 GCA_947088515.1 uncultured bacterium
ATCTCTTGTCATATTCATTCCATACTCCTGCCCATCCCAGCCTGCCATATGGCTATTCCTTCTACTCTTTATGTAAAATTGTTTCTGCTATTTTCCCTGTATAAATATCCATTGTATCCCGGTCCACCATGGATGCCGGCACGCCGTTTCTGGTAATGGAAAACCCTGCCGCATAAGTAGCAAAGGAAATTGCCTGTATCATACCGGCTCCTTCCGCCAGATAAACTGCCAGCGCCGCAATAAATGCGTCTGCTGCACCTGTGGTATCCACTGCCTCAAAATCCGCGGCTGGAAAATATCGGGTTTCTTCCCTGCTTTTCCACAGACACCCATCCTCATCCAGTGTCACTATCACTTCACCGGCCCCTTTATCCAGAAAATACTGTGCCTTTTCTTCCATTGTTTCCCCTTCCGGGCAAAGGTGTGCCAGTTCCTTGCGGTTAGGCACAAAAATATCTATTTTTTCAAGCAGGGCATCGTTTATTTCATCCACCGCCGCAGGCTTTAATATTGTGCGGATTCCAAGTTCCTTTGCCATCTGCGCTGCATACTCCACAATTTCCATGGGCGTTTCCAGCTGCAAAAGACAAAACTGTGCACCTGCAAAAAGAGTCCGGTTTTTTCTGATGTCCTCCTTTGTAAGAAAATTATTGGCCCCGGCATACACAATAATGTTGCTTTCGCCATTCTTTTGGACTGTTATGTAGGCTTTACCGGTTCCCGCCGCCGTACTCTCCGAAATTCCGTCCACGCAAAGTCCATATCCCGCCATAGCATCCCGCAAAACCTTTGCCTCATAATCCTGTCCGATTTTTCCGATTAAAACCGCCTCTGCACCCAGCTTTGCGGCTCCTACTGCCTGATTAAAGCCTTTGCCGCCTGCATGAGAGTGCAGTTCTTCCGCCACACAGGTCTGCCCTGCCTCCGGGAATTTCCTTACGTCAATAATGGAGTCCATATTAATACTCCCCACCACAACTATTTTGCCTACAATATGCTCCGGGATTTCTCCTGTGGTGTCTCCTTCCAGAATTTCAATCCGCTCTTCTCTATGCTCTCCTTCCCGCTTTTCCCAATCTGCAATCACCTGACAGCAGACAAACTCCCCCAGTTCTTCCACAGGAAGATAAATGCTGGTCAGTTTGGGATACAAAATCCTGCCGCCCCTGCTCTCTGATAAAGTTAGCAGCGACAAGTCCTTAGGTATCCTGTAGCCCCGCTCTGATGCCTTACGGTAGATATCGGCGGCTATTCCCTCATCCTGGCATACCAGCGCAGTAATGTCATATATCGTAATATCGCTGAAGGCTTTCCTCTCATTCCATTCCATAACAAAATCAGAACGGTTTTCCAGTCCCCTGTCATAAAGACAGCGCTGGAACCCTTTTACAAAACGGGCGCTCCCCTCATTCCGCTCTCTGATACAGCATCCAATTCTGCGGTGAAGCTTGTCCGCCAGATACCTGGCGGCTTCATATCCATAACGGCCATAGTCCAGGGTAAAATGCCTTTCTTTTTCGCCTTCCATCAGGAAATCACAAAAATATACCCTGATTTCTTTCTCTTCAAAATAAGAAAAATATTCCATGCTGCAGGCACTGCCTCTTTGCCATATTACATTCGCCACATTCTGGGCGCACATGGCAGCGACCGCCTTTTTTTCTTCCTCCGGCTCCTGTCCATATTCACAGCAAAAAATCCCATACCCGTTTTTTCTTGCCGCGCGGCTGATGCCAGATAGCAGCATCCGCCCCCTCTGGGAATCCCTGATGATAACTCCAATCAGAAACTGAGGCAGATTACCCGCCTTTTCATAAGGCACATAATGATAGTCCCTGGCAATCTGGAGTACCTTTTCCCTTGTCTCTGCGCTGATGGACTGGTCCTTTCCATTCATGATCTTGGAAACCGTTGAAATGGAAACATTTGACAGTTTTGCTATCTCTTTGATTGTCATACGCTCATCCTTTGTAAGGAAAATATTTTCCGAAAACTTTTTCCTTGTTTAACTATAATTCTATTTATGCAATTTGTCAACAGTTTTATTTTTTTATCTTTGTTTTTTGTCAATTTTATCTATTTGTCTGTACAATAAAACAGACCATGAAAGCCTGCTCTCATAGTCTGTTCTCAACTCTGAATATCGGAAAACAGTTCCGACCTTAAGACTGATAATATTTTGCCTGTGCATGCCACAGTTTATGATACAATCCGCCTGCCCCAAGAAGCTCTTCATGAGTTCCCTCCTCCACAAGCTTTCCGCCATCCATCACCATAATTCTATGGCAAAAATGACAGCTGGATAACCTGTGGGAAATGTAAATCGCCCCTTTTCCCTCAATAAACTGATTCATCCTCTGGTAAATATCCGCCTCCGCCACCGGATCAAGGGCCGCGGTGGGCTCGTCTAAAATAGCATAAGGCGCGTCCTTATAAAGACATCTGGCAATAGCCGTCTTTTGCCCTTCGCCGCCTGAAAGCTCCACACCTTCTTCATAAAAATACTTATACAACTGGGTATGCAGCCCCTGCGGAAGGGTTTTTAAACGCTCCCCAAACCCGGCGTTTTCGAGGGCACGGATAACCATATCCTCCTCATAAACACTTTCCGCCGCCACATTTTCCCCAAGCTGGAAAGCAAAAATACAGTAATCCTGAAAAACCGTGGAGAAAAATTCCAGATAGTCCTCATACCTGTACTTCCTTATGTCCGTTCCATTTAATAAAATCTCTCCTTCCTGCGGGTCATAGAGACGGCACAGCAGTTTGATGAAAGTAGTTTTGCCGGAACCATTGCGCCCTACAATGGCAATCTTTTCTCCTTTTTTTAATTTACAGCAAACCTTCGAAAGGCTGGGGACCTCCACTCCCGGATAGGTAAAAGTCACATTCCGGAACTCCAGCTCATAATCCTGACGGATTTTGTCCGTAACAGGAAGCATGCCCTCCGCTGTCTGGTTTTTCATATCCAGATATTCAAAATAATCATCCAGATATTTTTTATTCTGGGAAAACTCCCGGATGGTGTTGCACAGTCTTTCCACTCCGCTTCCCATCTGTATTACCATTCCCGTATACTTAATAAGGCTTCCGGCGCCAAACGCCCCATAAATTGCTTTTAAGCCCACACAAAGATACACAAAAAGGTTAAAAATATTGGAGCAGAGACTTGCCTGTACCATCCGTTTTCTTGCAAAATAACTTGCCTTTTCCTGTATCCCTACAATATGTTCAAACAAGTCGGCCAGTTTCTTCTGCAATATGCCCTGCGCCTTAAACATACGTACATCTTTTCCTCTTTGATATTCCACACAGCAGGACTCGAAAATACTTTCCGCCAGATTATTGGGCTCTTCTTTGTCCTTGTTAGCCTGATAAGTTACTTTCTGTACCTGTGCCGCCGACCAGATGCCATAGGCCGTGCTTAAAGAAAAGAGTAAAATAAACACTACCGGAAACATCCAGTGGTTTAAAAGGCCTGCCACAGCTCCTCCGTCTGTTGCCCTCGCCCCAAAAAATTCAATAACCAGAACAATGGAAATCACAATTACAAAAAACGCACACAAAAAATCGCTTACCTGCTGGGCAAGTGTCACAATGCCGTGGTCATATCCCCAGTGAGGCATCATATTCCTTTTTTCATGCACCTTTGGGTCACAGGTTGTTTCATAATCCATTTCCCACGACTTTTCCGCTATGCTTTTCTCCAACAGCTTCATTTTTTTATACTTCAGCACATCCTGCAACTGCCCAAGGAGCATACGCAGCAGATTCACAAGCAGATTCAGTGTCACTAAAAGAATTGCCAGAAAAAATAAATGTTCCTTTTCCCGGCTCTTTTCAGACAGCTCCGTGACAATTGCCGAGGATAAGAAAAGCCCAATGTATGGACTGGCCGCTTCAAAAACCGCCAGAAAAACCGTAACCGGAAAGAGCAGCGGCACTTCCTTTATAATCAGCCTCACTGCTCTTCCAATACTTCCCTGCCGTGAGGTTCCCCGTCCATTCGCTGCACTTGTATTATTCATATTTGTCATCAGGAAATCACCTCACCTTCCAGTCCAGCCTCTGCCTGCTGGTAATATTTGCTCTGCAGATGGAACATACGGGCATATTTCTCCCCTTTTTCCAGAAGCTCTTTGTGCGTTCCCATTTCCGCAATCTCCCCCTGTTCCATCAGCAAAATCCGGTCACAGAAATGAGTGCTTGCAAGCCTGTGGGAAATAAAAACAGTAGTCTTATCCTCTGAAAATTTATGATAACTTTCATACAGCTCACTTTCCATTATAGGGTCCAGCGCCGCTGTGGGTTCATCCAAAACCATAAGAGGCGCCTGCTTATACAGGGCCCGTGCCAGCATCAGCTTCTGCTGTTCACCGCCGGAAAATTCCACCGCGCCTTCTACTGCGCCAATGCCAAAAGTAGTATCAAGTCCTTTGGGAAGCTTTTGCATCTTTTCCTCCAAATCAGCCATCTTAAGGCATTCCTCCAGATTTTGTTTATCCATCTCCCCACCGGATATAAGGTTTTCCTTAAGGGAAAGAGGGAAAAATCCCATATCCTGGAAGACCCCTGTAAAGCAATTCAGCCAGGAAGCCCGGCTGTACCTTTTCCTGTCAACACCGTCAACCAGTATCCGTCCCTTTGTGGGGTCATAAAACCCGCACAACAGTTTGATAAAGGTTGACTTTCCTGCACCATTAAGACCCACCACTGCTAAATTCTCTCCCGGCCTGATGGTCAGATTGATATTGTGGATTGTCTCCTCCTCTGCCCCCTCATATTTGAAGGATACATTTTCAAATCGGATCTCAGGAATATGTCCCTTGGGAAACGCCAGGACTTCCTTATTTTCCTTTTCTTCTTTCTTAAGGCCTGCCATAAACTTTCTGTTTTCTTCCACGTACAGTCCCAGCTCATGCAGATTTTTCATCTGCCAGGCAAAGGTATTGCTCCACATATTAAAACTTGTAATAATCCCCAGATAAAACACAAACGCTGCCGCATCAATCTTTCCCTGAAAAACACAGGAAATCAGATACAGATAAGCCGCTCCTTCCGCCAAAAACTGACTGACGCCCCAGGAAACACCCTGCACAAAATAATTTGCCTGCTGACGCACAGTACAGCGGAGCCTTTGCTTTAACTCCCTGTCATACAATTTTCCAAGCCATGGAGCCATCCGGTAGAGACGTACGTCCTTTGCCGATTCAAAAGAAGACAGAGCAACGCTTAAGTAGTGCATTTTTTTATCCAGCGCCCACCATTTATGGCGATTATTGACATCCCAGCGGTTACATCGGGTCCCCACTATCATATTCATCACAGTTCCCGCAACAGCAACCAGCAAAATCCATAAAGACAGCCGGGACAAAACCCCTATATAAAGAACCATACTCCCCACTGCAGCAGCCATCTCCACAAATGTCTGCATAAACCTTCCTGTAAAAGTATTCGTCCATATATGAAATTCCTGAATCTTCTCAAATGTGCTCTGAAAATCAGGTTTTTCCGTATTGGCATACTCTGTATTCACCACTGTTTCAACAATTTCAAGAGCATGCTTATAGCGCAGCCTCTCCTCCTTCACCTTCTGGCTCTGTTCCACCCATCCCCGCAAAACATTCATCGCAGTAAGGCCGCCGCCTAAAAGGACCAAATCAAATATAATGACCTCCAGCGGCATGCTCTCTGTAATATCTCCCACCAAGGCTGAAGGAAAATACGCACCCAGAAGCGCAATCCCAATACTTAAAGGAATTTGTACAATATAAAGCCATACAAACCCAGGCGACTCCCGGAAAAGTTTTACCAGCCAGTCCCTTAAATTACGGATAACTCCATAAGAGTCTTCTTTTCCGGCATTTTCCTGTTCTTTCACTTTTCTCCCTCCTATTCCAGTTCCGCTTCTGCCCTGTCCGTTTCCTTACCCGGCAGAGCAAATCCCGTATGCTCCGCATCCTGTCTTTCCTCTGGGAACCTGACTGGGCATTCGCTGTATTTCCAGTTCCGCTTCTGCCCTGTCCGTTTCCTTACCCGGCAGAGCAAATCCCGTATGCTTTTATATCTCCACCTGTATTTGAAAAAACGCTGTGACAGGCGCAATCTTTTGCCGCCTGCCACAGCATTATTTTCATTGCCTATCAGTCATTGTTAGTTACTACTTCCCCATGTCCCAGATTATATGTAATTTCTCCCTCCAGCTCCACTTTAAGAACTGTTGTAAAAGGATGCAACTTCATCTGACCTGCCTGAATCCAAATGGTTCCCGGAATCCCACTCCAGGGCAGAGAACCTGTATAAGAGAAGGAAAGCTCTTCTCCTGAATGAAGCACACTCACCCGCTTTACAGGCGTTTTGATGCCTTTTACGCAGATTTTCTCCAGCGGCTTGTCATAAATAAACAGATAAATCGTCTTTTTGTCCTCTGATAATGTACTGCCCCCAAGAAACTGATTATAGTTCAGACCTTTTCCTGTGTCGTAAATCGCTTCTTCATTATCCCTGATAAAGGTTCCCAAATCTTCCAAAACCTTTACCTGTCTCTCATCTAAAGTTCCATCCTCCTTAGGACCTACATCCAAAAGAAGATTGCCTCCCAGCGTCAGACAGTCACAGAACATGCGGATAACCTGCCTGCTGGTTTTATATTCATTATCTGACGGACGGTATCCCCAGGAGCTATTGATGGTGGTACAGAACTCCCACGGTCCCTCCGGCCCTAAAATTGGAATCCCCTGCTCCGGTGTCTCATAATCTCCATACCCCTGCATTCTGGAATTGCAGATAACATTGGGGTTGAGTGAATGGAGATACTCCTTAAACTCCGGCATTTTCCACTGCGCTGCACTGCGCTCCCAGTCCCCGTCAAACCAAAGCAAATCCACTGTGCCATAGCTGGTCATAAGCTCCTTCATCTGGTTTCTGTTAAATGCCAGAAACTCCTGCCATTTCTCCGGGTCTTCTTCTCCCCCTGCCGGTGAACCATAGATATCCTTCAAACATTCCTCCGGCTTCATCCCTTCCGGATAAATGCTGCGGTAACGCTCATCGGACCAGTCAATCAGTGAAAAATAAAATCCCACTTTCATACCTGCGTCCCGCACTGCCTGGGCATATTCCTTAACCAGGTCCCTTGCCGCAGGTGTCTTTTTTACCACACTTAAATCGGAATACTGGGTGTCAAAAAGGGCAACTCCGTCATGGTGTTTGGTGGTCATAACCACATACCTTGCACCAGCACGCTTAAATAAGTCCGCCCACGCGCCAGCATCAAACTTAGAGGCTGTAAATCCCTCGCACTGTTTCATGTAATCCTCATAAGAGATATTACCATTGTGGAAAGACCAGGATTCCGACACATCCCCTACCGCATAAATCCCATAGTGGATAAAAATCCCCAGTTTGGCCTTCCGAAACCATTCCTGCATCATAACTTTTCCTCCTGAATTATAGTTCTGCAACAAATTTATCTCATTATACTACAAAATTACCTTTTACCCAATGTAAATTTTAATTTTATATATATGATTTTAGAGATTAGCCAGTTTTTAATATGCAGGAAAAAATGTCTGTTAAGCTTCCACCACCAAAATCATTCCCTCTCCCCCTGTACCCTTTTCCGGGTCCAGAAGCAATCCTTCTTTGATACACAAATCAATCACCTTCGATAAAATAGAGCTTCCTGCCATCATCTGATAGGAAAGATACTCATTTCTAAGGTAATCTGGTATATGCTTTTTTATAAACACTGCCAGTTCCTCTGCCACAGCATCCGCAATCCCTTTCATATATTCACTGACGCTATAGGACAATCCATAAAAATCCTTCTCATTTTTACTGTCAATTACAATCATTCCGGGAACAAATCTGCTTCTGTTTTCTTTACTTTCCCTGCAAAGATATCCGCAAGCAGCCGCCTTTGCCGCTATTTCCTTTTCCTGTTCTGTCAACATTTCTGTATCAAGACCGCCAATTGCCCGCAACGCCATCAGCAGTCCGGCATCCTGAGAAATATTATGTCCGCAGAAAACTGAGCCTTTCACATGTCTGCCATTCATACTTGAAACAAAAACACTTTTGTATCCGCCTGTTTCCAGAGCGCTTGCTCCATTATATCCACAAAAATCCCGCTCCGGGTCCTCTTCATCTCTGTACGCCACAGCCGCACAGGTAAAATCCTTCTTAGCCGGAATAATATCCTCAAAAAACCTTTCAGACATTGCCTTACTTATACTGTTATCAAAATTCCAAAAAATTCTTGAAATCATTGCCCATAAAATAAACCGGATATCCTTCAAAGGACAAAGATAGGGAAACGATAATATTTTATCCTTATTTTTCCTTAATCCTTCCTTAAGCGCAGCGCAGAACTCCGGTATATGTTTTTCATAAACTTTAGCGGCTTCCCAGTATTCCCCATAATCCAGAATAAGAATATTCGCAGCGTACTTCCCATTATTTAATCTGCGCAGCATTCCATATTTTCCGTTTTGTCCATAACACTGTATTTCCAGCTCTTCCTCAACATAAAGCATTGGAATGCAAAGCTCCTCTGACAGTTCTCTTATGGTTTTGGGTTTATCCTTGCAAAGATAAACTAAATTCTTTGAAAATGTTCTCTCTGCCTTTATGCGGGGGTCATTGCCTTCTGGTTCTCCTGTGCCAAGATACGCTAATTTAATTGGCTTTAATGACAAATTTCTATTGTCCATGTCTTCAATCTCCTTTCTGACAATATTTCGTGCTGAAAACAAACGCTGCTTTACTGTTGATTCACCAATGGCAAGAGTTCGGGCAATATCCTGGACTTTCATTCCATCAATATAATACATTACCATAGTTTCCCGATAAGCCTTTGATAAAAATGCGATTTCACGAAATATGTTTTTTAGCTCATCCGCATCTGCCATTTCATTAATAAAACTTTCAATCTCATTTTTTTCTGATTCCCACACCCCTTTCTTTTCTTCAAGGTATTCTATGCTGACCTGCCCCCTTCTTTTTCTCTTTGCACAGAAATCTGCATAAACCCTGCGCGCTATAGCCCACACAAATCCATAAAAACTAACCACTTCCTCCTGTTTACATACAGCAGAAAGTATTGCCAGAATAATGTCTGAACATAAATCCTCGGCTTCATAAGATATACTGCATCTGTGGTAGGAAAACTGGTATAGCTTCTCAAGAAATTCCTTTTCCTCCATCCGTAATAATACTTCATTTGTTTTCATGTATATACCTCCGCATACCGCAAGCCGTACTTGCGGCACTGCCCCAATTTACTTCCTGCCTGTTGCAGACCAGCTATGATATTTACCTGCAGGCATAATTTTTTTTGCTTCCGTACATGTACTACATAATTATAGTCAGAAATCACCCATATTGGTTAGGCAGTATGCCAAAATATTTCTTTGCAAAAAACATAAGCGGAAACCTGCAAAAGTGCCTGTACTGTCTCATCCCTCCAAAAAAAATGCCTGAGCGGTTAAGCTCAGACATTACATTTCTTTCTTCTCCTCGCACCTTTTCCATTATCCAAGATTTATCCTGCCACATAGTTTTCCGCCTGCATATCCCAATAATGCTTGTATAAACCACCCTGTTTGTACAGCTCCTGATGGGTTCCCATCTCTACTGCTTCTCCATCCTTCATTACCACTATACGGTCCGCAATCTTTGTACACCCCATCCGGTGGGTTACAATTACAGCTGTTTTCCCCTTACACATTTCCTCAAACCGGAGATACAATTCTGTCTCTTCCAATGGGTCTATGGCCGCCGTAGGTTCATCCAGGAACAAAATATCATGTCTCCGGTATATTCCCCTTGCAATCGCCACCCGCTGCCATTGTCCTCCTGAAAGCTCCCTTCCGCCAAATTCCCGTGAAAGCATAGCGCCTGACCCATCTCCTGAAAATACACTTAATGGTATATCCGCCTGACAAAGCGCCGCAGAAACATTCTTGACTTCCACCTGCCTGTTAGGGTCACTAATTACCACATTATCCTCAAGACTCATCTGGTATCTTTGATACCGCTGGAAAACTGCCGATATTTTATCGTAATATCCTTCTTCTGTACTATGCCCATTAACCCACACTGCACCTTCCTCTGGCATATATATTCCCATCATAATCTTCATAAGAGAGGATTTTCCAGCTCCATTTTCTCCAACTACTGCAAGAGTTTCCCCCTTCCCTACTACAAGATTTACTCCTTTAATGGCTTCTTTTCCAGTCCCTGGATACCTGAAATGCACATTTTTAAGTTCTATGGAGATTTCCGCTTCACCCTCTTGCCCGTGACCTGACTCCTGCATCTTTTCACCAGCCTTTTTTTCCGGCATAGTCAGGAAATCCATAAGATTTTTTACTGTTCCATAGTTACTTGCAAGACTGCCAAGCCGCCCTTCCACTATCTCGCACATTATCCCATACATCATGTCAATTGACGCAAAAATGGCGGCAAAGCTTCCCACCTGTATATCCCCTTTTAAAAGACTAAACACCAATAAAAAAAGCACTCCACTATATCCCAAAAGTGTTATCATCGCCATGATAACCTTCCAGATATTATTTTTCTTTTCCGCTTCATGCTCAATACAAATAATATCCCCAAGCGCCTTTCTGAATTTTCTTTTAAAAAAAGCACTTTCTCCCAGAAGCTTTGTCTCTTTCATGTATTCTTTGTCAGCAATACATGAAAAATAATAATCCCGCTTCCGTCTTTTGCCTGCTGCGTCTTCTTCCGCTACTGCAAAAATGCGGCTGCGTATTGCCTGATTCATGACCACAGGTATAAAAATTACAAGCATGGAAGCAGCAAGTATATGACTGGACGAAAAAAGATAAATGCCCATATACAATGCTCATGTACGGTAAAGAAGCAAGCAACCGAAAACAAGAGATAGACCGCCAGCACCACACTATTCCGAACCAAAAGAATCAAAGAGCAAGACCAAAAGACAAGCATTATGGAAATGTGCATAACAGGCTATGGAATCATGGA
>CAMUHA010000117.1 GCA_947088515.1 uncultured bacterium
ACGCTTTATCCATGCGGATATTTTTTACCATTTGAATGGTATAAAAATCATGGCAATGACCACGATGGGACATTTCTCCGCCCAATAATATAACGGATATATTTAGTTTTTTTCGCAGCGCCTCTGCAATGGTAACGGAATTTGTCAATACTGTAACGGTTATATCTTCCGGCAAGTTTTCAGCCATATAATATCCCACTAGAGACGTAGTAATATAAATGACCTCCCTGTTTTGAATATATTCGACCGCTTTTTTTGCAACTGATAGATAATCCATCTGTATTTCTCTTATATCTATTGGATTATATGTGGGTGTGGGGTATATTTCTTTTGGATGAACTGCAATGGCGCCGCCATGTGTTCTCTGCAGCAATCCTTTACTTTCTAATATTTTTAAGTCCCGCCTCGCACAATCCGCCGAAATTTGATAATATTCCTGAATTTCTGATACCAGAATTCGTCCTGTTTGGTTTATCTTACTAATAATATCCTTCTGTCTTTCTTCCATAAACATAATAAATACCTCAAATTCATATTTATATTTGTTTCTATTTATTTATATTTGTTTTTACCTATTTATATTTGATTGTACTTGTTTATTCCCGAATATGCAAGTCATACTAACAAAAATCGTAAAAAAAATTAAGGAATAACATTTTACGCATTTTCAAATATTACTTTATTGAAAATCAACGTTAAAATGCTATTCCTTATCTAAATTACCTGGAGCGATTTATAAAACATCACTGAGTTTTGAAAACAATACTTCCAGCAATCCACCTGCCCGCTGGAAATTGCCATCTGCCGAGAAAACATCCATCCTGTATATATCACTGCTTCTGTCCTTAAAAGCCGGAAATAAAAAACCGCATTCCGGTTTTCCAGGCTCAAAATCCTCACTTACCGGACAAACTGTGCAGACCAGAAACTGGTAAACCTCCTCTGACTCCCACAAGCTTTCCTTGTCGCCTGCTTTTAGCGGCACATCATAGCTTCCATGAAAAAAATAAACTGCATACGCTCCCACTGAACTGTATTTCTCTCCAAATTCCTCATAAAATACATCCAGCATGGCATCGTTTTTCAGTTCACATTCTTTCAATGCCATGAGAAGCTGCCATATGCTTCCCTGTTTCCTGTCAGCCTCCCCAAATTCATACTCCTTTAGCTGCACATTTGTTTCTGAAAAGGGAACAGCCTTTGCAATTTCAAGGTTTTTCTGCTGGTCCTTTGGCGATAATCTCTGGAAATGTTTGTTAAAAGTTCCGTCCACAAATCCTTCCTTATCCAGATATGCCCCGGCAATCCTGTCAAAACAGTTTCTCTTTAATGTCATCCTTCTGGTCAGTTCCAGCATGTCTTCGCGGTTAATTTTTCCCATAACTGTCCTTCTTTTTGGCTGGTCTTTTAATCTATTGCTCCTGTCTGTAACAGATTAGTCTTCTCACTATTTATTTTTATCATATTTTTTGTATCCGGGATGCCGTCCTGTAACACCGTAATTTTTTCTCATAGATATCAGGCGGTCAATATTCTCCCGTGAAATATCCTGGGCTCCGCCAAGCAGATGGGCATTCAGGGAAATTTTGGCAAACAGTTCCAGCGTTTCCATCCTATAATAAGCGGTAAGCACATCGCTTCCTACCGTAAGCGCCCCATGGTTTTGCAGTAAAACAGCATCGTGTTCTCCTAAATATGGAGCTATGGCATCCGGCACCTCATAAGTGGAAGGTGTTCCATAGGGAGTTACCGGAATAGACCCCAGCGTCAGAACAGTCTCTATCATAGAGTAATCATCCAGCGGCTTATTCGCCACAGCATAACCTGTTGCCACTGGCGGATGTGCATGCAGCACTGCACCAACATCCTCCCTTTCCTCGTAACAGCGGAGGTGCATTTTAATTTCAGAAGACGGGCGGTACCCTTCCCCTGCTTCCAGAATGTTAGCATCCTTATCAATATGTACCAGCTTTTCCGGTGTAATAAAGCTTTTGCTGATTCCTGTAGGTGTGGTAAGAAATGTCCCATCATCCAGTAATGCTGATACATTTCCGTCATTAGCCGCCACCCAGCCAAGCTGCCACATTTTATGGCAAATATCACAAATCTGCTCCCTCAAAGACATATAACTTAATTCCATCATTCTCTCCAATCCTGTCCTGTAACCTCCTTACCGGCGCCAGCCTCTGACTTATGCGCATACGGGGATGGTTACTATATCTCCAGTTCCATAGCTTATGCCAGAATTTCTCTCTGGTAACGACCATAAATTTCGTTCCAGTCATTTACCTCTTCCGGCTCATATAAAGTAATCTTTTCAGATGCCGCAACCAAATCCCGCATCTGGGAAAGTCCGCTCACTTCTCCTGCTGCCGAAAGCTGTATCAGCAGATTTCCGTACACAGTAGCCTCCACAGGGCCAGCATAAACAGGAAGTCCGCAGACATTAGCCACAAGCTGACATAAGAGCCGGCTTTGGGTTCCTCCCCCTGCCATATATATCATGCCGTATTCTTTTCCGGTACACAACTTAATCTCTTCCAGCGTTTTCCGGTACTTGAGCGCAAGGCTTTCATTGATACAACGCACCGTCTGGGCAACAGTCCGGGGAACGGGCTGCCCGCTTTTTTCACAGTATTCCCTTATCCTCCCTGGGATGTCACCTGCAGGCATAAACAGCGCATCATCCGGGTCCACAAAGCTCTTTTTTCCGTCTTCCTTACAAGCCATCTCTTCCAGCTGCCCGAAGTCATACTCCATCCCTTCCCTTATCCACTGCCTTCTGCTTTCCTGCAAAAGCCACAAGCCAACAATATTTTTGAGGAAGGAAATCTTTCCGCCAAATCCCCCTTCATTGGTCAGATTGTACTTAGCCGGCATTTCTCCCATATTGGGACCATCCAGCTCTGTTCCAAAAAGGGACCAGGTACCACAGCTTACAAAAATAAAATCTTCCTGCCGGGCAGGAATTGCCGCTAACGCACACTGGGTATCATGTCCTGCCACAGCCACTACATCAAGGGCCGGCACAGCAAGCTCCCGGCACACATGGCTGCATAAGCTCCCCAACTTTGTTCCCGGCATCACAACAGGCTGGAAAATCCCGCCTGGCAATTCCAGCTTTTCTATTACCTCTGCCGACCACTCCCTCTTCTTTGCATTTAGGAGCTGGGTGGTGGAGGCCATAGTATATTCGCTGCATGCCACACCTGAAAGATAATAGTTAAATAAATCCGGCATCAACAGAAGCTTATCCGCTCTTCCAAGCAGTTTTGGCCGTTTTTCTTTTAAGGCCATAAGCTGAAAGGCTGTGTTAATCTCCATTATCTGATTGCCTGTAATATCATACAGTTCACTGGCAGTTATTTTCTGCAATGCTTTCTCAACGATTCCCGCTGTTCTTTCATCCCGGTAATGCACCGGATTTTCCATCAGACTGCCGTCTCCATCCAAAAGCCCGAAATCCACACCCCAGGTATCCACCCCAATGCTGTCTGCCTTTTCTGAAAGACATGCCTTTTTGATACCGCTTTTTAATTCATACAAAAGGCGCAGGAAATCCCAGTGCATGGTTCCGAAAAGCCATACAGGGTCATTGGAAAAACGGTGGACCTGACTGATTTTAATCTGTTTTCCATCATAACAGCCTGCCATTACCCTGCCGCCTGATGCGCCAAAATCTGCTGCAAGCATTCTTTTTACTTTATCCATGCAGTTATCCTCTTTACCCGCACATGGAATAATTGTCATCCCATGTGTGGGTTATGTTATTTTGCCTGTTTCCTGCCCTACTATTTATATATGGGACCAAATGCCGCACATGCACGGTAGTCCTGCCCCTCTTTATCCATACCAAAAGCGTTCCATGCCGCCGGACGGAAAATTTTCTCTTCCTCCACATTGTGCATGCAAACCGGAATGCGCAGCATAGAACACATAGTAATCAAATCTGCCCCAATATGTCCATAGCTGATGGCTCCATGATTTGCCCCCCAGTTATTCATAACTTCATAAGCAGTCTTAAATGCCCCTTCGCCTGTAATGCGTGGAGCGAACCATGTACAAGGCCATGTATAATCTGTTCTCTTCCAGAGCTTGTCTGATACCTCATCCGGAAGCTTTACTGTCCATCCTTCCGCAATCTGCAAAACCGGGCCAAGACCTTTTACAAGATTTAAGCGGATCATCGTAACAGGCATCTCTGCCTCTGTAAGGAAACGGGATGAGTAGCCGCCGCCCCGGAAATAGCCAAAGTCCGCCTCATTCCATGTAGTTGCCTGCATGATTGCCTTCTGGTCCTCTTCCGTCACCTCATACCAGGGCTTCATCACGCCATTTCCATCTTTATCCTTGGCCTGTCCGCTGGCATCTAGGCAGGCTGCGCCGGAGTTAATCAAATGAATAAAGCCCCCTGCCTGCTTTGCAACGCCCTCCAGCTCATATCCTGTTGCCTTTTTCACAGCTTCAGGACTCCAGTAAGTGCGGACATCCGCAAAAATCTGCGCACGGTTTGTCAACAGCTTCATAAAAAGCATACCAAGACCATTTAACACGTCATTTTCTGTTGCAAGGATATAAGGCTCTCTTGCCCCATTCCAGTCAAAGGAAGTATTAAGCATTGCCTCTGCAAAGTCTCCATTGGGATAAAAGTCCGTCCACTGGCGCTGGCCTTGGAAACCTGCTGCAATAGCGTTATGCCCTACCATTTCCTCTTCGCAACCCTTTGGCAGATTTGAGTTTCCATTCATCAAATCCTTGATGATACACATCATCTTTACAACAAACTCCCAGTCTTTATCCTTCTCTTCTCTGGTCTTTTGCACTTCCTCCGGGTTTTTGTCAAAGCCTTCAATACAATTTTCTTTTACCCACGCAAGGGCTTTTTCATATTCTGCTTTGTCATAAATTTCTTCTGACATACGGCGGATAATCTCCACCTCATCCACAGACTCCACACGCATACCCAGATACTCTTCGATAAAAGCCGGGTCAATAATAGAACCTCCGATTCCCATACAGATAGACCCAATCTGGAGCCAGGATTTTCCGCGCATGGTAGCTACAGCAACCGCCGCTCTTCCAAAGCGCAGCAGTTTTTCTTTTACATCCTCTGGAATTTCCCTGTTATCTGCATCCTGTACATCATGTCCATAAATACCAAAAGCCGGAAGCCCCTTTTGGGCATGGGTTGCCAGCACAGAAGCAAGATATACAGCTCCCGGCCGTTCCGTTCCATTAAATCCCCACACACCTTTAATCGTCATAGGGTCCATATCCATAGTTTCCGCTCCATAACACCAGCAGGGTGTCACAGTCAGAGTAATATCCACTCCTTCCCTGCGGAACTTGTCTGCACAGGCAGCAGTTTCACCTACACGTCCAATTGTGGTATCTGCTATCACCACCTTTACCGGTTCACCGTTGGAATAACGCAGATTCTCCGTAAAAAGGGCTGCGGCCGCCTTTGCCATCCCCATTGTCTGTTCTTCAAGGGATTCGCGTACCTTCATGTGCCCTCTTCTCCCATCAATGGTAGGACGTATCCCAATTACCGGATATTCACCAATCATCCTGTTTTCTGCCATTTTACTGTCTCCTTTACCGTTTTAATACTTGCAGGAAAATTTCCTTATCAAGTCTCATTTAGGTTATTTTACCATCTTCTTAATACATATTCCAGTGGAAGATACAAAGTATTTTTTTAAGGGTAATGAATCGATATTGCCACCACATACAAAGCAAAAAGCACTGGCATAGAAATTCTGATATATATTTAAAAAGGAGCCTGTTAAGGCTCCTTGAATGTAAAACTTCTGCTTGACGCTGCCATGGAAACGCCCAAAACCACAGACTCCACTATAGCACCTCTATCTGACACATTTTCATAGTAAGCAGCGCCGCTTTGTGGCTTTCCGGCGTCACTCCTGCACAGCAGCTTTCATCTACTTTCATAATCGCTTCCGGCAATTTTGCCTTTATCAGCAGTGCGTTAGACACCACACAGATATCCGTGCAAAGTCCTGCCAGCTCAATTTCCAGCTCTTCCTCTTTTCCCAGCTGTGCCAGTTTCTCCGCAAGCGCTACTGAGCCAAAGGTTGGTTTATTAATTATTTCAGCATTTACCTTATGTAAGGCATCCGCCACCTCCTCTCTTATCTCCCATCCCTTGGTTCCCCTGATGCAATGAGGAACGGGCAGGCTCCTGCCCTCTGCGGTTTCCAGATAATTATCTTCGTGCGAATCTCTTGTGGCAATTACCAGTCCGCCTTCATAATTCTGGATTTTTTTTACCACATTTCCCACAATCTCCTGCGCCTGCTCCGTACCCAAAGCTCCATCAATAAAGTCATTCTGCATATCCACCACTACCAATACACTTTTCATCCTGCATTCTCCTATTTTTAGTCCCGCCCCGGCGTTTTTTGGGGCTTTTGCTGTTTTTTGTTCCGCTCCTGCTGTTTTCAGCTTCTAATCTAATTCACTAAGTCCTGTATACAGTTCATAGTACCGTCCCTTCTGGGCAAGAAGGTCATCATGGTCCCCCCGCTCAATAATCACACCGTTCTCCAATACCATAATTGCATTGGCATTTCGAACCGTGGAAAGCCTGTGTGCAATCACCAGCGTGGTTCTGGTGGCCATCAAGCGGTCCATTCCCTTCTCAATATGTTTTTCTGTTCTGGTATCCACAGAGCTGGTGGCTTCATCCAGAATCAAAACCGGCGCCTTGGAAATAGCCGCTCTTGCAATATTAATCAGCTGCCGCTGTCCCTGACTTAAGTTGGCGCCATCTCCCTCCAGCATCGTATCATATCCATGCTCCAGCCGCATGATAAAAGAATGGGCGCTGGCTGTCCTTGCTGCCTGCTCCACCTCTTCATCTGTGGCGTCCAGCCTGCCATAGCGTATATTTTCCCGGACAGTTCCTGTAAAAAGATGGGTATCCTGCAAAACCATTGCAATATTTCTACGAAGGGAATCCCTCTCAAATTCTGTAATGGGAATATTATCTACCGTAATGCTTCCCTCGTCAATATCATAAAACCTGTTAATCAAATTGGTAATCGTAGTTTTCCCGGCGCCAGTAGAACCCACAAACGCAATTTTCTGTCCAGGTTTGGCATAAAGGGATACATTCTTAAGAATTGTCTTATCTGGATTGTAGCCAAAGGTAACATTCTCAAGTGTGACTGCTCCTTTTACCTCTTTATAATAATACTCTGCATCCTCCTTCAGCACACCCTCCATAAATCCTTCTTTTTGGGTAATGGAATTTTCCCTGGGAATAAGATAATAATTTTTCTCTTCCCCTCTTTCCATGCTCTGCTTATCATCTGTTATTTTCACCCGGACAGCTTCTCCCGCCGCAATGCGGACAGCTTCCTTCACATCCTCTTTTTCCGGCTCCGCATCCATAACCGCAAAAACACGCTCTGCGCCCGCAAGGGCCGAAAAGATAGTGTTTACCTGCATTGCCACCTCATTGATGGGACGTGAAAACTGACGGGAATAGTTTACAAACACGGTAAGGCCCCCTAAGTCAAATCCGCGCAATACACATAAAACACCGCCAATACATGCGGTCAGGGAATAGCTTACCTGGCTTAAATTCCCCATAACAGGGCCCATAATACCGCCAAAAAACTGTGCTTTAATCTGCTTGCCCCGCAAATCTTTATTTAAAAATTCAAATTCATCACGGGAATCATCTTCATGGTTAAACACCTTAACCACTTTCTGTCCTGTAACTGTTTCCTCTATAAATCCATTCAAAGCGCCAATAGCCGCCTGTTGTGCGCGGTAATATTTCCTGCTTCTTCCTCCTACCGTCTGGACCGCTTTTAACATAACAGGTATCATAACGATAGTAATCAGTGTAAGCCACACATTGGTGTATATCATAAGGGAAAAGGTTCCAATAATATTAATGGTGCCCGAAATCAGCTGTACCACCGTATTGTTAAGCATTTCTCCTACCGCATCCACATCATTTGTAAAGCGGCTCATCACATCACCATGATTATTGGTGTCATAATAACGTACAGGCAGTTTTTGCAGTTTCGCAAATAAGTCGTTGCGGAGCTTTAATATTGCATTCTGTGAAATACCTATCATAATCCTTTGCTGTAAATACTGCGCAGCAACGCCAATCAGATAGATACATGCCATAACCGCTATCCCTTTAAAAAGATTGGAAACACTGCCGTTTTCTGCTGTCAGACCATTGATAATAGGGCGGAGCATATAAGAACCCGCCAGATTTGCAATCGTCCCGCCAATTACGCACAAAAAAACAATTATCAGTTTAGCCTTTTCATGGGAAATATAACTTAGCAGCCTTCCCATTGTTTTCTTTACATTCTTAGGCTTCCTGCCCCCCATGGCGCCCGGACCTGGACCGCCTCTTCTTCCGTGGCCATGACCTGGGCCCTTGGGAGCTTCCATCCCTCCAGGCATATCCCCGTCTGACGCCGGATTTAAGCGACTCTCATATTTTTTCTGAAAATACTCTAATTTCTCCTGTTTCATTATGCGCTGGCCTCCTTATCCATCTGTGAATAATAAATTTCCTGATAAGGCTCACAGTCCTTTAGAAGCTGTTCATGGCTTCCAATTCCCACAATCTTCCCTTCATCCAGCACCAGAATCTGGTCTGCTTCCATAACTGAAGTTATTCTCTGGGCAATGATAATCTTTGTGGCATCCTTTAAGGTACTGTTAAAGCTTTCACGGATTCTTGCCTCCGTAGCCGTATCCACCGCACTTGTGGAATCGTCAAGTATCAGTATCTTTGGCTTTTTCAAAAGCGCCCTTGCAATACAAAGCCGCTGCTTCTGCCCTCCGGATACATTGACGCCTCCCTGCCCCAGCTCTGTCATATACCCTTCTGTAAAGGAGCTCACAAAGGGATCCGCCTGGGCCGCACGGGAGGCCTTCAAAACCTCTTCTCTGGAAGCTTCCGGGTCCCCCCACATCAGATTTTCCATAATTGTGCCGGAAAAAAGAACATTTTTCTGTAGCACCATACCTACCCCGTCCCGCAGGTTTTTTAAGGAATAATCCTTTACATTTACGCCATCTACCAGAACCTGACCGCTGATGGCGTCATAGAGTCTTGGAATCATCTGCACCAGCGTGGTTTTCCCGCTGCCTGTAGACCCAATTATGCCAAGCGCCTGCCCGCTTTCAACCTTAAAATTAATGTGGGAAAGCACATCTTCCTTATTTTCCCTGTAGTACCGGAAAGACACATCCCTAAACTCAACTCTGCCGCTGTCTACCGTCTTTTCCGGGTAAACACATCCCACATCAGTAAGCCGTACCTCCGTATCCAGCACTTCCGTAATACGGTGAAGGGAGGCAAGCGCTCTGGAACTTTGCAGCAAAACCATGGCAAGCATCATAAGCGACATTAATATCTGGACAATATATGTGGTAAAAGCTGTCAAATCCCCTACCGGCATTTCCCCGGCAAGTATCTGCTTTCCCCCAAACCATACCACGCCTAAAGTTGTAACATTCATCATAACCATCATAATAGGCATATTTAAAATCACCACTTTAAATGCGCTTAAACTGGATTCTTTCAACTCCTCATTTGCCTTGGCAAACCGTTCTTCCTCATAGCTACCCCTTACAAAAGACTTAATCACGCGCACATTGGTAAGCACCTCCTGGATTGTAGAGTTCAAGGAATCCAGCTTTTTTTGCATAATTTCAAACCGTGGAAAAGCAGCTTTAATAACAATAGCAATCAAAGTGATAAGAACCGGAATTACCACAAGCACCACAAGCGCAAGCTGCGCATTCATGATAAAAGCCATAATCAGGGCGCCAATCAGCATTCCCGGCGCACGGAGCATCATACGAAGCGCCATATTAAGCAAATTCTGCACCTGCGTAATATCGTTGGTAAGTCTTGTTACCAATGAACCTGTACTAAACTGGTCAAGATTGGCAAAAGAAAACTTCTGCACCTTATCAAATACATCACTCCTTAAATCAGACGAAAAACTGATAGATGCTTTGGCAGCAAAATAAGCGCCGCCGATTCCTCCTGCCATCATCACAAGAGCTGTAACAATCATAGCTGCCCCCATCCCAACAATATAAGGAACATCGTGCCCGGCTGCGCCAATATTTATGATATTTGCCATAAACTTAGGCAATACCACCTCCCCGATTACCTCTACAATCATAAGAAGCGGGCCTACAATAAACGCCCCAAGATATGGTTTGATATACTTCCAATACCTGCTCATAATTATTCTCCTTCTATTTATAGTTCCGCTTTCGCCCTTCCATGGCCTTCTTCCTTCAGAGTAAATCCGGTCTGCTTCACATCCCGTATTTTCTCTGGGCGCATGGACGGGCTTTCGCTGTTTTGTTCCGCTTTCGCCCTTCCATGGCCTTCTTCCTTCAGAGTAAATCCGGTCTGCTTCACATCCCGTATTTTCTCTGGGCGCATGGGCGGGCTTTCGCTGTTTTGTTCCGCGTTTTTTAATTTTTCTTTTGTGAAAGGGTGCGGTAGTAGCCGTCACTATTTTCTATAATCCGCTGGAAAAAGGATGCCAGCATTTCCATCTCTTCCTCTGAAAAACCTTGCAGAACGGCTTTTTCTATTTCCTGAAAATACGCAATACTTTTTTCAATGGCTTCTTTTCCTTTTCCAGTTATCACCACCTGATTGACACGGTTGTCCGCTTCATTGCTTTGACGGCTGATATATCCCGCTTTTTCCAGTTTTTTTAACGATACCGCTACAGCCGCCGGGGAAATGTCCAGCATTTCCGCGATATCTGTCTGGGACTTGTCAGGATGTTTTCCCAGCATCATCAAAAGCCGGTGCTGGCTTCTGTATACTCCCGTATCTTCAACTTTCCTGTTTATGGCACGCTTTATGATCTGGTCCGCTATACGGAAAAGATTGATAAC
>CAMUHA010000118.1 GCA_947088515.1 uncultured bacterium
ATTCCTTTCCGTTACCTGCAAGAACCTTAGCTAATGTGCGTCCTTCCATATTAGCGGAAGACCCCATAGGCGACCATTGGGCAGCTCCTGTTATGCGATTGATAACCTGTACGCAGTCTCCTGCCGCATAAATATCCGGCAGATTTGTCTTCATTTCCTTATCTACCAGAATCGTCCCACGGTTCATGCCAATACCGCTTCCATCCAAAAATGCAGTGTTAGGACGAATGCCTGCCGCCATAATTACCAAATTGCAGCTTAACATTCCAGCAGAAGTCTTTATGGCATTCACCCTGCCGTCACCCAAAATTTCCTCTGCTTTTGTGCCTGTGATTACCCGGATGCCCTTCTTTAACAAATGTTTTTTACCAAAGGCAGCCATTTCCGGGTCTAAAATATTGGGCATAATCTGGGGCGCAAAATCAATAACCGTGACAGAAACACCTTTTTGCTGAAGATTTTCTGCCATCTCCAATCCGATAAAACCAGCGCCTACCACTACCGCTTTTTTTACACCGTTTTCATCCACATACGCCCGTACTCCGATAGCATCCTGCGGTGTCCTTATTGTAAATACACCTTCCAGCTCCATCCCCTTTACAGGCGGAACAGCCGGAGACGCGCCTGTGGCAATTACCAGTTTGTCATAATGAAATACTTCTTCTTCTCCGTTCTTAACATCCTTAACCTTCACTGACTTAGCCTTGGCATCAATGCCAATCGCTTCCTTTTCTGTCAGCACCTCAACTCCTGTAAGCGCCGCATACTTTTCAGGGGTATTGACAATTAGTTCCTCTCTCTCCTGAATCAAGCCGCCTACATAATAGGGAAGTCCGCACCCCGCATAAGAAATATCCCTGCCCTTGGAGAGCAAAGTCACCTGTGCACTCCTGTCTTCCCTTTTTAATTTTGCCGCTGTCTTCGTTCCTGCAGCAACACCTCCAATTACAAGTACCTTCATGTAACTCCTCCTTAAATATGATATGTTGACAATATAATAACTCCATCCCCGGAGTCTATTACCGCAATCAAAACCCCCCTGCCTGTCAGATAAGGTTCCCGTATCGTAACCGGAAACACACAGGAAGCCTGCTTCCCTGAAAGGGTTGCGAAATAAAGTCTTTTAGGTTTTTCCACATATTCAATTTCATCTAATTGTGTAAACGTTTCAATAAGATTCTCTGGAATTGTGACAATTGCATATCCGGCAATCAGCTCTTCCACACGGACCATCCCCTGCAGCCTTCCAATATCACCATTATATTTTACTATCAGCTCCCATGTGTTATCTTTTTCTGAATAGCCAACTTCTAACTGACCGGATTTTTGTCTGTCTGCCTCTGTTGTCTCCAATGCTAAATTCAATAACGTTTCCAATTTTTGATTTGCCATAAAAACACCCATAGCTTTCCTGCTATCTGTTAACCTTAAGCTATGCGGCCTGATAAACCCCTGTGTCATTTATAAAAATTTTGGGCATTTTATTCTATGTCTGATTACTATTATATCAATATAGTCACTAAAAATCTATCCTGTTCCCCTATTTTAAAATTGAATATTTTCCGATATAATATAAAATAAAGATATAGCAACCATTTGAACATTCCTGCCAAAGATAAGGAGGTGCCTATGCAAGTACCTGAAAATTCTGACAGAAATCTTTCCAGTGGCAAATCGCTTACAGATGGCGAACTCGGCTATCCAGTTCATATTTCTTTTCTTGAACTGTCCAAAATGTATCTACAGAAAATTCTCTGGAACTGGCACCCGGAAATTGAGATTATGTATGTCTGCCAGGGGGAAGCAAGTCTGATTACGGATGATAAGAAAATCCAGATACAATCGGGACAAGGGGTTTTTATTGGCCAGAATGTAATACATTCTGTACTTTCTCCAGACTCTTCCGAAGAATGCTGTCTATATTCCATAACATTCCACCCCTCTTTTCTCTTCGGATACGGAAATACTCTTATGAATGATAAGTTCCTGTCCCCACTGCTAAGTTCTCCTGCATATCGTGTCATACCACTAAATAAACAAACACCTGCTTTTGATGAATTAATCGCTGCTGTCCATTCTATAATTTGCGCCAATCAGGAAAAGAAGTATGGTTATGAATTAATCACTAAATCCTGCCTTTGCCAATTTTGGATTTCCCTGCTTGAAAACCTTATTCCGCCAAACATAAGAAGCAGTCTTCAGGACAGCCTTCCCCTTGATGAAATCAGGGTAAAGGAAGCCATCATGTATATGGAAGAGCACTACTTTGAGCATATTTCTCTAAAACAGATAGCTGACTTTGTCCATATCAGCAAAAGTGAATGCTGCCGTTGTTTCAAAAGGACCCTGCAGCTTTCCCCAATTGAATACTTAATGAGATACCGGATATTTAAAGCCGTCAGTCTGATACAAAGCGGCGCCCCTGCTGCACGTTCCATATCAGAACTTGCTTTTAATGTAGGATTTAATAACGTTAGTTATTTTAATAAGGTTTTCAAGCAATATATAAACTGCACCCCAAGCGAGTATCGGAAAGGAATTAAAGAAGCGCCTCAAAACGCTCTCACCCTTCCTGAATTACCAGCGAATCCATATGATTAAGGTCAAAGCAGCCTGTTTGAGCCATAAAACCCATTAGTTCATCATTCACCCGGTTTATAGAATCAAACAAAGCTCCCCCCTCTCCCATGGACTGCCGGATGCAGACTCCATCCGCTCCCAGCGCAAGAGCCTTAAAAGCATTTTCACCACTATTAATTTTCCAGTCCAGAAATACCGGCGCCTGTCCGCCTGCCACCTTTTTGATATCCCGCAGTATCCTAGATAGCGGCAGTGCGGCAGGATACGGACGGGAGCAGGCAATGAAAAGCCCCTCCACACCTGCTTCAAGGCTTTTGTAGGCATCCTGCATACTCAATACTCCCTTTACCACAAATGGCCGGGAAGCATTTTTAACAAGCATACTGATTTCTTCCACACTTTTGGGAGCCATATGGTGTCCTGAAGCAATGTTATATTCCCCTTTTTGGTTAAATGCACCGGCAATGTCTATTCCTACTGCAAATGCCCCATGTTTTTCTGCTCTTTTTATCTTTTCAATAATAATCTGATTGTCTGCATATGGTTTTATTATGCTGATAATTTTGGCGCCTGTAGCGGCCATTTGAATCAATTCTTTTTCATCTTCCACATCCGTAAAGGCTGCCGCCCCTGCCCTGTAAGCATCCTTTGCAGCCTCCTCTCCTTTATTTTCCGGTGTATTTTTTTCTCCCTCAGATTCTATTGCTGCCATAACTGGTGTTGAAAATTTCTCCCCATATAAGGTAAAGGATGTATCCGGTTTCCTACTGTCAATATACCGTCTTTCAATCCAAAGAGAATCAAAATTGTTTTTTTCTTCCATACCTGCTCCTTTCCGCCAGAATAATCAGCAAAGTAAGCGATGTCTGCTGTCTTTTTATCTTAATGAATAAAAAAATAAAAGTCAATCTTGTCTCTTTGATTACCTGCATATTCAGTAATCTTTCAGATTGCTACTATCCCATATTTCATAACTTCTCACTGCTTCCTCCTGAAACTGTGCCAGTTTCAGCATACTTTTTACAAGTTCGCTCCCCCTTGCCGCCGAAAGCTTTATTCTGTGATAATAAGACGCCGCTCCCTTCATATAAAGAGGAACAGACTCTGCTATTTTTACTGCTTCTTCCATCGCCTTTTCTATTTGGCCTGCTATCTCCTTCCACTTATACACCCCATTCCAAAGCCCTGGAGTCTTTGCCTGCAAAACCAGACTTCCCGGAAGCCTTCCAGAAAGCATTTCTTTTGTTCCAAGGCATGTTAAAAGTCTCTTTCCCTCATCTTCTTTTAAGAGGCTGTCTGAAATCAGGGGAATTCCTTGAAAAGCAAAGTCCTTTACATCCTTCATAGTGAGCTTTTCTCCGTTAATTCCCTTTTTACTGCCTGCCATGGCTTCCATAAGCTGCATAATAACTGCCGCACATCCATCTCTCTTATCCGAAGGAAGTTTCATCATTCCTTCGGACAACGCTGCAGCGTATTCCCCCAGCTCTCCTCTTCCTCCCACATCCTTGTTTTTTCTGCCTCCAAAGACGGTAACATAACAGCCCCTGCTTCCATCAAAGCATAATGTCGCGAACATGTACTTAATATCATGGTATCCTACAAAATTACTTTTTTCTACAGGTGTTTCTATGTATCTGATATTTTCTTTGGGAATAATAGAAATTCCGAGAGCGCTGACATAATCATTTTCCCCGTAAATTCCCTGTAACTTTTCTCTTCTCTCCCTGTACTCTTCCTCACCATATTTCTTCTTCCATTCTGTAACTGCCTCCTCTGAAAACCCCTGCCCATCTACCGAATAACATACATCCACAAAATCATTATATTTTGTTTCCATAGTAACAAACTGCGCCTTGTTTCCCCCTTTAGAATGGCCGGTCACTATCAGCCTCTGGTCTTTGCTGATATTTATGGTTTCCATCACCTCTTCGAAATAAGCAAGCGCATGGCTTTGCTGGACAGTAACTGCTTGGGTCATTCCAATTCCATTATCCGGCCATTCCCCATCACCTGTTCCACGGTAAACCACATATACGCTGCTTTCATCCGGACTTTTAAAAGTACATGCAGCAGTACCTTTATCATATCCCATGTTAACACTTTGGCAGCAAACAGACAATTTCCCTATTTCATCATTTTTGACAGCCTCTTTAAGCACTGTATACTCTCCGGCATGGGCGCCTCCTCCTCCATAATCCGGATGGCCTTCCAGACTTTTTATAATCTCTTTTAGTGAAGCGCCGTCTAATGCCTCTTTATAGTCCAGATACATAAAAGTATCCAGTATCATACTGATTTCTGCCTCTGAGACTTTCTCGTTTATACCTTATCATCCCCCTTCCTTCCCCAAGCTTTCCCAGATAGTCCACACGAAATATTTTGAGAATAGCTTTGGGCTGCTGTGCTGCAGGCAAATGCAAAACTTATATACTTTCTGTTCCATTTATCCATTTCACAATTGCCTGCTTTTTTACTGTTAAGAATATTTTTACATCACTACATTGGCATTTAGGCTGCCGCCCTGCTGGGTATTTCCTGCCTCTGCCCTTTGATACTGACCTGCCATTTCATGTAAATCTTTTACATGCTCCTGTACCATTCGGTAGAGCCTGTCCATATCCGCCTGCAGGGAATTAAACTTGTTTCCATATGCCTGGGCTGCTTCCCCCTGCCATATCCCCTTCATCCCCTGGACTTGCGACATCATTTCACTTGTCAGATTTTTAATCTGGCTGCCAGTCGTTGCAAATTCTCCTGATGTCTGTAATAGTTTTTCTGGTGTAACTTTTAAAATTCCTTCCATAGTATTCCTCCTTCTCCCAAAAATTAATAACTTCTTGTTGCTGCAATTTCCCTGTTTCTTGCCTCTGCCTGTTCATATCTTGCTGCAATTTCCAAAAGCGCCTGTACATATTGGACAATCAACTGGTAAAAAGCTTCCATTTGCTGCCGGTCACGGATAAATGCCTGATGAAAAACATCCTTCGCCTGTCCTTCCCACATGGCGCATAGCGCTCCTTCTTGCTCTCCCAACTCTGTAGTTTTCGCTCTAAACTGACTGTTAAGCTCCGAAATTCTTCCCGCCCTGCCGCGCAGTTCTGATGACGTTACCTGAAAAAATGACATAATAATCCTCCTGTTCTTATTTCACTAAAGATAAATTCTTGTTGCTGCCAACTGGCAATTCAGCATTTCAATCTGGTACATTTTTTTAGCCTGTTCTTCCATTTCCCCTGATATCACCAGAAGCGTATCAGCTTCTGCCGCAATCCGGGTACTTATCCCCGCCTCCTTTCCTGACAAAATATCTTCACAGGCGCTATTCCAACAACTTTTATTTTCACAGACAACCTGCATCAGCTCTTCTTGTGCTTTTTCTTTCAAAGCTATTGCCAAATTACGGAGCTGCTCTGAAAGCTGCATAATCTCAGTAAAATACATTTCAATTTTCTGGGGCGACATCTTTATTGCTCCTTTCCGTATTCTCATAGATTGTTCCAATATCCCCAAGCATTTCAAGACGGTCCTTAAGCGCTTTAAAAGCCTTTATTCCTTCTTCTTTACGGCTTCGAAACTGCTCTTCCACTTCCTTTACCGGTGAGCCAAACAAATACTGCTCCAGTTTTCCCCCATAACCCATCCCCTCCAGAAAGGCGCTTTCCGCCTTTCCAAGCAGGAATATCCATTCCTCTTTTCTTTGTAGTAAATATTCTGGTGTTACTCTTATTCTTTCTCCCAAATAAATTCCGTCCTCCTTGTATCATTCTATTTAATTTCTTCCGCCGCTTTTATCAGCTTACTTTCCGTCTCTGCCAGTTTCTCCGCCATCTTGCCAGTCTTAAAAATAAGGCTCTCTATATCCAATATACATTCTTTCAACCTTTCAAGCTCCTTTTGAAATCCATTTTCCCAAAGCTCCTTTGCGCTGCTCTCCCATACACCATACAGCTTTTGTTCTTCTGCCTCCAAAACCGAGAGCACATCCTTTATCCTGCTTATATTCGTTTGCAGCTCATCCTTCCATCCATTAAAACCACCCGCCATTAGTCCTACTGTCCGCCCCTGCATGTTCCATCCTTTCCAAATGCCACTAAAGCTTTCTGTTTCAATTTCACGTCCACCCTGCCTTTATCAGCAGCAACAATACATTTCTTCACCAGACTATACCAAAATAAGCCTTTCCCCATTATCCACCCCCTGTTGTCCAAGCGTCTTGTCTTCATCTAAAAAACGCTCCAGGCTAAAAGCATATAGTCTTATCCCGCTCTCCTTTTCCCCATGCAGCCCTTCTTTTTGGGTTATCAGATACAAAATATCATCAAGCAGCGCCCCTGTCTGCTTGTCCTCTTCCAGCTCAAAATCATATACCTTATCCAGCAACGGCACATATAAATCTACCAGAATCATCTTCTATCATTTTCCTTTCCGTATCTTAATAGCTGAACCCGGCGGGTTTTACTTCCATTTCCTTCCTTTAAGTATCCAATTCCAGGCGCCTCCCGCCGGGTCTGTTCTCCATAACCAAGGTCATCAAATGAAAGCACTCTTTGGGCAGCTCCATTTCCGCCCAAGTGCACTCCTTGCTGCCATGATATAAAATCACGGAAAAAAACAGTTCCAGCCGCTTCGTAATCTCTCTCCGGGTGAAAAATACCAGCCATAAATCCAATTCTCTCCCCACCCATAGCCGCCCGCTCCCAGAAATTGATTCTGACATCCCGAATATCACATGCTTTATACAGGTAATGGCAGAACTTTGTCATATCTGCAATAAAAATATTGGCAGCAGCTATATCTTCCCTGTTTTTTGTGCTGTAATTCTTTTGCCATGTATCAATTTCCTCTTCTCTTTCAAGGTAATCGCCTTTTCCCCTCCCCTTTAAATAAGACAGGCGGCCTCCAAGGTCAATTATTACTATTTTTCTTCCCATATTGAGAAGCCCTTCTGCCAAAACCATAAGTAAATCCCGCCTTCCAGTTCTCTCTGCACCGGAAATTAAAAAACAGTGGACCTTATCAGGCGCAATTTTGCAAAATTCCCCAGTAGAGAGACAATACCCCAAAGGAAGTTTTCCCTCTTCCCATTTATATCCTTTTGTCCTTTCGTTAAAGTCCTTATTTTCAGGAACTTCCGGGAATTTTACAGGCAGAGGGTATCCTTTTGCCATCCATGTCATCTTCTTTTTAACACCTTCATTTGCAATGAAACTGCCTGCCCCATCCTCTTTCACCGCCATTGCCGTCTGAAATTCCAATATTCTGCCGCCGCTTTTGCATAATCCCCTTCCTTTCTGGTTTTCTTTTGGAAGCACTGGCAGATGGTATTGCCTTAATACATCCCCATATAAAAAACGGTCGCTCATTTCCAGCGCACAGGCAGTTTTAATTTTTTCATACAGCTTTCCGCCAATTTCTCCTGCTCCTGCTGCAGATAATATCAGATAAATTCCAAGCGTGAGACCTTCCGATGCCAGATGAGAAAACTGTTCCTGTTGCTTTTCATTTAGAATCTTTTTGAAACTTCCAAAGTCATCCACTACAAGAAAAATCATTGGCAGCTTTTCTTTCCCAGATTTGTTGTACTGCTCCCAGCTTACGCCTAAAAGCTCCCCCTTTCGCTTCTCCACCAATCCATTCATATGATAGAAAAAAATTTCTGTATACTCTTTTTCCAGCAATACTCCAAGACATCCGGGCATGGGGCCAAAACTTCCCAGGCTTTTTTGTCCCACATCCACTATCAAAAACAAAGCTTCCCCAGGCGTAAAATCATTACACATCTGCCATAGGAGACTCTGCAGAGATGTGGTTTTTCCCGTTGCCGGACCACCACAGACTGCCAGATGACCTTGCCGGGCCGGGTAATAAAAAAGGGGAAACTGACACTGGTTTTCCGGGTCATCACAAAGTCCCAGCGCCAGCGCTGCAGCTGTCCCGGCTTCTTCTGCATCCGGTATTCTCGCTCTTTCTTTTTCAGCTTTCTTTAATTCATCCACAAATACTCTATCCGGCAGCTCCTTTAGCCACAAAGATACCGCTGACGGATAGTGATATTTTTCTGCCGTCTCCTTTATATATCCAATAATCACCTCCATCTGGGTCTTTTTCCATTCTTTTTCCTTTTCTCCCTCCCTCTTTATTTGTTTTCCAGTATTTGAAAGCAGCGCCGCCTGCGCTTTTTTCTCCCCTTCCTCCTGATAAAAACAGCCGCAGTATCCTGTTTGAAACAGCTCATAATATTCATGGCTTCCTATTTGCAGATAACACTGACCTGGCAAGGTAAGAGAAGCCGCATCTTTGTTATGCAGCATATCCATGCTGTCTTGTCCATCCTGTACCCTAAGACAGAGCCGGAATCTTGCGTTACTCCAGATTTTGTCATCTACTGTTCCCGCCGGCTTTTGTGTTGATAAAATCAAATGTACTCCGAGACTTCTTCCTACCTGGGCCAGAGAAATAATTTCCTGCATAAATTCCGGTTCTTCTTTCTTAAGCTCCGCAAATTCATCTACTACCAAAAGAAGATGCGGCATAGGAAGCAAAGCTTTTTTCTTACGGTATAATCTGGTATAGGCATCAATATGGTTTACCTGATAATTACTAAATAACTTCTGCCTCCGTCTGTTCTCACTTGCAATGGCCAGCATCGCCCGTCTGATTTGCTTTCCTGAAAGGTTCGATATCACCCCTGCGCAATGTGGAAGCGTTTTAAGCGCATCTCCGGTTCCGCCACCCTTGTAATCTATCATAAAAAAATTTAGGTCTGAAGGACTAAACGACACCGCCATGGAAAGCAGATAGGTTTGTATCAGTTCACTTTTCCCAGAGCCGGTAGTTCCCGCAATCAGGCCATGGGGTCCGTGAAATTTTTCATGTACATCCAGCCATACCAGATGTCCTCCCACCCTGCATCCTATTGGCGCTTTCATCCTCTCTTCTGTTCTTGCTATCTCCCACCTTCTCCCGCTGTCAAGTTCCTGCACTCTGCCACAGTTATAAAGCTGCAAAAAATCCACCTGCTCTGGAAACCGGTTTTCCGTCTCCTTCTCTCTGACACGAACTCCTGTTATCTGTCTGACATATCTTTGCGCCTGATGTACACTGCATGTTTCCAGATAAACTTCCCTTCTTCTTATGCGCTCTCCTCCCAGATGCAAAACCACTCCGCCGCTTTTTTCTTCCCCATTTAACTTTTCTATCAGACAACTGCAGCTTTTGGGCAGCGCCTGCCTGTCCTCTCCCACAAACACTGCGCTTACCGGATATTTCTTTTCTTTATCTGTAATCCACTGGTAAAGAGGTTCTCCTAAAATCAGCTCTGCATCCAAAACCAGCACAATATACCAGGGTAAACTTATCCCCATTTCCATTTGTTCATTTCCTCTTATCAGTTCTCTGGCAAGCACAGGCAGTATTTCCGCCGCTTCTTTTTCACAGCCTGCCAAAAATCTTATGGTTTTATCCCCTGACCAGCTGTGGGACATCCATTTGATACAGGCTGCTGTTTCCTGATCTACGATTCTTTCTTTGTGATAAAAGCAGACTATTTTTACCTCCGTATAACAATGACAGGCTGCAATTTGAATAAGCAGCTGCAAAAGGACGGTCCTCACCTCTTCACTGTATAAATTGCCCATGATTGCAATTTGACGATTTTCGTATAAATCTATCACCGCCGGGGCATGTTTTAAAACTGCAAACCGCTCCGCCAGTTCCTGTGCCTTTTTCACCAGCTTTTCCTGCACGATTCTTTTATTTGGACCGGACAGCTTTACTTTGACCTGAAAGGGCATCTGCCCCGTTCCGATGCGCAGAAACAGAAAGTCGCTCTGACGATAGTACCGGTTCCATAATACGGCTGCCCTGCCATCCCCTCCTCCCCAGACTTGCGCTAGCGGCGGATATTTTTTCTCCAGCATCTCTCTGTTATCCTTCTCCCACATTAGAAGTTCTTTTTCTATACCGTCTAGGTATTCTCGATATTGGCGCTCCTGCTCTCTTGCCTTGCGTTTCCGCGTTGCCTTTCCGTATCCATGATTCATCAGCCCCCAGAAAAGCGCTAAAAATGCACTGCAGACTGTCATCACCACCGACATATAGTAAAAATTACTGCCTGTCCCTTCCATAAGCCTGCTGCCTAACTGCGCCATAAGAAGCATTGGCAGTGCCATCGTAAGCGTAGGACCCAGACTCAAAATGAGCGGCTGTTCCGGCTCTGAGGGCGGCTGATCGGGGAGCAGCACTTCCACTTCCCCTGTATGGAGCGCCCTTTCCTGCTCACATCTGCGTTCTATCCAAATTGCTTCTCTTTCCTCTT
>CAMUHA010000119.1 GCA_947088515.1 uncultured bacterium
TGGATAGGGCTTGCCCCGTCAATTCTCGCCGCCTCGTCCAGTGACTCCGGCACTCCCTTAAAAAAGTTGATTAAGAGAATAACGTTAAACACAGGAACCGCAGTAGGCAGCACCAGTGACCAGATGGTATTGGTCAGATGCAGATTGCTCACTACCATAAACAGAGGAATAACACCGCCTGTAAATAACATGGCAAAAATTACAAACTTAATATAAATTTCACGCGCTGGAAAACGCAGCTTGCTTTTGGAAAGCGGATAAGCCATGCTCACCGTAAAGAACATATTTACCGCCAGTCCCAAAATCACTCTCTCCAGAGAAATTAAGAAGGATTTCCAGAACTGTGAATCATTTAAAAGCTTTTTATAAGTAGTGGTATTAAAGTCCTTAGGGAACAGTCCAACCTCATTAGCTGCCACAGCATCGCTTCCACTGAAGGAAATTGCCACCATATTTATCAGAGGAAGCAGACAGCTTAACGCCATAATAATTACTACCGCCCAGATTATCACTTTGGATATCGTTCTTCCGAAATTTACTTTCTTCATCGTAACATCCTCCTTTAAAATATACCGCTTCCAGTAAGCTTCTTTGCACACTTATTGGCGCCCATAATCAGCATAAAACTAATAATGGATTTCATAAGACCTACTGCAGTACCTATACTGTACTGACGCTCCACCATACCAATACGGTAAACATAAGTATCAATAATATCTGCACTTTCATATACGATAGGATTGTAAAGGTTAAATATCTGGTCAAAGCCTGCATTTAAGATATTTCCAAGGTTAAGGGCTGTCATCAGGACGATGGTGGGCAAAAGGCTTGGCAAGGTAATATGTAATGTCTGTTCAAAACGGTTGGCTCCGTCAATGGAAGCCGCTTCATATAATCCCAAATCAATTCCCGTAAGGGCTGCAAGATAAACCACAGAATTGTAACCAAACTCTTTCCACACATCAGTTGCCACAATTACTTTCCGGAACCAGTTATTATCAGCCAGAAACTGAATCGGTTCTCCGCCAAATGTTGTAATTATTGCGTTAAAAGGTCCCGAAAGTGAAAACATATTGGTAACAACAGTTGCCAGTACAACCCAGGAAAGGAAGTGAGGCAGGTAAACCACTGTCTGGAAAAATCTTTTACAAATGCTTACTGTTATTTCATTAAGTAAAATAGCAAACAAAACCGGAATTACTATATTAAAAATCAGTTTTGCAAAGGCAATCACCAAAGTATTTACAAAAACCTGCCGGCTGTCAGGAAGGCTGAAAATAAACTTAAAGTTTTCAAGTCCCACCCATTTGGAGCCAAAAAGTCCTTTGGCCGGAACATAATTCTGGAATGCCATCAAAGACCCCACCAAGGGTACAAAAACAAATATTACTAACATAATCATGCCGGGCAGCATCATCAAATGGAACATTCTTTTTTCTCTGCCTGCATACATTGTGCCTTTTTGTGCTGATACAGCTTTACCTGCCTGTTTCATAAGACCCCTCCATTTTCTTCTATTTTATCTTGCAGATAATTCCTCGTTGATTTCATCAGTAATGGTCTGTCCACCTGCGGATGTCCAGTTTTCAACAAATTCATCAAATGAACTCATTTCTGCTTCTCCAACGATAATCTTTAAGATTGTCTGTCTCTCAAGCTTTTCAAGGGAAGCCCATTTAGTTTTCATTGTTTCAGATGTCTCAAAATAGGATGGTGTAAGGAAGTTAGCAGGCTCCTCCTGGAACTTATAAATCGCAACCATTCTGGACATATACTGGGAATAGTCTGCTGACTCTGCCTTCTGTCCTGCTTCTTCTGCTTCTTTATACCGTACTGCCGCTTCATAGTAGCTTTGTTCCTCTGTTGTCAGTGTGGAAACATCTGCACTTCCGTCAAGCACTGCTGCCACATGACCAGTCATAATTTCAGCATTGTTGCCAGGCTGAACTTCACAGTATAACGGCCAGTTAAAGTATGCAATAGACTGATTTTCCTTAATTTCTTTTGTAGCATCAGAAGTATCCTGTTTGGAGTATTCGGAGTTAATGTTTACAATCTTCATTGCAATTTCAGGATGCTCATAACCTTTTCTTACTACTACAAAACCGCCATAGGATTTGGTATTGATCGCATTGATTTTTCCATCGGAGCCAACCGGCGCGCTCACGTTTACCCACTCTGCGTCCTTACTTGCATAGGAAGTGGTCTGTGCCGGGCTAAACGGTGACCACCAGGGTCCAATATAAGCTCCGCACTGTCCGCTGGAAATTAAAGCAACAATGTCATCTTCTGTACGTGTGGTAAACTCTTTGTCAATCAGGCCTTCTGCGTACCAGTCTGCCAGAAGCTGCAAAGCCTCTTTCATCTCCGGCTGTACAGAACCATACGCTGCCTTGCCCTCTCCATCTTTAATCCATACAAAAGGATAAGCGTCCAAAGCGGTAAAGATGTTTGTAAGGGAGAAATTGGTATTCGGATAATCATCATAAACAGTAGATAATGCTGCAAGTCCTATGGTGTCATCCTGTCCATTTCCATCCGGGTCATCATGAATAAATGCACGGAGCACATCCGCCATCTCTTCCAGTGTGGAAGGCTCTTCCAGGTTCAGGTTTTCCAGCCAGTCTTTACGGAGCCACAAGAAATCCTGTCCGTCACTTAACTGTGTTTTGGGAATCGCCATAATTTTGCCGTCAAAGGTTACTGTATTGATTGGATTGTTTTCTCCATAACTGTCATAAGCTGATTTTACGGTTTCGCATGCAAGGTTATTGTAAACATCTGTCAAATCTTCAATCATATCACTCTCCACCAGTTCCACCAGTGTAGAGTAGTCCTGTACAAACATAATATCAGGAATATCCTGTGCCGCAACCGCCATGGAAACTTTCTGTTCATAATCCTCGCCGGTCTGCGCTTCAAACATATTTTCATTCTGGACATTGATAAGGTCTTTTACATATCTCGTATAAGCGTTATCAACAAAAGTGTCATTTTCATAAGGCGTGCCCGCCAGTGTGTCTGCCCCCTGCGTTGTCAGATTGTAGCCGCTGGTGTAGGTAACTAACTCCGGATATTTGCCGTAAGGGTCATTTGCTGCCGCTTCCCATTCCGCTTTCTCCTCCTCGCTCATATTTGCGGTGAAGTCTTCTGACTTACCGCACCCGGATAGTGATGCCGCCATCACTCCCGCAGCCAGAATCAGACTGATAACTTTCTTTTTCATCATTCTTACCTCCATCAAATCAGTTTATATTTTACGTTATATAGAATAGCAAAACTTTTCTCACTTTCAAATATAAAATATCCGAAAAACATATCAATAATCCGAACACTTTTTATATATTATGGCTTCTTTGGTTTTAATAGTGGTATACTCTTTCCATGGTATTTAACACTTTTCTACAAGAGAGGGAGAGAAAGATGTACAAAATGCTTATCGTTGATGATGAACGTACAGAACGTGATTGTATCCGCTATCTGATAAATTCCGCCCGGCTTCCCCTGGAGCTTAGGGAAGCTCCGGATGCCGCCACAGCTATACAAATACTAAAAGAATGGCCGGCAGATATCCTTTTTACAGATATCCAGATGCCTGTCACCACCGGACTGACTCTGTCAAAGCAAGTCGCCACCCTTTACCCCGGCATTAAAATTCTTATTTTCAGCAGCTATGCAGAATTTGAATATGCCCGCACTGCCATGTCCCTGGGAGTGGAGGACTACATATTAAAGCCAGTAGTTCCAAAAGAACTGGAAAATACTCTTTCCGGCATTATCCGTCAGCTGGATGAAGAGCGCCATTCCAGACTCCTTAAGGACAAACAGCAAAGCTACCTGCTTCAATATGCTCTTCACAGCTGCATAAGTAAAACCCTATCCCGCAAATTTTCGCCGGACATTATAAAGGAATTAAACATGTTCCGCCAGATTGTACTGTTAGATTTTCCCACTCTCTTTCTGGAAAGCAACTATACCGCTTTTTATGATACTCTCCGGACCACAATGAATCTGGATATGGAGACATTAAACCTCTCTCCTACCCAGGCATTATTGTTTTTGCGGAAAGAACATGAAGACGCTTACACCTTTGGATGCAGCCTTCACACTTATATTGTTGAAAATTTCCACACAGAATGTTATATTTCCATTAGTCTGCCCATAAATGAATACAAAGAGCTGCAGACAGCATACACTGCTGTGGAACAGCAGATGGAAGAACGGTTCTGGGACCCAAAAACAAACGTTTTTTCTTCCGGCCGCCCGGATAAGCCGGAAAGAATGCAGGAAGAACTGGACGATGATTCCCTTCTTGCCGCCATAAAGCACAGCCTGTCTGTCAAAGACGCGGCAAATCTGCAGAAAAATTTAAACCTTCTTTTCCAGAAATACCGGATGCCCTCCAACCAGTCCCAGATATTTGTAAAATTTGTATTTTCTAATCTGGTTACTGCCATGTATCCTTTCCTGCCCTCCGAAAAGGAAGGAGGCAAAAAGAGGATGAAGCCTCTAGAAAGCCTGATTACGGACCTTTATATCCAGCAGGATATTCTAAAGATTATTGATACCGTCCAGACTATGGCCCAAAGTATCATCCAAAGTTATGAAGCCACTGATTCAAATATCCGCAGGGAAATCCTTGCCACACAAGAATATATCAATAAAAATTACAACAGTGCCCTTTCTGTGGAAATGCTGGCCTCCCAGGTTTATCTGACGCCTGATTACCTAAGCAGGCTCTTTAAAAAAAGCGTCAAAAAAAGCCTTTCCCAGTACATCCGCCAGGTACGTATGGAAAAGGCCAGCGAACTGCTGCGCACCACAAGTCTGAAAGTAATAGATATCGGCATAGAGGTAGGATATCCTAATTACTCCTACTTCTGCCAGAGCTTTCGTGAATATTATGGGAAATCGCCGGAAAAGTACAGGCGTGAGGAGTCTTATGAACCATCTACTTAATTTTTATCTTAACCTGAAATATAAAAGCAAACTGATTTTCACCTGTATTCTTGTAGGGCTGATCCCTCTTATCCTGCTTGGAGTCTTTTGCTATTACCAGACAATAAGTCTTTTGCTTGACAGGGAAAAATCCGCCCTGTCTCTGGCAGTGGGCACGGCCTATAACTCATTAAGTTATCAGGTAAAAACCTATGAAAACCTGATTTCCTACCTTGCCCATTCGGAAACCATCGTAGAAGTTCCTTCCAGAGACTACCAAAGTGTTATGGAGAAGTTTGAACTTCTTAATTATGAATATGATGTCCTGATTAAGGATATCTCCACACAACACCCTGAAATTTCCCAGATTACCCTTTATGCTGACAGAGCTGATTTATGTCATGGCAGCCAGCTTAGGCCCTTGGCTGACCTGGAAGAGGAAAGCTGGTATGCCACCCTTGCGGATGCTGCCAGACCCATATGGCATCTTGATAAAGAAGGATACCTTTGCCTGTTTCAAAAGATTCCTTCCCCCTTTATCTCGTATGTCACTTCCTATTCCAATCATGTTCTGTGCATCCGGCTGCGCCCCAAACAGTTTTTTGACGTGCTGGCCGGTATTTCCAGTGATTATCATTTAAGCGTAACAGGCGGCGGGGAAACTTTCTATGAATTTACAGAAGAGTCCATCATTGGAAACAGCTACCCCCACGGCGGCTGGACTACAGAGACCAGCAGCCCACTTTCAAATAACTGGATTGTCACTTTGGAAAAACCTTTTATTCTGCTTGCGGCTCCTGCAAACCGCATGATTGGAATTATTTTGATGATTACCTTAGTCTGCATTTTCCTGATTTACATTGTCAGCAGCTTTCTTTCTGAATTTTTTGCCCAAAAGGTCAACCTGCTGCTTTCCACCATGCTGCAGGTTGAAAAAGGGAATCTGTCCACCCATATACATGACGACTGCCCGGACGAAATGGGTAAGCTTACCAATAGCTTCCAGCATATGATTGAAGAACTTAACCGTCTGGTGGTTGCTGATTATAAGAACAAATTCATTTTAAAAGAAACGCAGCTTATGGCTCTGCAGGCCCAGATTAATCCCCATTTTCTGTATAACTGCCTGTCCCAGATTAACAGTAAAGCTCTGTTAAACCACCAGGCGGAAATCAGCCTGATGGCCCAGCTTCTGTCAACCTTCTACCGCACAACACTAAATAAAGGGAAATCAGAAACCCTGCTTGTTAATGAAATTAAAAACGTGAAAGCTTATATTGATATCCAGAGAATATTAAATGACAACGTTTTTGATGTGGCTTACCAAATTGACGAAAATCTGCCAAAGCAGGAAGTCCCTAACCTGCTCCTGCAGCCGCTTGTGGAAAATGCGATTGTGCATGGCATTCTTCCCAACAAAAAACGCCATGGCAATCTTTTTCTTACGGTATCTCTTGTAAATGACCATATCCACTTCACTGTAATGGATAACGGCCTTGGTATTTTGCCGGAAAAAATTCCGCTGCTGACCCAGACCCAGTCGGCCGGATATGGGTTAAAAAATGTACATGAACGCTTACAGCTTACTTATGGTGGGGAATATGGACTGAAAATCAACAGTATACCCAATGAAAGCACTATGATAACCTTTACCATTCCGTTACAGAAAAGATAGAGCAAATTTAAAAAGCGCCGCAATATGCAGCGCTTTTTCTTATATCAGCTTTGATTTCTACCAGATGCCCAACAGCCGCTGCATAAGAACGCTCACACAGGCAATGCCCACCCAGCAGCAAAATCCCATAAAAATTGGTTTTCCTCCGGTTTTCACCAGCTTTACAATATTTGTGTTAATTCCAATGGCCGCCATCGCCATAATGATAAAGAACTTGGACAGCTCTTTAAACGGCTTAAAAAATGTCACATCCACGCCTGCCAGTACAGAGACAGTGGTAATGAGGGATGCAAGCACAAAAAACAGGATAAAAAAGGGAAATACCTTTTTAAGGCTGAAGCTTCCCTCTCCTTTCGCCCCCTCTTTTTTCATTTTGGCAGTACGCCAGAATGCCAGCACAAGGGTAATTGGAATAATGGCAAGGGTACGTGTCAGCTTCACAATCGTTGCTGTATCAAGCGCATTGGCTCCTGGGTGCATGCCATCCCATGCAGAAGCCGCTGCCGTAACGGAAGAAGTATCATTTACCGCCGTACCTGCAAACAGTCCAAAGCCCTCGTTGGAAAAACCAAGAGCCGCGCCAAGAGACGGAAAGATTAACGCTGCAATCACATTAAAAAGAAAGATAACGGAAATTGACTGGGCAATCTCTTCATCATCCGCCCCAATTACCGGAGCTGTGGCGGCTATGGCAGACCCTCCGCAGATAGATGAGCCCACACCAACCAGGGTGGAAATATTAGATGGTATCTTTACCAGCTTATATAACAGAAAAGCAATTACCAAAGATGTGGTAATTGTGGATAAAATAATAGGAAGCGACTGCATTCCCACCTTGGCAATTTCTGATAAATTTAAACCAAATCCAAGCAAAATCACGGCATACTGCAGAATCTTTTTGGAGGTAAAAGTAATGCCTCCCTGCAGCTTTGTCTTGTCCTTTAAAAATAATGTAACAACCATCCCTGTAAGAATGGCAAAAACCGGTCCGCCCACTACCGGAAGCTGTTTGCCAAGCATCAGACAAGGCAGAGCTATTACCAGACACAATAAAATTCCTGGGCCTTTCTTTTGTAAAAATTCCATTTTGAGTCCCCCTCTTTCCTTTTTCCCGCAGGATATTTGATTTCCATTTCCCAAAAACTATCTTTTCCTGAAAATGGTATTATAAAATCAGTATACAGGAATCTGCTTATTTCCGAAACCCCTTTTCTTTATTTTATTCTCTATAATGCAGCAAATCCTTATGTCTCCATATTACTTTTTAGAGGCGAAAAATCAGCGTCAGGATGTGTTTGAAAAATCATTGAAATTTTCAGCAATTTTGTTGTAAAATAAAAAGTAAATTACTATAGCAATTTAAAAATTTCAGCTTGTCTCATATGCAGCAAGAGAAGGGAGAACAAAAGAATGGCATTAATTAAATGCAGAGAATGTGGGAAGGATATTACAGAAAATGCAGACAAATGCCCTCACTGCGGACACCCGGTATCTTCCAGGCCCCAGCGGTATTCGCAGTTTTATAAGCCTTCTGAACCGCCAAACCAGCCCACAGCATCCAGGGAGCCTGAGTATAACCCCCCACCCTCCTGGTATCAGGAGCCATATAAGAGAAGGCCTGCCAGGAGAACATCCGCTTTAGGCGTCTTTGCCCTGATGCTGTCTCTGTTAAGCTGCACTCTTTCAGTCATGGCAGTTATTATGGTTCAAAATTTATCAGACAATATAACAAAAGATGTAGTCAACTATATGGAGCCTTACACCAAAGCTGTTCAGGAAATAACAAAAGCAGACAGCCGGACGGACGATGAAACAGAAACGGAAAAAGAACTTTCCGCTTCCAGAAACCAGGCTTCCCCACAGAGTGAATATCTTATAGGAGAAACCTGGACCGTGGATGGACAATGGACCTTGACCATTGATTCCATAACTGAAACCAAAGACAGAAACGAATATTACGACAAAACTCCCACCCAGGTTTTTCTTATTGACTTTACTTACGAAAACCTGGGTTATCAGGATAAAAAGGGACTTATGGACGGATTATTTTTCGACCTGTCAAGCGGACAAATTGTGGATTCCAAAGGGTTTATGGGGTATTCATACCCCGGCGACATTATCAATCAGGCCAAAGAAACTCCCGTAGGCGCAAAATGCAAAGCACAGGAGTGTATTGGAGTGGATAATGAAAGTACCGAAATAAAAATTATATTGTCCAAATATGACGGTACGGGAACCAGCCAGGAGGCCGCTTTTATTCTTCCCATTCCAAAAGAGCAAGCCTTCATAAAAGAATCCGAAGAAGAGGAAGATGGCCTGGAGGAAGAATCTGAAGAAGCGGACGATGATGGAGATAATGATGAAACGGGTGAAGAGGATGGAGTGCAGGGAATAGAGGCCCGGAATAAGTCAGATATAAGTCTGTCGGATTTTTCTTATAAACTATCTGGAAACAGGATTATTTTGGAGAATTATTCAGGAGATAATGAAAAACTGGATATACTTTCTTCTTATGATATTGATGGGGAAAATTATGAAACTGATATGTCTGACTTTAAAATAGGAAGTGAAAACCAACACCTGAAAACATTAATATTAGAAGAAGGAATTACTGATGTAAATATCTCTTTATTTGACTCATGCAGCATCCAAACAGTCTTTTTCCCCAAAAGCATAAATATTGTTTATGACCGCACTTTATCCTATCTTCACCCTGATGAAGATGAAACAATTAAAGTTTATTATGGCGGAACAAAAGACGATTGGTTAAATATATTTACCAAATATAAAGAAGAAAGCACGCAGGATGCTGATTTTGAAGAAAAAGCAGGCGCTTCGCTATCAGGTGAAACAGGCACAGCCAGCAATACCGCAAACACAGACAGAACAGACGAAGCAAATAAAACAGACGGAAATAAATATGACAGCTCCCTGTTTGAATATTTCTTTTCCTCAAATCCGGAGGACCTAAAATAACCTTCATAAATACATCAAAACACATATAAACACTTTGGCGCATGTATGAAAATTTTCTGAAGACTTTCATTACATGCGCCCTGCTTTATCTTATTCTACTCTGCTATAAATCCTGCCTCTGGTATCATATGGCAGTTGTAAAACAATGACTCCACCGTGCTTTCATACTCTGCCGCCCGGTTCGCCTTGCGTATTTTTTTAATGTATTTTTCCCTCTCTGCAAATAAAAACTGCATGTAATTCCACAGCTCTTTCATTTTAAATAAAAGATTTTTTTCCCCGTACAGTGCTTTCCCATAGTCCCGGTAAATTCTATCATGAAAAGCCTTCAGTTTTTCTTTTTTTTCCGCTTCTGTCTTTAGCTCCTGCCCAAAAATTTCTGTGAGCAGACCCGGATTGGCAAGCAGTCCCCTGCCAAGCATAATTCTGTCTGTTTCAGGAAACGCTTTTGTAAATGTTTGGTAATCTTTTCGTGTAAAAATATCCCCATTATAGCAGATTGGCGCTCTGCCTGCTTTCACAGCATGTGAAAAAGCCAAAAGGTCTGGGTTATTTTTATAAAAATCCTCCCGCACCCTTGGATGCACAATCAGTTCTGCAACCGGATATTGATTATATACTTTCAGAATTTCTTCAAATTCTTCCGCACTTTCCATTCCGATTCTTGTCTTGATGGAAACCGCAATTGGCGCATCCTCAAAAACTTCCTCAAGAAACCGGCTTAAATAATCTGTATCCGCCAAAAGCCCTGCCCCTTTTTTCTTGGATACCACCGTCTGGTAGGGACATCCAATGTTAATATTTACCTCCCCATACCCCATCTGCGAAAGCCTGCGGATATATCCCGCCATCTCTTTGCCTTTATTGCCTAAAAGCTGGGGCACTGCTCTCATTCCTCTATTATGTTCTTCACTTAAATCCTCTAATTCCCTGCGTTTGTTAAGTCCATTCTGATTAACAGCAATAAAGGGTAAAAAATACTTACAGATTCCACAGTCAAAAAAATCATGAAAAGCGTTTCGGTAGATATATCCGGTTATCCCTTCCAAAGGGGCAAAGTAAAAATCCATTTGCTCATATTCCTTTCAGTTTTCCTGCCTTTTTCTACCACAAAGATTCTCTTTTGGCCGCCTCCCACACTGGTTTCTGTGCTTTGAAC
>CAMUHA010000120.1 GCA_947088515.1 uncultured bacterium
ATCCCGTGTATGTGCAAGCCGATATTGACGTGTATCAGTTTTTCCAAAGTCAAGGCGCAAACATCTATAACCCGGCAAGTGATTTTACGGGTTACAATGCCTGCTATCTCTACAAAGGTACGGTTTCCACTTCAAGAAAACAAAGTGACCTGTCCGACAAAGGAATTGTGCTTGCGCCGCATAAGGGTTTTATCCCCTCAAAGACGTGGCTAGCCTGCCGCATACGGTGTCTGAACAACCGACAGTCCACAAAGACCTGTAAACCAAAAAATTCATGGCTCGTTGGCAAAGTAAAATGCGGCAACTGCGGTTATGCACTGACAATCCGCAAGGCAAAAACAAAATGGGGACGTTACTTTGTTTGCAGCCAGTCGGGAAGTCGGGGAAGCAACTGTACCGGGGCGGGCTGTACGATTTACGCAGACGTTTTGGAGGAATATATGCTTGGCACAATCAAAGAAAGACTGTCGGAATTTCAAAAACTCTCCTGCCTATCTGACACATGGGAAAAGGGAATGCAAGCATTCCCCAAAAAGCATATGACGAAAAAAATCCGTCTGACACAGATTGAGGAAGAAATCGAAGAACTTCTCTCCAAAGTGTCCGGGGCAAGCGGCGTTCTGATGAAGTACATAGACGAAAAAATATCAGAATTGGACGCAGAGCGGAAAGCCTTGCAGGAAGAAATCGTTACGGCAAATGTCACAGACACAGAGGGCAGATTGAAGCAGATAACCAATCATGTAAAAACATGGGAAACGCTCTCTTTCGAGGACAGACAGGCGGTAGTCGATACGCTTATCAAAGTTATTCGCATTGCAGACGGAAACATTGAAATCAATTGGAACATTTAACAAATAGCCATGAAAATCTACGCCGCACAGTTTTGAGGAAAGTTTAATAAAAATCTGTTGATAAGCCAATACTAAATACCGTATAATAGAGTAAATAATTCTATAAAAGCACAGAATTATTTACTCTCGCGACATTCGCCAAATATGTGCGTAAACGCACATGCTTGGCTCATTGTTCGCGGAAATCAACAATCGAAAGGAAGTGATACTATGGCGCCTGCAGCACAGGCAATCAGAAATCAGGAAATCCTAAAAACTGAATATTCCGAAAAAGCAGCCATAGGCGCATTATATGACGAACTCTCCAAGGGAATAGAAAGTCTGAAAAAAGGCGATGTTTATACGGTCGATGAAGCTACGGGTTATATGATTGAGGGATTGGAGACCGTTTCAAGCCTTACAGTACATATTTAATCTTTTTTGTCGTGGAGGATTCCACCATTACGGTAATCCGGGTCTTGAAAGACCGCATGTATTGGCAATCCATTATCAAGAAGATGCAGAAAATCAACAGATAGATTTACTTCAATCCTCCCGTTTTGGTGAAGCCCTGCGCATCGTCCAGGATAAGCTGGATTCCAAAAATTTCTATGCCTTTAATCCGGAATTTGACAAGTGCAAAAACTAAAAAATCTTATTTTATAAGCATTTTAACATTCAATCCGAGAAGATATTTTTCTATCTAAGATTAGTTACTGAGCTATTTTAAACAAACCATACTGATTTAAGTAAATTCAAAAGAGGGAAAGCATCAGCCATTATTGACCGACGCTTTCCCCTTATTCGCTTATCTCTTCACTCTCCAAGTGTGACATACAATACACTGCCAAAATCGCTAACCGTAAAACCAAGATTGCTTTGAAAATAACTCCGTATATAATCCACCTTTACTGTACAATTCGTCATGTGTTCCATACTCAATGGTCTGCCCGTTACTAAACACCGCTATTAAATCACAAAATTAATCATAATATCTATATTTGTGCAGCATTAAATTTCCAAATAATTACTCTGTATCAAGAAAGATTACAAAATTCGAGCTGGCTGTGAAACAACTGTACAATTGTCAGGTATATTTGAAGTAACAACTGCTCCGGCTCCGATTTTTACATTATTGCCAATTTTTATATCCCCAATAATAATGGCTCCAGCGCCAATCAGACAATTATTTCCGATTACTGGCGCCTTTCTGTTTACTTCTCCAATGGTTACGTTTTGATAAATACAGCACTTTTCTCCAATTACTGCATATCGTGAAATAAAAATTCCATGCAGCCCATGAGGAAGCATAGGCACATCATTAAATATTGTATCAGAACCAATATATCCCCCATGCCGGTGCGAACATCTACTTAACATAAATGTTATTACTTTTTTTACAGTTTTATTTTCCATCCTTTGCTTTAGCCAGTATAATCGCCAGAAATTAACTAAATTGTCTCCTCTTGAATAGTCAATTATCCATCCTTTTATATTCATAATATATCTCCGTTGAAGTCTGTTTTTTCATAGTTTATGCCTGTATATAAAATCTGTTAAGTCGATGAAAAATTTTTTAAATGATTATTTTCCATTCCCTTTTAAGAACATGATAAATTCTATTCTGTTACTAATACATAGTTTGCATTTCCGTAAAATCTATTTTTACCAGCATTTTCTTTCTTCCATTCTGCACTGAATTCATAAACTTTCCCTGCCTGCAGGGATAATACAGGCGTCTTATAATAATATGTAATAATTTTTTCTTCCATTGCCAAGTCATTATTTATATCCGCAACATTCCATCTACGAACAGTTAAAATATCAGGAGCAATTTTTGTGGAAAAACCATATAATGCCCCATCTATGTTATTATATTCTGGTACCTTAAGCTTTACTATAGAATTGCCTGCCTCTTCTAATGGCGCTACACCGCAGGCTGTAACACCTGTGCCTTCTCCTTTTTCTTCTACATTCCAAGAATAGTTTCCAGACCGAAGCTCTATGCAATTAGTTTGTTCAGACAACACACCCCAAAGCTCAAAATTGGGGACTTCCGTTAGCAGAATATCTTCCTGTCCTGAACCTTCATCTCCAGATAAAGGAGTAATTTCCTCTGCCTTATATTTTGCAATCCCCTGTTCATCTTCCTGATGTAGATTTTGCATTAAGATATGAATAGCTGTTCCTCCTTGTAAGCTGGCTGCTTCCGTTATTTCATCCAATCCAGTTACAATAAACACTCCTGGATAATCATCTGAATCTGAACTGATTAAAAGTGAATTCCCGTTATTCTCTTTCACATGTGCCTTAATACCAACAAGTTCTGTTCCCATTGCTTCAATGTCTGTATCTGTAGAAGATAATTGTTTGTCCTCCATAACTATATCTTTAGAATATACGCCATCATCATTGCCTTCTTCAGTAAGATCTTCCATTGAAAAGCTTGAACTGCTATCTATACTGTTGCTTTCCTTGGTTTTTTCAGAACAAGCGCTTATTCCCATTGTGATGACAAATACAATCCCACATACTAATACCTTTTTCATAAATTTTCTCCTTTCAGCTTTTTATATCCTTAACCCAATACCTAATATATATACTAAAGATACGATTATCTTAAGCTATTTTGAGTAATTGATATAAAAATTTGCTTGATTGTTACTTTTTATTCAGCTTGCCTGTCGCCTCCAGGATTTCTTTTCTAGTCAGGTACTTCTTCTTGTTATCGTTATCCATGACCGCTTTCACAAGTCGTTCCATCGCATCCTTATTCAACTCAATAATACGTATTGCCTCTTTCAACTGTTCTGATAAAATCCGGTTGATTAGCTCTTTTGCCTTTTCGTCATATTTATACTCTATCTCTCCAGCTTTAAATCCTCTCCCTCTTATCACGGCCAATCCGATTTCTTCTTCATACATTCCAAACTTACACACCATATTTGCAGCAATGTTTGTAGCATACTCCAAATCACCAGCCGGGCCATGTGTCAGACCATCTTCTATTTCCAATACATTTGCAAATATCATTTCGGCTGCCCTGCCTCCTAATGCAGCACAAATCCTCTCCAGATAATATTTTTTGGTCGAATCGCTTTCCCCTGCTCCAGGCCGCACATATCCACCGTGCTCCCCTCTTGCCACAATGCTCATATAAGCAGGGGGTCTGTCATTGTATAGGTCAACCAAGGCATGCCCTGCCTCGTGATATGCGGTTCGCTCTACCTCCTTTGGAGACCTATCAACCCTTTCCTCACCCAGAATACGTTTTTCAAATATCTCATCAAACAAGTCGTCTTTAATCGTGCAGCCTGACCGAATCCCCTCCCGCAAAGCTGCCTCAACTACTTGCTCAAGAACTGCCGGACTCAATCCCTCAGACCTGTCAACAATACTTTTTAACTTTTCATCCGAAATTTGAAACATATCGCTCTGCTTTTTAATGAGTTTTTCCAGCATCCATCTTCTTCCCTTCTCATCCAAATTGTCCATCTTGAACGGCAAATCAAAACGCCGTTGGAGAGCGAAGTCAATTTTGTTTCCAAGATTCGTGGTTGCCATAACAAATACCGGCTTACTGTCTACTTTTTTAAACCCATCCATCTCGGTCAGTAATGCGTTCAGGACCGGATTTGGAGCATTTGAATATTCCCGTTTCATACCGATAATATCAATTTCATCAATGAACAGGATTGCAGGTGCATATTTTCTTGCAATACGAAATTCATCCTGTACCTTCTCAGGACCTCCATTAAGCAGCTCACTTGCACTGATGGACAAAAAATTCACTCCGGATTCCGAGGCCACAACCTTTGCAAGGGAGGTCTTGCCAGTTCCCGGAGGTCCATACAGCAGAATTCCCCTTGGTCTCACACCGCTTTCCTTATACTTCTTAGGATTCCGGAGATAATTAATAAAAAGTTCAAGCTCCTTTTTAAGATACTCTGACACATAAATATCATCCCAGCTTTTATTCGGACGCAGTTCATCAGACAGCATTGAAGACTTATCCTCAGACTCCACTGCCGTTTCAAGTTTGAAATTGCAAAAAATGATACTTCCAACATTGGTCTTCTCATCAAATTCTTTTTTGGTTTCATATGTTAGAACCTGATGCCGCGCTGTCAGTGTCTCCATCACCACCTGACAGCATACATTCTTGTAGGTATCCTCCAGCTGGCTTCTAAAATATTTACTCTCAATAAATCCTCCAACCCCTCTTTTCATAAGGGAATTTTTTTCTTTTTCCGTATAGACATGTCCACGACTTCCATCCAAAATATAAACTGGGATTTCTTTATCTTCCTCCCGTAGTTTTAAGAAAACATCCCGTCCAACCGTCCTAGCATCCATAACATTCAGTTCGTTTCCCGCATTTTCAAAACCATATATGTAGTCAATGACTGCAAAAAGGACATTTTCCTTATGGACCATTTTCATAAACTCATGGATATCCACAGTGTTCTTCACACATACATTATTATTTTTTATCCTGCTGACCGATTCATATTTCACTGTTCCAAAGACAGGAATTACACAGTTCCTTTCCCCAAAGTAGAAGTCTCTGATTTCCTCTGCGGTATCTTCAAAATCACATTTCCATTCGATTCTTTTAACCATACCACTTTCATCCAGCCCCTGCTTTTCCTCTACCAGTTTCAAAAACTCATACATTTCCTTATTAATGAACTTGCCTGCTATTTTGGAAGCGTTCCTGGCATCTGCGCTTCCACCCATGGAATATAATACGGTCCTGGCCAGATGTTCTTTTCCCTGCTTTAGGTCATAGCCAAATTTCTTTTCTATTTTTTTCAACCGATTCTTGATATCCTTCTCCACCAGTTCAAGAATTGCATCTGCTTTTAAATGATTCAGCATCAGAACTGTGTATGAAGACATTCTTGAAAGTATTTCCGGAGGGAAATAAGGCTGTCTGGTTTCCAAATCTTTTGCCTTCTCCAGCGCATCAATCACCACTTTATCCGGAAGCAACGTAAGATTTTCATTCTTTGCATCATTGTAAAGCTGCCGTCCTGCATTGGTTGTAAAAAAAATAATAGTGTCTTTAAACGACACATTCTTTTCATGAAATCTATCCCTGCAGACTCCTTCATCCAAAATCTGCAAAAAGATTCGTATGACACCGCTGCCTGCTTTTTCTATTTCATCAAACAAAAGAACACATCGTGGATTTTTATCCACAAATTCTGTAAGCAATCCCCCGGTATCAGTATCTTTATACTGACGAGACCAACCATGCAGATCTCTTTCTGCATGGTCCCCAGAATACCCTGCCATATCAAACTGTTTAAAAGGAAAGCCTAATTTCTTGGCAAACAATTTAGCCATAAAAGTTTTTCCCACCCCCGGAGGTCCCGCTAAAAGGTATGCGTTTCTGGGCCCTCCTTTATTTGGTTGCAACCGGATTGTCAATTCCCTGTCAAAATATGCTGCCCTCAACTTCTCAATAGCCACATCTTGTCCAAAAACCATCCCCTTCAGTTCATATTCCACAGCTCCGGCCTGCATCAAAAGCTGCTGCATGGAAATTTCTTCCTTTATCCCCGCCTCCGCTTCTTCCGTTTCAATGACTTCGGGCTTTGGATAACGGTTAGACAGTCGATTCACAAAATCGGCCACGGCAGACGGATTATACCCAATAGCGTTCTCCTCTTTTAAATCCTTATAGATATCTGTCAATTTGCTTAAGTTCACATCAGAAAGACATCTTTCCAAATGTCTTTTCAGATTGGTTGCTGCTGCGCTCCTGATGCTGTCGTTTTGTTTCGATTTGATGGTATGGATACATTTTTTCATATCTTCTGCTATCATCCAGTATTTTGTTGGTCCTGTATTTTTTTTCCGGTTGGCATCTATCCATTTGTCAAATTCTTCATCAATATCCTCTTCTTCCATCCCTCTTTTATCAGAAAAAAGCTCCGGATTTTCTGCTTCAGACGCATCGCCGAAAGGCAAAAAACCATCTTCCTCCCAACTCACATCCTCCAAATAGTCGGCACTCTCACCCAGATACACCAAATCCCCCAGGTATTCTTCCGCTTCTTTTATAGCATACCGCAGGCTGCCCGGCACATCTTCTGCCTCCTCCTCAATTTCGCTCCGATATTCAAAGCGGCGAAATTTTGAATTTGGATACTTGTTTGTCTGCTCAGAGCATTTTAGCCATTCATTAAAAATTCCGGTCTTTCTGCCGCATTTTACTGCGTAAATCATTTTTTTCAATTCTCTTTCCTCCTCCGGTATTTCATGCTTTTCTAAATCTTCCATTACTTTGAATGGTCAATGGAATCGAAATCAACCATATCTTCAATCGACTTATCCCTGCAGATACCAATATACATATTCCCGCTTTTACTGACATATGAAGTCTGATATTTGTTATTACATCCGGTACTGTCTCCATCTTTCCACGGCATAATGCAATATTTTGTCGTGTCATCCTCATATGCTATATTGATACCAGTGATATCTGGACATACGAGACGTTTAAATACCGTTTCATCACTTTCTGTTCCAAATAAACTGTAATTCCGGTCCGCGTTTTTATGTATTTCCAAATAGAACTCTTCACAGTACTGCTCTTTAGGAATACTGTTACAGGAAGTTCTGGTAATGGATGTGGTACTATCTTTGCAATGAAATATACCGATGTGTTCTTTGGAGATAGGGATTACTTCGCAATTCTCTAAAACCAGAGCTATTGATTTGACTTCTTTCACACTAATAGGCTTCACGTTATTCCTCTGCTTTCCATAATAACAATTTCAGAAACAAGGATATTCCAAATCCTGTTGCCGAAGTGGATATTTTTGACCTTATTAATTTGTCTGATTTTTAAATTTGGGCCAAAATTTTCCATCATATTTTTCTAAGACATTTTTGACAAGCTCTCTGGCATGTCCGGCATGTTTTCTTCTTTTATCTGCATCAGCAGTGGCTGGAAATCCCTTAAATTCATCGGGTATGGCTCTGAAAACATTGAAATCTTCTTGTCGCTTTATTGCGATTCCGGTTTCAGCTTTTGCAAGAATATCCACTAAATCATTATAAACAGCATGTGGATACTTCTCCTTATTATCGACCCTGTACTGTTCTTTTTCGCCTTCATTTTGTTTGTCTTTGACATCATGACTATCAACTTTTTTAAACGTTATGTCATCATCCTTTAAAAATCCTTCTTCTTCTAATTTCTGTAAAAATTCTCTATATTTATAAGCTACATCTCCTTTTGCCGTACTTAAATCTTTCCTGTTATCATAGCCTTGCTTTATACCATCACGGTCATAAGTAAGCAGAATCTTTTTTAACCTTCTATCTTTACAGCAAATTTCCAGTGACCGCATTGCTCCAAAAAGCTCACCAACTGTTACATGAGACCCAGATACTAAACCACTTTTTCCGAACCTACTTTTAAAAGGATATTCTTCTGATTCTTTTTTTTCACCGTCACAATCATATCTGACAATTTTGTATTTTTTTCCATCCTCCACATCTTGTATTGTACAGCTTTCAATGTAAGGCTTATTTTCGTCTTTAAAAAAGATAATCAGACCATATGATGCTATTGTATTATCTTTGGAAGTAAAACTCCCATCTGTATATATTACAGCATCATATTTTTCAGCGTCAAAGGGCCTGTAATGTTTTTCTATATATTCATCCCACATTTCCTTACTGAATGCCTCTGCTTCTTCCTTATATACAAACCCCGGTGGGTCAGCGTTTTTTTGTCCCATTTTTTTTGCTGCAGCTTGTGCCTCCTTATAATCGTGATACTCAGCTAAAGCAACATTCCCTTTCCAGGTATAGTATTTTTTCACTTTCTCTGTTTTCTGTGTTCCCATTCTATATTTTCTCCCTTCGGTAAAGAATTCTGTTCATTCTGTCAACTGTCCTTTTCTAATCTGCCCAACGCCTCTTTAAATCCTGAATCAAGGTCGTTAAGCTCATTATACCATACGCTTCCCAATATGTCGGGGATACTGTAATTCAGAGAGGAACAGACAATAATCGGAATGTCGATTTTTTCTTTTTTCATTCTTTCAATCAGTTTCAATCCCGCTTCCTTATCTATAGCTTCTCCCGCCTCCAATGGATATTGCATATCTGTCACTATCAAATCCACCTTATCCTCACCATGATATATTTGTTCCCACAGTTTTTCCTGATTTCTAACTGTCATGATATTCCGAATGCCATTGAATTCTAAAGCTTTTCGTATATCAACCCCCTTAATAACATCATCATCCGCAATGATTACTTTTATTTTTGACAGATTCATCATATTCCTCCTTCCGCCGTAAAATACCTCAGTATCATTCATTTGAAACCCATACCATTATTATTATTAAATAAGTCTCTCGTTTATAGTATATGGAACCCTCATATCCATACCAATCTTTTTGCATACATTGAACGCTCTTTCAAATTTTTTGACTGTTCAATCTATTTAATGCTATAAAAAATTGTATATGGTTTATATTACCAGAACCAAAACCATTTATAACGGCGGTCACCATAACGATATGCGCGGCTTGCATCATTAAAACCACCTGCTATCGCACTTGCAATGCCAAAAGCAACAGCAATGCCTGCAATAACTGCCAAAACTACACCGGCAAGCGCTAAGCCAATCGCGACAATCGCTGAAATCTTAAGTAATGTTATGATAACTTTTGCAACTTTTTCGCCGCGCGTTAATTTAGCCCAGGGAGTCAGTTTCAACTTTCTCATCTTAACAATCAGTTTCTTCATATTTTTTCCGCCTTTCAAAATTCATTTTCTTGTTTCTACCTAATAAAACGACTAAGTAAGCCAGATGGTTGCAGGTTTTGTTAATTTTCTTCATCATATGGCAAAATCAACCAGGCCCCTGTTTCAGTAACACGATAATATTTGTTATTTTCCTTATCAAATTTTATAACAGGAATAATGCCGCTTTCCAAAACAGTCCCATCTATGTAGTAGTGGCTCTCTCCATCAAAATAAATATCATAGAAGCCTGGATTGCCTGATATCTCTGCTGTTCCTATATGTCCTGCGATGATCTTCATGTCATTATAAAATCTGCCTGTCTGAGCCGGATATTTCTCCGTGAAAGTATAATCATTGGTTCCCCACTCCCATAAGTCCTCCGCTTCTTCATCAATTCCGGCATGGACAAAAATTGTGTTTCCCTCAACATAATATCTTGGCAGATTTTGCATCCACATAAGATATCTGGCGCTGCCCTCTGTACGATAAGTATCCTTATCGCCATTTACGCCGATGGGCCACCTGCCGTCACACACCATTTCCTCATGATTTCCAAGCAGAGCTATCACCTTATCACTGCCATATTTGTTTTGTAACTGCATGATTTTTTTTAGAACACCGTAACTGTCCGGTCCATGTACATAGTCGCCTAGAAGAATAAGTTTGTTATCACCGGAAAAATCAACCAATGACAATGCGTATTCAAAAGCGTCAAGGCATCCATGTATGTCACTCATTGCATAAATGTCACTCATCTTATTTCCCCTAAATTCTCAGAATATTTTTCTTCATCAGGCACTTTCTGCTTGTTGCTCATGACCTCCGTAAAAGGAAAAACCCAGTTTGCCCGAAATTCCTGTGCCATAAAAGTCCTGCCACACTGGAAGGTTCCGCTCACAAATATACATTCCCTG
>CAMUHA010000121.1 GCA_947088515.1 uncultured bacterium
ATCATTGCCAATTCAATACGTTTGAAATGTTTTATTTCATGTCAGCGCCAATGAAAACGCCGAAGAAAAATGTAGATTTATGGCGGAGAGGAGGAAAAAAGATAGACTCCTAATAGGACGAAGAATGTCCGGAAAGGGAGTCGAAAAATGAGAGGAGAAAGTTGGATGGACATACGAAATGACAGGCAAAAAGAAATGAGCTATGTGGAGCTTAGAAAAAATACCACATGGACCCCCAGACAGCAAAGCGGTATGTGCAATCACCGCAGAAGCCGGAATACATACTGACACAGCCAAAGCCTACAAAGCTGGATGCCTACAAGCAGAAGGTGGATCAATGGCTGGAGGAAGCGCCATATTCGGCGGTAATCTACCTCAAATCCCTTCAGTAATGATAATCTCATTATTCTACTTTGTTTAAAACAATACTGTGCCATAAATTTCTCTCCACAAAACAAAATTTAATCCTTTTTAAGACTTGCTCAGGTCTGTGACTTTTAGCTGCTTATCAATGACACTTTGCCTTATGATTAGCCAATATTGTTCCAGCTTTGCTATTTGTACTCTTACTGGTTGACGGAGTGGCCAACTTCTTTGCAGCAGTGCCGACTTTTCCACCGTGATGTACTGTTTTCGCCATATCACAACACCTCCTTTGCAAAAATCTCCTTGCACTGGAAGTCATCTTGGGTTATTATTGGTTTGCAAAAGCAATAATGTCCAATGGCTTCTTGGGCAAGGGAAAAAGTCAGAGGATAATCTCTGGCTTTTTCTATGTATAGAGACAACCTCCTTACATATTCCATCCAATTATTTAATTCTTTTAACTCCCTACACATTATATAATGGCTTTATTTAATCTTTTATTCCCTTCTTCACTAATAACAATATCAACTTTCCCACATTAGTTCCAACTTCTGAAATCAATAAATCTTCATCTTGGCAAAATTTTTTCGCATTACATAAGGCTACCGATAATTTTTTGATTAATGTACCCACGTTATATTTCCCCTTACTATATCCCGGCAGCAACTTCCTCAACTCATGTTCCGTATATCGCCTTTTCGCCGTTATCTGTGGATTTTCTAACAGTTTGTCCTTGTCTAATTCGAACACTTCATCAAAATGAAGCAATAACCAAAACTCAAAGCATGGATTTGATACATAGAAACCAAATCCTTTCTTTTGGCAGGTTCGTAACACATATCCATACTGATCATTCTCCGGTGTTGCTAAAAAACTTTCTTTATCTCTGTCCACAATCAGACAGATTTCATCAAATCTGCTATCATAAGTAAGATTGCTTGATCGGATAATATCCGCAATGTCATTTACAATGTTAACAACATCTGATTCTTGATTAAGGTATTCTGTTAGTTTATTGCAAGCTTCAGTCAAATTGTCCACATTATCGTTCAAACATTTCTTTAAAACCTTCTCACATCCCTCCTCAAGTATCTTCCATAGCGCGTGCGCCTGCACTTTACCAGTTGTTAAAATCTTCTCATCATAGAGGTAATCCATAATACGATTAAGTAAAGATTCATATGTCAATAATCCTGTTTCTTCTTCCTCTAAATTCACTATAATCCGATCAAGTATTTTTTTGGGATTACTCCATCCATCTTCGCTATAACTGCGTATAATAGGAATAAGTTCAACTAATGGATCGATTTCCACATCGCCTGATATGCTTTTTAATGCCTCAAAATATATTTTTTCTGTACTGGCTCCTTCGAAAATAAGAAAGTATCTTTTCTTAGCTTCGTCAGTCTTCAAAACTTTTGTACGTTCTGCAAATGTCCTGCTTTCCCTCATCCATTATACCTCCTTAATCGGAAATACAGTGCTGAATACCGGGACACCACCATAACGTCCTTCCAAATATGCCTTATCAATTTTTTGGTCAAATCTGGCATTATATTCCTCTAACGAATAAATGTCACTCTCACCGTTTTTACGCTTGTTTACGAACCAAATTTCATCCCTACGCAACAAATCAAAATCAAGCAAGCGTGATTCGTGTGTTGTAACGATCAATTGAATATTCTTTTTTGATGTCATCTGCAAATAGGAATCCACAAATTTATAAGTTAAACTTGGATGAAGACATCTGTCCAATTCATCAATTACATATGTCTTGCCTTCCTCTGACAATAAAATTTCTAATAAGTCCAAAATTCTAACCGTTCCATCGGATTCTTCCGACATTTCATATAATGTTTCTTTTGTATTATGCGAAAATTGAATTGTCCGACAAATCACAGTTCCATCCTTGACTTCCAACATAAAAAAATCTCTTGGGCTACGCATAATCAATCCCCTAATATGCTTTTCTTGATTCTTGTGCGCACCAGAAACTAAATCTTCAATCCTTTTAAAAACGCTTTCTCTTTCGGATTTTGATAAATGTGACAAAACCTTTTCTATTGGAACTTCCACCATTTTGAAACCTGTTATTCCTGTTCCAAAAGCCTCTATCAAATCGCATACTTCTTTCACATTCTTTGTGCCAGCCATATAAGAATAACTTGAAATTGGGTCATCGGGATAATTTATATCCAATGCTCTTTCTATCCATAAATAGACTTCTCTTAATATGGAAGCCCGTTTATATTTTTCATAAAGTGTTCTTTTATTGCGATTCATAATAGAAAGAAAAAGCACACTGTTATCATCTTGAATGTCCTCTGCATAAACATCCATTTTTTCCCGCAATCCTTTCGCACTCAACGAGTTTCCAAACTCATATTCACACGCCAAAATGTCCCTACTAAAAATCAACTTTTCTTTATTATCAGCCGTCAATTCTATCAACCATTCTGAACAAAATTCACCTCTACTCAAAATAATTTCAAATCCATATGCATAGTACTTTCCATTTAGCCTAATTTCTACTTCGAAATAGCTTGGTTTTTCTTTATTACCATTATCTGTTTTGCAATATTGTCCTGTATATCCATCCGGCAGCTCATCAATAATCGTATTGCGCATAAAGTCCATAGCTTTTACTAAATTTGACTTTCCTGATGCATTCGCCCCGAATACCGCTGCAAACTTCAACAACCGTAAATTACCATCATCACCGGTATGTTCCTTCTTATTTCTAACTTTTCCGGCAATCATAGAAAATTCTTCAGTTTTCCCATCTTCTTTTTCATTAAATGACAAAAAATTTCTAACATTAAATCTGATAAGCATATCTTTCACCTCTTTTTTCCTATACTAAGTGAGTTTTTCGTTTTTGTCAAATATTTATATTTCTATTTTATTATAATTATATATTTTAAGTGATTTTTTCGCTTTTGATTTCATTTTAATATAATAATAAAATACAGCAATCAAAATTTCAAAAACGCAACAAGGACATTTGAAAAACTTTCCTAAAAGTTCTTCCGAATGTCCCCCTAATTTTCCGCTATTTTACGCTCCATACACACCGTTCCATTTTGTTACTACCATATGGTATTGCGGTACTGAAAGCATTGCGGCTCTGCCTATAAGCCGCGCTCACCCATCTCCACAATTGCTTCAATCGCCGCCATAACCGCCTCCACCATTAAATCCAGCGCCATGGACGGCATACCCTTTTTGCCTGCCGCCTGTTTGGGCAAATATGGAATATGAATAAATCCACTTCGCTTTCCCGGATATTTGGTGGCAATCAGGTGACGTACACCATAGGTTACATGATTGCACACAAATGTTCCTGCTGTATTGGATACAGATGCCGGAATATTCCGCTCCAATATCCGGCTTACCATGGATTTGACAGGAAGATTTACAAAATAGGCATCCGGCCCCTTAGGAAAAACCGGTTCATCAGTTACCTTGTTTCCCTCATTGTCTGCCATACGGAAATCGTCCACATTAATGCCAATACGTTCCACCGAAATATCGCTCCTCCCCCCTGCCTGTCCCACAGATAAAATCACATCAGGGTCATGCCTGATAATTGCTTCTTCAATTACTTTAAGGGACTTATAGCGAATAGTAGGGACTTCCAGTTTAATAATCTCCGCTCCGGCAATTCTATCCGGCAGCCTCTTGACCGTTTCAATTGAAGGATTGACCATTTCCCCGTCAAAGGGGTCAAAACCAGTAACCAGTATTTTCATTTTATACCCTCGCATTCTTTATGTCTCCCGCCCGACTTACAGGCTGGCAATAAAAGACAGCGCGGCTACAAACCACGCTGCTTTTTATTATATTAATCTGCAATATTGTTTTCTAGAATATTCTTCTTACAGAAAGCACAGAACGGTAATTTGCATTGGAGATAATAATACCTGTCTTGGATGTGGACGCATGAACGATCTTGCCATCGCCTACATAAATTCCCACATGCCCGGAGTAGCATACGATATCGCCTGGCTGTGCATTGTCAAGTCCTCCTACAGAAGAACCAACGCTTCGGTCTGCTGCTGATGAATGAGGCAGGTTAACACCAAAGTTCTTATAAACGCTCATTACAAAACCTGAACAATCGGCGCCATTGGTTAAGCTTGTTCCGCCATACACATAAGGATTGCCAACAAACTGGCAGGCAAAATCAGCTACATTCTTTCCAAGCTGGCTACCGCTTCCTGAAGTCATAGCCGGTATAATTTCACTGTCAGAGGAAGAGGAGGAGGACTGGGAAGAAGAGGATTTTTTCTTTGCTTCTCTTGCTGCCTTAGCTGCTGCTTCCTGGGCCGCTTTTCTCTCTGCCGCTTCCTTTGCAAGTCTGGCTTCTTCTTCTGCTTTTGATTCTGCTTTTACAAATTCAGTGGAAAGGGTGACATAATCTGTGGAAACGTATCCGTCACCTTCCTCAATATTTACTTTTACCCATCCATCCAATTCTTCTGTTACCAGAAGTTCATCTTCAATGGGAATCAGACCAAGGACGATAGCATCCAGTCCGGGTTGTTCACGCACCTTTAAAGTTGTGGTTGTTACTGTTGCAATTCTGGTTCCCACTTTTTTGGCAAGGTCAACTGCGTCTTCCCCTGTCACGCAATATTCGCCTTTTACATAGCCGGTTACGCTGCCGGAAGTAATTTTGTACCATCCATCCTCTTCCGCAATAAATTCACCAACTGACTTATCATACAGCTTTCCAAGGATTTCTCCTTCCTCGCTGGGTATGCTTCTTACATTAACATAATCATTTACCTTTGCAATAACCAGGGATTTAAAGCCTTCCTCTTCCCTCTTTGCTTCCAGCTCCTTCTCCTTTTGGTTAATCGTCTTGCTTGAAGTGGCAATCATAGTTTCTTCTATAACCAGTTCATCTTCTTCTGCTTCCGGCTTTACTGTTGCGCTGGGCGTAGCAGTCGCCGATGCTGTTGCGGTGGGAACCGCCTCCTCTTCTTTTTCTTCAGAGTTTGACTCCCTGGAAATATAATTAAATTCATCGCCTTTGGTCTTTCCTTCATCTTCATCCTTAAGACTCTTTACACTGGTAGCATTGGCAGATAAAAAGAAATCAATTCCTGCGGATGGCAGACCGTTGTTTTCCACTGCAAAAGCATTTATGTTCAGACTTGAAAATATAAGCGCTGCTGACACTGCACATACAGCGGCACGGCCGCCTATTTTCATATTTTTGTTATACATGAATAACCTCCATTTCGCTTATTTCTCTATCGTAAGCTGCCTGTTATGTATGGAAAATCTACTCTGTAAATTTTGCCATAGAAACCTTTTCTTATGAATTATTACAAATTTATTACATCTGTTAATAAATATAACACCTCTGGTACCTTCTGTCAATGGGTACTAGAAAATTCCTGTTTCCAATTCTTGTTTTAATTTTTTCACCAAAAAATTGTTCCTGTTTTTGTACATTATGCCTGAAAATATGCTTTAGATACTTCTGCCGCTTTACGAAAGCATCAGTTTGTTTTCTGCAATATAAAAAGCCTGAAAAGTTACTTTCTTTTCAGGCTTTTTAACAATCATGAAATATTTTTCAAAATATTGCGATTTTTTTACAATGCCATGGTCTTTTTTAAGCGTTATCCAGATTCACCAGATAATCTAATATAGATGTGATGGCATTTGCACCATCTGATACAGCTGTCACTACCTGGCGGAGCCTTTTTGTCCGCACATCCCCGGCAGCAAAAACTCCCGGCTCACTGGTGGCGCAGTCCTCCCCGGCAATTAGATATCCCTTTTCATCGAAGTCTGCCAGATTCTTCATAATGTCGCTGGAAGGAATAATCCCTACAGCTACAAAAACACCATCCACAGCTAATTTCTTCTGCTTTCCGGTTTTTACATTTTTGACAAGCATACCGCTTACCTGTCCATCTCCCTCAATTTGCTCTGCCACTGTATCCCATAATATCTCTACATTTGGCAGCGCCATAAGCTCCCTTTGGAGAATATCCGCCGCACGCAGCTCATCTCTGCGGTGAATCAAATACACCTTTTCACAACCTCTTGCAAGAAAAATCGCATCTTCCACCGCAACATCCCCGCCGCCTATCACCGCAGTTACTTTTCCCCGGAAAAAAGCGCCGTCACAGGTTGCACAGTAGGATACCCCCATGCCGGAAAACTCTTTTTCTCCTGGTATTCCCAGTTTTGCATGAGTCGCCCCCATTGCCGCCAGCACCGTCTTTGTCCGGATTTCCCCCTGATTTGTAATTACAGTAAATCCTGGGGCTGCCTTTTGCAGGGAAACTTCACGGGATGCTGCTTTCAGTTCTCCTTCCATAGCCTTTTGCCGCTTTCTTCCAGGCTCTGCTTCCTTTTCAAAGCTCTCTTTTTTTATGGATAAAACTGTTCCTTCTTTAAATTCACACGACAGCTTATCTGCGTGTTCCCGGAATTTCATGCCAAGGTCAAAGCCATTAATTCCCGGAAGCCCCGGATAATTATCCACTTCATAGGTATTTAATACCTGTCCGCCGCTCATTGGATTCTGTTCCAGGGTCACTGCCTTAAGTCCTGCCCTCTTTGCATATATAGACGCGGAAATCCCCGCCGGGCCGGAACCAATTATCACAACATCATACATATTTACACCTCTTTTCCATTTGCTTTCTTCCTATTAATAAACTCTTGCTTTTGCCAGTATGGGATTCCTTTCCGGAAAGGCAGAAATTAACATCCCTCTGCAAAGAAGGGATAAACGGCAAATTTATCTTTCGTTTATTATAGTATATGCCATCTTCTTCCCACTGCCGCTTTGCGGAATTTCTTTTTCATTTACAGCCAGCCGCCGTCCATGGCAATAATCTGCCCTGTCATATAAGAAGGGGCGTTTATAACCTGTTTAATCATTTCCCCTGCTTCTTCCGCTCTGCCCAGGCGGTCCGCAGGGATTTCCTCCCTTAAAGCTTCCAGCTCGGTTTCAGAAAAACAGGCATTCATCTTTGTGTCAATTACACCAAAGGCCACCCCATTCACCTGCACATTACTGGGTGCAAGTTCTTTGGCAAGAGCCTTTGTAAAGCTGTTCACACCTCCCTTTGCAGCGCTGTAGGCAACTTCCATGGAAGCCCCCACATTTCCCCAGACAGAAGAGATATTGACAATCTTTCCCTCCCTGCGCCTTATCATTCGGGGCGCCGCCAGGCGACAGGTATAAAAAATACTGCTTAAATTCGTATCAATCACCTGGCGCCATTCCTTTAAGGTCATGTCTGTTAAAAGACCTACATAAGAAATTGCAGCATTGTTGACCAGTCCATAAATTTCCCCTGCCTGCTTCATCATCGTTTCCACCTGGTCCGGGTCCGATACGTCACAAAGCGCAGCCTCGCAGCAAATACCGAACTGGCTCTCCAGTTCTTTTTTTATCCTGCCGATTTCCTCCCAGGAGCTTTTGCATACCAGAAACAGGTCAAAGCCTTCCTTTGCAAGGCTCTTAGCCGCTGCTGCCCCAATGCCCCTTGAAGCTCCCGTAATTAATATTTTTTTTCTCATATCCGCCCTGCCCAGCGCCTGCTAAAACTAAATCAGGTTTTTAATGCCATCACAGATTCTTCCCGCAACTTTGGGATTGTTCATGGTAAAAATATGAATGCCATCCACATCATTGGCAATCAAGTCCACAATCTGGTTAATGGCATATGCCAGCCCCGCATCAAAAAGCGCCTCTTTGTTGTTCTCATATTTGTGAAGTATCCTCTCAAACTTCTTTGGAAGGGTTGCGCCGCAGATATTTACCATCCGCTCAATCTGCGCCCGATTAGTCACAGGCATAATTCCTGCCTCTATGGGCACATCTATTCCGGCAATCCTTGTTTTTTCATAAAAACGGTAAAAGGCTTCATTGTCAAAAAACAGCTGCGAAACCAAATGGCCCGCTCCTGCATCCACCTTTTTTTTCAGATTGTGAATGTCAGATATTGCATCCGGAGCCTCCAGATGGGTTTCCGGGTAGCAGGCCCCGCTGATATGAAACTCCCCCTGCTCTTTAATATATGTCACCAGCTCATTTGCATACCTGAAATCATGCTTCATTGGAACATTCGGATTTATGTCTCCCCGCAGCGCCAGCACGTTCTCAATTTCCGCTTCCTTAAGCGCCTTTAAAATTTCACCGATTTCCTCTTTTCCATAATGAAGACAGGTCAGATGCACGATTGGTTCCACTCCATAATTATTTTTTATCTTTCTGGCAATTTCCACCGTCTGGTTATTAGCTGCACTTCCTCCTGCCCCAAAAGTCACGCTGATAAAATCAGGATGCAGATCACACAGCCGCTCCAGCGTGGCGTCAATGTTCTTAAGAGCTTCCTCCTTCTTAGGCGGAAATATCTCAAAAGATAACACTGGCTTTCCTTCCTTCTTTTTTGTTTTAAAAATTTCCGTAACTTTCATTTTCAGCCTTCCTCTTTTCTTATCCATCTATATTCTGCTCTCTGCCAAAAATCCATGTTTACACCATGCCCTGTCTGTTCTATGTATACTTTGGCTGTCCGCGCGTCATAATTTAAAAAGTACGGGTCAACACCCGTACTTTTTATTATACCTGAATTAAGATAAATTTACCAGAAATTAATTTCCATGTTTACAATAAACTGGTCATCCAATTTCTGACCTGCCGTCCATAAGCCCTTTAATGTCTTCTTCCGGCGAAATAGAGTCAACTATTTTATCCATTTCTTCTTTTGACTTTGCGTCCTTACACCTTAATATAATGTGCTCTCTTTCCGTTTCGCTTAAACCGTCAAACCTCCGCTTTGCATGTTCATCCATAGCAAGAGCCATGCCCAGTCCAAGAGGAAGATTTGTGCTGTTAAAATCCATTGTCCTCACCTCCAAAAATTATTATGTGGAGGAAGGTTTTTTTTATACAATTATATTTTATCTGCCCAAAAATCCACTGCCTGCCCTAACAGTTCTCCGCAGCCTGAGACGTTTTTGTCATAATATTCCAAAAAACGTTTATCCTGTGTGTAGCTTTGGGCAAGCGCTTTATGGGCGTTTACTGAATACTGTTTCCAAGTCTGGCATAACCATTTTTTGTGAAGCTTTACAATCTCTTTTGCCGCCTCGCTCTCTTTTGCTTTACCTGTCCTTACACATTCCTCTAACCGCGTATTTATTTCTGCTCCCAGATTTTGAAAGCCTTCATATTCCGACTGTGACATATTAAGGATTTTCTGGTTGGAAGCATCCATCTGCTCGTCCCCAAATCTTTCCCTTACTTCCGCTCCATACTTTTCCTCATTTTCCTTTACCATTTTTTCTTTAAATGCCTGGAATTTTTCTTTATCGCTCATTTCACATTCTCCCTTCATCGACCTGATGGTCTGTTTTACTGTGTGAATCAGGAAGTCCATCTGTCTTCTTCTGTTTTCCAGTTCCAGAAGATGTTCCTCCAGCGCATTCATAACATCAAAGCTGTCCTGATACAAAATCTTCCGGATACTCTTTAAGTCAAAATCCCTTTCCCTGTAAAATAAAATCTGCTGCAAAAGCTCAAGTTCCTTTTCCCCATAATAGCGGTATCCTGCATCACTTATATACAGCGGCTTCAAAAGACCGATTTCATCATAATAGCGCAAAGTGCGTGCACTCACTCCCGCCATGTCGGACAATTCCCTGATACTGTATTCCATACGCCTCACCTCTTTTATAAGCTTACTCCTTTACGCTGCGTCAAAGTCAAGAAAAGGGGCTGTCGGTTAATACCGATTTTTAGGCTCCAAACCTTAAAATACGAATCTCCCATAAAAATCGGGATTTGCCGATAAATTTTTTGAAATTTCCCTATTTTTCAAGGCTTTTTAAGCCTCATACAGTGAATTGATATGTATTTTCCCTTGTTTTTGCCCTTATGGGCAGTTTACAAGGGAAAGTTTTTTCTGAATGTATCTAATCGTTGCCTGCCACTTT
>CAMUHA010000122.1 GCA_947088515.1 uncultured bacterium
GCCGCCTGTAACATTTAGGGTCCCATGTCTGCCTCTTGGATAGATCCAGCAGGAAGGAGGCGGGTCAATTTTTTCAAATATGCCTGTACAGTTATATGTGGAATAGGGGTTTATAAACCCTTCCATAAGTCCTGCGGTGGCTGATACCATTTTAAAGGTGGAACCAGGCGCAGTCATCTGTGTGGTGGCATAATTGTTCAAAGGTCTTGACAGGTCATTCAAAAGTTGGGAATAATACTGTGCATTTACTCCGTTTGCCATCTTATTGTTATCATATCCCGGATAAGTAACCAACGCTAAAACATCTCCTGTATTTACATCTGTAATTACGGCAGAAGCAGAATAAGGGTCCAAAGCTAACTGGGCAGGAGTAATATCAAGGTTTTTTATCCGGTTCATCATAAAACTAAAAGCAGAAATCCCTCCCCTTTCAAATAATTCCTGCTCGTTTGTGGAAATTTCCACAAGCCCTTGTTCTAACAAGATATGACAAATTTGCATACCGGAAATAATATCTTTTTTAATCATAAACCGGTATATACTTTTAGCAAAAGTCAAATCATCATCCAATTGTTTAAAAATGTACTCCACAATCTGGTCATATATTTCCTTTGAGTCGGAATACTGACTTTCCAGATTCAGTCTGGTTACATCAATCCAGTTCATAGCAATACAATAATTTAAAAACTCATTTAAGCTTATTACTTCGTCTTTTGTCCAGGCAATATATGTTTCATCACCAGTATCCACCCTGCCTCTTACAATAATGCCATTTTCATAAAGCATTTCGGCAATATAACTTTCATAAACCTGGTATTCCATATCCAGTTTTTCATAAGCTGTGAGCTTTTCAACTAATTCCGCCCGCAATGCCTCAAAAACAGCAGATTTTCTATCCACAAAGGCATGGTAAACCATTTTTTCATTTGCACCGGCATCATCGGCGCTGAAATGGTCAGTATTAATCACATTATTATTAATCAGTGCATAGTAAACATCATAAATTGGAATTTTTATATTACTGCTGCTTACATCTGAAGTGTTAAATTCTTTTGCATTTATAATATTCGTATATAGAATACTGGCCAGTTTCTCTTCCAGTATCCTGTAAGTAGCTATCTGAAGTTCTTTATCTATGGTAAGATAAACATTGTTTCCGGCAACCGGTTCCACATAATTAGTGGTTTCTGTAACCTTTCCCACATGATTGACAAAAATAGTTTCGCTTCCTTTGGTTCCCTGAAGTTGGTTTTCCATGGACTTTTCTATTCCAAGCTTCCCTACTGTGTCATTAGAGTCATAAGAATTTTCTCCGTTTTCTTCTAAAAGAGAAGAAAGCTCATCCTGAGAAATTTTTCCGGTGTATCCTAAAATATGGGAAAAGTAAACGCTGTCAACATATTTGCGGATGGTGTCTTCTACAATGGAAACGCCCTCTAACTCCAGAGAATTTTCCATAACCACCGCAACTGTTTCCTCACTTACATCTGTAGCAACTGTGGTTGCAATATATTTTTGGAAGCTATTATTATTCATATCATAGCGTATGGTAAGAATTTTGAGAGCTTCCTCTTTTGTGTATCCATTTCCGGGAATAAAAGTTTCTTTGGTATCTTCCTCAGTATAATTGCCTATCCGGAACCTGCTCCATCCACATAAATAATTAACAACTTCTGCAGCGGTTGCAGTGCGCTCCTTTTCCTCCAGGTCATCAATAGTCAAGTGACCATATACATCTGCAAGGAAGCGGTATAATTGTGTCCCCTCAACGGTAAAAACATAACGGTTATTCTTATCCAGAATGATTTTAAAATCACTTACAATGTTATCTCCGTTTTCCTCAATCATCTGGATTAGGCGGTAAATAGTTGTATTCAGATTAAGGTCTTTAAACCGTCCACTTTCATACACATCTTCAATTGTAACAGAGTGTGCTAGTTCATTATATGCAAGGAGATTGCCATTTCTGTCATATATACATCCGCGGCTTCCTTTAATTGTCCTTTCTTTCATAATACGCATTTGAAAAGAATCAAGATACTCTTCTCCATGCACAATCTGGAGGTCAAAAATTCTATTGATAATGATACCACCAATACAGATAAATACAAGAATAAGAATAAAAACCCTGGAAGTAATCATATTTAAAAAGTTTTCTTTTATTTCTTCAAACAAACTTCCTTGCACTCCTTTTTTCAGATTCCTCCAGCGCTTTGTTAATCCGCAGTACAAGAGGATACAAAAACAAAGTTATCAGTATGGTATAAACTATTTCTGGAAATATAATATTTACAAAATAATAACTGATATGAAAACGTCTCCTCATCAAAAATAAAGTAATATAGTACAAAAAGCCATATGCCAAGTCACTTACAAAAATCAGGCCAATAGGAAGCTTAATGTCTTCCGGATAAAACAGCCGGTTAAATTTTCCATTTGCATATCCTATGTACATATAAATCATTGCATTTAATCCCAATACATTGCCAAAAAAGATATCTGATATAAAACCACACAAAAAACCTGTCATCAGTCCAGTTTTTTCCCCACGCATAAATCCAAAGGATGCTGTCAGGATAATCATTAGGTTTGGTACAATACCGCCAAAATCAATCCCATGAAAAACAGTGGTCTGAAACAAAAAGCATATAATTATAAGTAATATTGTAACTATAAATCGTTTCACCTGTAATCTCCTATGAGGTTTTGGGAGTTTGCTTCAGCTGTGTTACAACTAAAACTTCTTCCAAATGCTCGAAATCAACAGCTGGGGTAATTACCCCTGATTTGGTCAGGTTATTGGAGTCCACATCAATACTGGAAATATATCCGATTAATATGCCAGGCAGATATTTGTCACTGACGTTGGAAGTTACAATTTTATCTCCTTCCACCACTCTGTCAGCGCTGTCAATCAATTTTTCAAAGCGGATGACTCCATCCGCATACAGTTCAAGGTCGCCAGCAACAATCAGCCTGTCAGAAGTGGAAAGCACCATTCCACTAGTGTTTGAGTTATCATCAATGATTGACATAACTTTTGACCAGTTAGGCCCTACATTCATATCAATTTGCAGTCCGTCATCATATCCTTTATTGATAACAAAAGAATGAAACCAGTTTCCAGAGTCTTTGGCAATAATACGGGCGCCAATTTTATTGTATTCATCATATTGTGCATCAAGCTCATAAAGTTCACGCAGGTTATTGAGCTCATATCTGTCCTGCTGAAGCCGTATATTCTCCATCGTTAGTTCATCTATTTGGGCTTTTAAATCCTCATTTTCCCTAAGGAGAGAACGAATCTGCACCAGCTCCTCCGAACGTGTGGAAAGCCAGCTGCCTGCCTTACTGACTCCGTTTTGTAAAGGAACAATAAGAGAACCGCCTATGGCGCTGATAGGGGCGCTTAGGTAATTGGTATTAAATGTTATTACAATCAAACCCGTACACAACAATGTTAAAATAAAAAGGAGATATTTACCGGGTAATGTAAACTTCTCTCCTTTTTTCTTTATAACCGGACTCATTTGCCCATTCCTTCAATGGAAAAAGCAACCGATTTGTAATTATCATCCTTAATGATTTTTGAAAGTCCCATGGCCACGCTGGTTACAGGATTTTCAGATACATTCACATTAAGACCTGTTTCTCTTTGTATAAGTTCTGTCAGATGGTTTACCTGGGAGGCGCCGCCTGTAAGATAAATACCATGCCGGTAAATATCAGCAGCTAACTCTGGTGGTGTGCGTTCGAGAATAACCTTTATGTTATCAATAATTGTATGGAAGAGCTCTATCAGTGAATCGTCAATGAGCTTGGTGGGAAGTTCCCGTTCTACTGGAAGACCAGTTACAATATCCCTTCCATATACAACAGCCCCTTTCCCTGCTTTTTCGAGGTCGTGTAAGGACATTTTGACATTCTCCGCAGTCTTTCCTCCAATGATCAGGCTAAATTCCCGCCTTACTGCAGCACGAATCGCATCATCAAATTTTTGGCCGCCAACTTTAATCAGACGACTTAATACAATACCGCCCAAAGAAAGAATGGAGATTTCAGTGGTGTGAAAACCTACATTAACAATAAGCACTCCCTGTGCATTTTTCACATCTATATCAAGACCCAGTCCATCAGCTACCGCTTTTTCAACCACCATAACCCTTCTGGCTTTAACCCCGGCATCTTTTACCAGGTCGTAAAACGCTCGCTTTTCCACTTCCGTAACGTCTGTGGGGACTGCAACATAATAATCACCAGGCCTGATATTGCTTCTACTCATATCACTGATGAAATATTTGATCAGCTGCTCCATGTTCTTAATATCCGCAATAACACCATTAGATAAGGGATAGGAAATGTGGATATTTCCCGGAGCCTTTTCAAACATTTCAAAGGCAGAATCACCATAGGCAAATAAGGTATTCTTATTCTCAATGGCTATCATATTTTTTTCTACCATAATGGTGTCGTCCGAACGGTTGTAAATTTTTATGTTGCTGGTTCCAAGGTCAATACCAAATGCATTGTTAGACACAGTCTGTACTCCTTTCTATAATAAAGCTTTTTCTTTTAAACTGATGAAACAGCCATCTCCAATAATAATATGGTCCAAAAGCGGTATATCCATCAGTTCTCCGGCTTCTTTTATCTTTTGAGTAATCAGGATATCCTGTCTGCTGGGCTGGGGATCACCACTTGGATGATTGTGCAGCAGCATCAGATGACAGGCCCTGCATTTTAGAGCTTCTATAAAGATGTCGCGTGTTGATAAAAGAGAAGCTCTTACTGTCCCAAGAGATAATCATATATTCTTCGATTAAATTTAATTTATTATCCAATAACAGCAGCAATATTACTTCTTTTTCCTGATGACGCAGTTTCTCCATATAATAATCTGCCACTGTAACAGGTTTATCAAAGCGAAGGGTTTGCAATGCCTTCTCTTTTGCCATTCTCACAGCCAGTTCTGCCAGGCATTTGATTTTTACTGCCTTTACCTGCCCGATTCCCGGAATTTCCATAAGCTCCTCAAGGGACAGGTGGTGGATACTGTTAAGTCCTGGCTCTCTTCCCTTTGCAAGAGAGAGAATTTTTTGTGCAAGTACAAGCGCAGGACAATCTTTTGTGCCCGTCCTTAAAATGATAGCAATAAGTTCTGCCTCTGTAAGTGCACAGGGCCCTAAAGACAAAAATTTATCATAGGGCAGTTCCAAGTTCTGGGTGTTCTTATTTTTCATTTTTTCCTTTCCAATCCCTTCTCTCAGACTGGAAAATAAAAAGAAAATATGGCATGACAAAATTTAACCATAACCAACATTAATATTAACACAGTTGGAAATTTATGTATACTGATTTTGTGGAAATTTTATAAGTTTCGTTTGTCAAAATCTTTCAGGATAATTTCTTTTTCCACTAATTTCTGTAATGTTTTCATAATTCCCAGTTTCCCATGCTGCCATGTCAGTCCCCCCTGAAAGTATACAGCATAGGGTGGTTTGATTGGGCCATCTGCCGACAGTTCAATGGAAGAACCTGATACAAAAGCTCCGGCCGCCATAATGACCGGCGCATCATATCCAGGCATATCCCAGGGTTCCGGCGTTACATAGCCGTCTACCGGTGCAGCCTGCTGGATGCCTTCACAAAAGGCAATTACACCCTTAGGATTTCCGAAAGTCACTGCCTGGATAATATCATGCCGGGATTCTGTTCCATCAGGCGTCACTGCAAATCCAAGACTTTCATAAAGATTTGCTGCAAATATGGCTGACTTCAACGCATTTGCCGTTACAGAAGGCGCAAGAAAAAGCCCCTGGTAAAAGGCTCCAAGCGCATGTAAAGTAGCGCCAACCTCCTTTCCCAGCCCTGGAGAGGTGAGACGGAAAGCAGCGTTTTCAATACATTCCCTTTTTCCTGCCAGATATCCGCCAATCGGAGCAAGACCGCCGCCGGGATTTTTAATAAGGGAACCTGCCACCAGGTCCGCTCCCACATCGGAGGGTTCCTGTCTTTCTGTAAATTCCCCATAACAGTTATCCACCATGCAAATGACATCTGGTTTGATGCCTTTGATAAAAGTAATCAGTTCTTTTATCTTGTTGACTGACAAAGTCGGTCTAGTCTGATACCCCTTAGAACGCTGGATAGTTACAAGTCGGGTTTTCTCATTTATTGCCTTTTGTATATTTTCGTAATCAAAACCGCCATCCGACAAAAGTTCTACCTGCTGGTAGCTGATGCCATATTCTTTTAGAGAACCTTTTGAAGGCCGTATACCAATAACTTCCTCCAAAGTATCATATGGTTTTCCCACAGGAGAGAGAAGCTCATCTCCCGGACGAAGGTTACTAAAGAGCGCCAGAGCTAAAGCGTGTGTACCGCATGTAATTTGAGGACGCACCAGTGCGTCTTCTGTATGGAAAATATCTGCATAAACTTTCTCTAATGTTTCCCGCCCAAGGTCGTTGTAGCCATAGCCAGTGGTCCCATAGAGGCAGGCTTCACTAACTTTATTTTTCTGCATTGCGCCAATAACCTTTATTTGGTTATATTCGGAAAGCCTGTCAATTTCCTCCCAGCGTCCCTTCAAAGAAGTCCATATTTTTTCACAGTATTCATACACTTCCCTGCTAATGCCCATTTCTTGATACATCATTTCTGTAGAAAACATTTGTTCATCTCTCTTTCCATAAAGTCCAGTATTTTGTCTTCATCATATCCAAAATCCGGTTTGTAAATCCATATAACATTCTTTTCCCGCTTAAACCAGGTAAGCTGTCTTTTGGCAAAATGGCGGGTATCACGTTTAATCAGATATACGGCTTCTTCCAGACTGCATTCCCCGTCAAGATAAGACAGCAGTTCTTTATATCCAAGTCCCTGCATGGATACCATGCTCCTGTCATACCCCATATTTTTTAATTTCGTTACCTCTTCGAGAAGCCCAGCTTTGAGCATAGAGTCTACTCTTTCATCAATTTTCGCATAAAGCCGCCAACGTTCATCATTTAGAACAAAGTAACAGCTTTCATATGCCGATGGTTTTTCCCTCTCTTTTTTATTATGCTCTGAAATTGCCATACCAGTCAGTTCAAAAAATTCTAAAGCACGAATAACCCGTTTTTGGTTATTTGGATGGATTACTTCTGCGGAAACAGGGTCTTTTTCCTTTAAACATTCATATAAATATTCATTTCCTTTTTCAGCTGCCAGTTTTTCGAGTTTCTCCCTGATAGCAGTGTGGTCTTCTTCCTGTGAAAAGTTAATATCATAGAGGACAGCTTGGATGTAAAAGCCTGTTCCTCCTGTTAAAATAGGGATGTGTCCACGTCCATAAATTCCTTCCATTGCTTCTTTTGCCAGTTCCTGAAAACGGAATACGTTAAGCTCGTCTGATGGTTCAAGAATATCAATCAGATGATGCGTGACTCCTTCCATCTCCTCTTTTCTGATTTTAGCAGAACCAATATCCATATATTTATATGCCTGCATGGAATCAGCAGAGATGATTTCCCCTCCCACCTTTTTGGCAAGTCTGATGGAAAGGGCTGTTTTTCCAACGGCAGTGGGGCCGGTAAGTACAATCAGTTTCTTTTTCCGCATTATAAAAATCTCCCATCAGACTATACGTTTGAATTTTTTTTCTATTTCATATTTACTCATGGAGATAATCGTAGGACGTCCATGGGGACAATGATAAGGATTTTCCAGAGTAAGTAGCTCGTCAATTAAAGTTTCCATTTCTGATAATTCCATTTTATTATTTCCTTTTACGGCAGATTTGCAGGCCATAGACGCTAATTTTTGTAAAATAGTTTCTGGTGTGCCTTTTATAGGCGTTTCCACAAGCTGGTCCAAAATGTCAGTAAAAAATTCCTTTTCATTACATCCATACAAGTTGACAGGCATACTTCTAAAGGCAATAGAACCGCCGCCAAAATCCTCGCTTTCAAATCCCATCTCCTTAAAATAGTTTGCATATTCTCCAAATACTTCCTCCTCCCGGCCTGTAAGCGTGATAATTACAGGAGGCGCCAGCATCTGGGAGACAACTGATTTTCCTTCCAGTTCTTTAAGCAGACGTTCATACTTTACCTTTTCATGGGCGGCATGCTGGTCTACAATAAAAAGTTTATCTTTAAAAGCAATTAGCCAGTATGTATCAAAAATCTGCCCCATAATATGATAATCTTCTTTGGCCTCTTTGGTCAGAAATTTATCTTCAAATAACTGAAGCTGGGAAGGCTGCTGAACCAGAATGTGTTCGCCAGGTTTAATGATATTTGCATGGAGTCTTTCATTGCCATTGGAGGATTTGGTACTTTCGGCTCCAAGAATCTTGTTTCCGGTAATATTCTGCATAAAATCCTGAACCTTGGGCTCTTTGGAAAATTCTTTAAAGGCAGCGGCGGTTTTATACTCATCACTTTCTTCTCTTAACATGGCAGTTCTTCTTTCCTCAAAAGGCTCTGGTGTTTTTGTATTTGTTATTTTTTCCTTTTCCTCTTCCGTAAGCTTTATACTTGGAATCAGTTCTATTTCATAAAGGCGCTTTTTTACTGTCCCGGAAATTATATCATAAACTTCGTTCCCTTTAATCAGCCGTATTTCCATTTTAGCCGGATGGACATTTACATCTAACAGTTCAGGGTCTATGGAAAAATTCAGGACATAAAAAGGAAATTTATGTTGCATCAGGTAAGAACGGTATCCTTCTTCCACGGCTTTGGTAAGGATATCATTTTTGGTATAACGTCCATTGACAAAATATGTCTCAAAGTTTCGATTGGAACGGTTTATTTCCGGTTTACCTAAAAATCCACTGATGGAAAAACCATCTTTTTGCATTTCAAATTCAACCAGCGCATCTGTAATGTCTTTGCCATAAATACGGTAAATAACCTCCTTTAAATTACCGTTCCCGGAAGTATGGAATTTCAGCTGTCCGTTCTGGATAAATTTAATGGAGATATCCGGGCGGGACAAAGCTAAATGCTCCATTAAATCCGCTACATAGCTGCCCTCTGTCTGGGGTTGCTTTAAGAATTTTTTACGTACAGGCGTATTGAAAAAGAGGTTACGTACAATAAATGTTGTACCGTTAGGAGCTCCGATTTCTTCTAAATCTTCTTCGCATCCTCCCGAAATTCCATATCGGACGCCAGTTAGCTCCCCTTCTGTTTTTGTAATAACCTCCATCTGGGCAACGGCAGCAATACTGGATAATGCTTCTCCCCTAAATCCCAGGCTCTTTACAAAATCCAAGTCTTCTATAGAATTAATTTTACTGGTAGCATGGCGCAAAAAAGCTTTTTTTACCTGTCCCTTTTCTATTCCGCACCCGTTGTCTGTTACACGGATAAAAGAAATACCACCCTCTTTGATTTCCACAGTTATTGCTGTGGCTTTGGCATCCATGGCGTTTTCCGTCAATTCCTTCACAACGCTTAAAGGACGTTCTACCACTTCCCCTGCTGCAATTTTATCTATTGTACTTTGACTTAACAGATGAATTTCCGGCATAAAGTTTACCTCCTGCTATTTTACCTGCCATCGGTTTTTCAGCTTATTCTGTAGACGGTATAACGTATTTAACGCATCCAGCGGCGTAAGGTTTGAAACATCAACCTCCGTAAGCTCTTTTAAGACATCTGCATCTGTCACTGTGTCAAACAGTGACATCTGACTTAAATCAACTTCATCATATTTTACAGGCTTATGCCTGCTATCCTTCTGTTCTATGGCAATGCTTTGCACCTTTTCCAGAATGTCATTATCACAGAGCTGGGAGACAATTTCTTTTGCCCTGTCAATTACCATATCCGGCACTCCCGCCAGCTTTGCAACCTGGATGCCATAGCTTTTATCAGCGCCGCCTTTAATTATTTTACGCAGAAATACAATGTCGTCGCCTTTTTCTTTAACAGCAATACAGTAATTATTGACATTGCTCATTTTTCCTTCCAACTCAGTCAGTTCATGGTAGTGAGTGGCAAAAAGCGTTTTGGCGCCGAGAAGCTTTTTATTGCTGATATGTTCTATTACTGCCCAAGCGATGCTAAGACCGTCAAAAGTAGACGTTCCTCTGCCAATTTCATCCAGTATAAGCAGGCTTTTTGAAGTCGCATTGCGCAGGATATTTGCGACCTCATTCATCTCCACCATAAAGGTACTCTGTCCGCTTGCTAAGTCATCCGATGCTCCAACTCTGGTAAAAATCCGGTCCACCAAAGCAATATTGGTGCTGGTGGCAGGAACAAAAGAACCAATCTGTGCCAATAGCACAATAAGCGCCACCTGACGCATATAAGTGGATTTACCTGCCATATT
>CAMUHA010000123.1 GCA_947088515.1 uncultured bacterium
ATATAGGGCAAAATAATTATTAAAAAATTCTAAACCATTACTATTTTCAATTTTTGAAAAGCCATGCTCTGACAAATCCATTTACTCCGCCGCTGCATTAATCTCTATAACAAAGCTGCAAAATTATAAATTTTCCATGGTACAAAAATAACCGCCTCCCGGCAGGAATCACTCCCTGTCAGAAAACGGTTCTTCCAGTTCTTACATTTAAATAAAGAAGCTGCCGTTAACATCGCCATTGATTACATAATATGTAACGTTTTCCTCTGGCTTTACATACAACTCTACACTCTTTAAATCTTCTTCTTTTCCGTTTAAATCAAATTTCCATACATCCTTGCAAATCTTCAATAAGTCTTCTGGTGAATATGATTTACCATTAAACTGGAAATTAACAGTTGCCTTAACTTCATTTTTCTCTGCCGCTACTGCTTCTACCTTTTCCATTTCTTTTACTGGTTCTTCTTTTATTGTTTCCTTCTTTGCTGCTGTGGTTGTCTTTTTCACAGATGTCTTCTTTGCCGTGGTTGCTTTTGCTGTCTTAGCCTCTTCTGCAGCAGATGCCTTTTTCGTTGCTGCCTTTGTTGTTTTCTTTACTTCTGCCATAATAAACTCCTTTCACACACAGAGAACTTATCTCTGACGTAAATCAAATTAACTGTTAATTCAGAACATCCTCCCCTGAAACGCCCTGTTTTACTAGCAAACAGTGTACTCCATATCTTTCATCTTGTCAACTAATTAACAAATTTTTCGAAAATATGCTATATTTCGAAAAAATTTACCCTGCAATTCCAAAATAAACAAGCACAACAATTCCCAATATTATGCGGTACCAGCCAAACACTTTAAAATCATGCCTCTTAATATACCCCATCAGGAAACGGATTACTATTACAGACACAATAAAAGCTGTGACCATTCCTGTTATAAGTATCATCAGCTCGTTTCCTTCAAAAGAAAAACCAAACTTAACCATCTTAAGAAGGCTGGCCCCCAGCATAACCGGAATCGCAAGAAAGAAGGTAAATTCAGCGGCAACTGTTCTCGATACACCAATAAGCAGCGCCCCTAAAATTGTGGCTCCTGACCGGGAAGTTCCTGGAAAGATGGCCGCAATCAGTTGAAACATGCCTATAATAAATGCTGTCTGAAAGGTAATTCCTGACAAAGTATTGATGCGCGCTCTCTTCCCTTTATTCTTGTTTTCAATCAGTAAAAATCCAACACCAAACACAATGAGCGCAATCGCCACACATACCCCATTGTAAAAAAGGCTTTCAAAAAATTCATCAAAGAACAGTCCCACCACCGCTGCCGGAATACAGGCTGCCACAATCTTAAACCACATTATCCATATATCTTTTTTACAATATGAAAGAAACCCTGTCCTCTTTACCGGATGACGGTTATTTCTTTTTCCGAAAGGCCAGATTTTTTCCCAGAATAAAAGTACAACAGCCAGTATCGCCCCCAACTGGACCACTACAAGGAACATTTCCCAAAACTCCGGCGAAACATCCAATGTCACAAATTCGTTCAGCAATATCATATGTCCCGTACTGCTGATGGGAAGCCATTCCGTAATGCCTTCCACAATCCCAAACAAAAGCGCCTTTAAAAATTCAATCATACCAATCCTCCATTTGTCATCCTGCTGACAATCTTCCATTCCCTCTCCGGCATCCGTCTTCCATTTTGTATGCCTGCTTTATACCTGTTCTTTGCCCAAAAAGGTCAGTAAATCTTTATAACAGTCAGAAGCCTCCTGATATCCTTGTTCATAAAGAGCTTTAAGCTTTTCTTTATCTTTTTCAATCCGCCCGACATCGCTTTTTCTTTTAGGCTGTATCAGAAATATATCGCCTGCCGCCACCTGTTCTGCAATGTAATCCAATGTTTTATTATAAGCATTATGTCGGTTTTTCATTAACTCATAAACCTTTGGATACTTTTTATACCGCAGCTTAAACACCGGCAACATGGAAGAAGGCTGTCTGCGGTAGCCAGCCTCTTTTGTCATCACTACTACATTTTTCCTGTTTCCATCCTTCCTGGCCCTTTTAACCGGAATGGCATCTGAAATTCCTCCATCCAGATATAGTCCATCCTTCCATCTGACATTGCGTGACACCAGCGGCAGAGACGCCGAAGCTCTTACTGCATCAATATCCCTTTTCATATCCTTTATAGGAATATATTCCGGCTTTCCCGTTTCTATGTTTGTCACCACGCTGTAAAAAGTTCCCTGATACTTATTGAAAGTCTGGTAATCATACGGATACAATTCATCAGGTATTCTATGATAACACATGTCCGCGCCAAATAAATCTCCTGTCTTTAACAGGCTGTAAATCCCACAGTAATTTTTATCCTCCAGGTAATCCACTGTCACATGGTAGGCCCTGCCACGCTGTCCTGAAAGAAAACTGCACAGAGAACAGGCGCCCGCTGAAACACCATAGCAGGAGCAGAATGATATCCCTTTATCAAGAAAAAAATCCAACACTCCTGCTGTGTAAACCCCCTTCATGCCTCCCCCTTCTAATACCAGTCCGGCATGATACATAATAAAATCACTTCCTTAATTAATATTTTTCTTTTACGAACCTGCAAAGCGCGTCCAAAGACCGCTCCACCTTTTCCGTATCAATACAATACGCCATCCGGAAATATCCCGGCACACCAAAGCTGTCTGAAGGCACCAGCACTAAATCGTAGTCAAGAGCTTTTTTACAAAAAGATACCGCATCCTCTTCCAGCGCCTTTGGAAAAATATAAAAGGTTCCCCCTGGCTTCACACAAGAAAATCCAAGGGCTGTCAGTTCTTTGTAAAGAATATTCCTGTTTGCCTCATAGACTGACATATCCGCTGTTTCGTCCAGTACCTCCGCAACCCCCAGCTGCATAAGGGAGGGCGGGCAATTATGTCCGATTCCCCTGGAAATCTGACCGCATATGGCACAAATCAGCTCTCCGTCACGGCATCTGGGGTTAACTGCCACATAGCCAATTCTCTCCCCCGGAAGGGAAAGCGACTTGGAAAAGGAGTAACAGCTTATGGTATTATCATAAAACCCGGACACATAAGGCGCATCCACACCATCAAATATAATTTCTCTGTAAGGTTCATCGGAAATAAGGAATATATCATGTCCATATTCCTTTTGTTTATTTAAGAGCAACTCTGAAAGCTTCTTAAGCGTTCCGGCGCTATATACTGCCCCGGAAGGGTTATTCGGCGTATTAATCAGCACTGCCGCCGTCTTTTCCGTCAACATCTCCTCAAGCTTTTCAAAATTAATCTGAAAATCCGTGGTATTTGCAGGCACAATCGTAAGGCGTGCGCCTGTCAGGTTAATATAAAGCTGATACTCTGGAAAGTACGGCGCTATTCCCAGCACTTCATCCCCTGGCTTTGTAACACACCGGACCGCATGGGCAATTGCTCCGGCGGCGCCTGTTGCCGGGAAAATATGATTTGCCGTATACCCCATTCCAAATCTCTTATTTAAGGATTTTGCAATCTTTTCCTTCACCGAAGCAATGCCGAGGCTAGGGCTGTAACCATGCAGCTCCATGGAGTCCTTATTTTTCAGCAGCTCAATTAAAGTGTTGGTAAATCTTTCAGGAACCGGAACAGAAGGATTTCCCAGGCTATAGTCAAATACATTTTCATAGCCGATTTCTTTCCCTCTTGCTGTGGCAAATTCTGACAGCTGTCTTATCACAGATTTTCCTTCCAGCATTTTCTTATATTGTTCATTAATCATAACATCCTCCTGCAGCGCTCCAACACACTTACACGTCTGCCCTTCCTGTTTCCCTAGTTTGTGGAAGATGCAATCAGCTGCATCGTTCCCTGCAGTTCCACATTTCCAAATCCATAAGGCAGAATAAAATGGTCTCCCTTTTTAATATCTCTGCCATTAACCGTTCCCTCCCCATCAATGACACTCATAATAAGGAAAAGATAATCCTGTCCAAAGGATACCTGTCCGTCTATATCCAGCTTCCACACCTTGTAATAGTTACAGGATATCAGCTCATTCATCGTATTTTTGGGAAGGAACGCCGCTGATTTAACACTGTCAGATACTGAAGGGGCAGGCACCGTAATCACATCAATACTCTGTTCCACATGCAGCTGGCGGGGCTTGCCATTGGTCAGCCTGTCATAGTCATATACACGGTAAGTAACTGCACTGTTCTGCTGGGTTTCCAGAATCATAAGTCCGCCTTTAATGGCATGAACCGTTCCCGGATTAATCTGGATAAAATCTCCCTTCTTTACCGGCACCTGACGTATAAGCTCTGACCATTTACCCTGATGAATCATTTCTGTCAATTCTTCCCTTGAACCTGCATTATGCCCAACTACCAGCACGGCATCCTCCGGGCAGTCAAGAATGTACCAGCATTCTGTTTTTCCCAGAGAACCATTTTCATGGATTTTTGCATAAGCATCATCCGGATGTACCTGAATACTTAAATCCTCTTTTGCATCAATAATTTTAATTAAAAGAGGAAACCGGTCTAAACCGGGATTGCCAAACAGTTCCGGATGCTTTTCCCATAAACCGGATAATGTCTCTCCTTTATAGGCTCCTTCCCTGACTGTACAATCTCCTTCCGGGTGAGCGCTGACTGCCCAGCATTCGCCGGTATCATCCCCTGGAATCTCATAACCAAATCTGGTCCGCAGCTGACTGCCTCCCCAAATCATCTGTTTAAATACAGGATTTAAAAACAAAATCTGTGTCTCTTTTCCGTTTTCCATTTTTCTCTCTCCTACTCTTTATATTTTAAATTTATCAATGGAGCTGCCAAGTTCTTCTGCATCCTCCCTTAATATTTCTGCCTCCTTTAACAGCAGGCCAATCGTAGAAACCTGCTCTGCTAAAGTTTCGGAAACCTCCCCGGAAGAAGCGGCTACCTGCTCCGACACAGCAGAGATATTCTGTATTGCGTTTTGTACTATATCCCCTTCCTGTATCGCCTGGTCCAGCTTCTCAGTTACTTCCCGTATTCCGTCCACAAGGCTGCTTACGCAGGTTCTTATCATATCAAACACCTTCACTGTTTCTGCCAGTGCCTGTGCCTGACTGTTTATCATATCTTCTGTCTTTCTGGCGGATTGTGTTGTTTTGCTGGTGGTTTCCCCAATGTTTTCCACAATGCTTCTGATTTTGCCCCCAGACTCCTTAGACTGGTCTGCCAGCGCCCTGATTTCCTGGGCAACTACTGCAAATCCTCTCCCAGCTTCCCCTGCCCTGGCCGCTTCAATAGACGCATTTAAGGACAGAAGATTGGTCTGTTCCGCAATACTGCTGATAATATCCACAACATGCTTGATTTCCTCAGAATTTTTGGAAACATCATCAATATCACTTACCAACACCTTTGTAAGAGCAACCGCTGCATCAGATTTTTCACTCAAATCCTGTACAATTACAGTTCCCTGCTCTACAGCGCCAATGGCTTCATCGGCTGTCTGAGTCATTTCCTGGGTGCTGACCGTAACCATATAAATATTTTCAGCAAAAGATTCCATTCCAAGATTACTGCTTTCCGCATCCTTCGCCTGCCCTTGCGCTCCCTTAGCCATCTCATCCATGGTTCTTGCTATAGTGTGCATGGATTCATTGGTTGTCTGCGCTTTACCGGAAACACTCTCTGCCAGTTCATTTACCTTTGCTCCGAACCCTTTCATATCCTTCATCAAAAGGCGCATACTATCAATGGTGGAATTAAGCGCCGTAACAAGAATCCTGAACTCGTCTTTTCTTCCTGTTTTAAAATGTCTGGACAAGTCTCCCTCTGCTACCGCTGAAAGTTCCTTTGTCACCATCTTAACTGTTTTACTGATTCCCGCAGAAATTATTGACCCAATTGCCAATGCCGCAAAGGATGCCAGTATTACCATAAATATGGTAATATGCTTAATGCTCTCCACCTGTTTTAACAGGCTGTTTTTGGGAATCAGTGCGCAAATCATAATACCCGTTTTTCCCACAGGCGTATAAACATACACATATTCCTCCTGCCTTGTTGCAACCTCCCTGCTGCCTGCTTCCTCCAAAGCTCTTGTCTCTTCAAAAAAGCTGTTTCCCACAAAGTAAGCCCCTTCTGTCTGCGCCTCTTCTTCCTCTCTTCCCTGTATAGACACAATTTCCCTGCCATCACTGGTTACAAGCGCACGGATACTGCCTTCACCCAGGTCCATTTTGGATAACATATCCATAATCACTGGCATACTGATATCCATTACAATTGTCGTGTTGCTTTGAAGCACCTTCTGGTAAAAGGCTACGGCATATTTATCTGGGGAACTGCCTAAATTTTCATCCAGATATGTATGATACCCCATCCACCTGTTCTTTATTGAAGGATTATCCGTAAAATATTTTCCCTCCGTTGTGGAAAGGAAATCATTATATGGATCCTCTGTCAAAGTCCCCGACAGCGTTGTGATATATGAACCATACTCCGGTATGACAGTACAGCTGTACATATACTTATTAATGGATTTGGCATTGGTAATAACCGTCCTTGTATCACGCAAAGCCTCCATTACTGTATAGTCCTGTCTGTTTTGCTTCACAAAATTATAATAATCTATCAGCGTATTGTCAGTGGAAACTTCCAGAGCTTTCGCTGAAATAGAATCACACAAAAGACCACAGTAATCACCCATTGCGCTTACTGTAGACATGGCAGACTCATTATACTTTGTCAAAATACCAGAAGAGGCTGTGTTATACGATACAACGCCCAGCACAATCATCAAAACCACTGGCACCAGAAATGCGCCGATAAGTGTTTTCATAATGCCGCCTTTTGCGTTGTTTTTTTGTAAATTTTCGGTTGACGTACCTGTTTTTCTTACTGCTTTTCTCCCCATAACCATACCTTTCCTCTCTGCTATGTAAACACCCCTGTTTTTAGCTTTGAATACAATATAACATATTTTTCCTCCATCATCAACAAACTGCACCGTTTTGCACCTGAAATCAATTTCAGAAATATTTTTAACTACTTAACTTAAGTCACATCAACAAAAGGGACGCTTCTCCCATGTTAAAACAGGGAAGAAGCGCCACTTTATCTTTTTCCATTAATTATTTTTCTTTTATATGGAAACCCGTAAATGCAATAGCACATCCCCAGACAGACAACCAACACAAAAACATTAAACGGTACGATTAAATCCCTTACCAGGGCCGGATTGAGATAGAAGAAAACAATCGAACAGTTGACATTTTTTGTGTATATTGTATAATAATACTAGTTTTACACATAGCAAAAGAAATGGTAAAACTAGTATTAGGAAAGAAGGATTTAGAATGCCTATAAATACAATAATAAACAGGCAATATGCTATTGCAAATAATCAGGCAGACCCTATTGACCTGCCTAAACAACGAATTTATGCAATGTGCAATTTACGAGGAGGCATTGGAAAAACTACATTATCTTTTAATTTAAGCTATTTGGTGGATAACTTATTGTCTGTAGACACTTGTCCTCAAGGAAATCTTTCTTTTTTTTATGATAATAATTACTATGCGGCACAACAAACAAATGTAAAAGATATGTTATTGCCATATTTAGTTCCAGGGCTTGGAAAGGCAACTAGGGTAGCCTCTTATATTGGCGCGACAAATGAATATTTTTCTAAAAAAAATAATTTTTATATTCCTTCGTCCGAAGAATTGTATTTATTACCATCACAGTTAATTACAGCTATTAACCAAGCATCGGGACTTCAACAAGCACAAAAGGAACAGGCATTGAAGAGCATTTTATATTCTTTAAAAGCCGAGATTGAAAGAGAACTTTCGGAAAATGATTTAGATAAATGTATTATAGACACATCTCCATTCTTTGCGGGAGCAACACAACTTGCATGGTACGCTGCAGACGCATTGGTGATACCTGTTCGCGCAGACCAGCAGTCAATTAAATCGCTTGAGTTATTAATTAATACCTTAAGCAGCCCACAAAGTGAATTTAGAAAATATTTACCAGAAAATGATATGAATGTTCCGAAAATACAAATGGTGGTTTTAACTCACTGTGGTTGGTCAACAGTATCCGGCGCCAGAAACGAGCCAAATCAACAAACAAAGGTTTATTTAAAAAAGGTTTATGACATTTTGTCTAAACACAGGACTTTGTTATCAACAAATGCTCCAGAGAACCACTTGTTTATGCTTGACAATTTCCTTGGCTCTGGCCGAATATCTTCCATTGAATCAAAGCCGATGGATTTGTTACAGGAGGGAGAAACAAAAGTAATTGACAGGGTACGGGTAAGCGTAAATAAGTCAGTCGATAAATGTAAAAATCAATTAAAATTCATTGCGCAACAGCTTTGGTAAAATGCCTGCCGTTAAAAAGGTGCGAGGTCCATTCCCTCACACCCTTATTTTCCAAAAACTGTCACAAGTCCATCTCATACCGTCCCTATCTAATTCCAATTTCCGTATCCGCTTCTGTCACCACGCTGTGTTCCTTAATATAAGCCATGATATCCTCAAACTGGGTAAAGGCAAGTCCCACATAGCTGTCCGCACACCCATAATAAATCGCAATCCTTCCGCTTTCCGGGTCATGAATGGTGGCGCAAGGGAAACACACATTAGGAACAAATCCTCTTTCCTCATACCATTCTTCCGGTGTAATCAGGAAATTTTCACATCTGTATTTTACAATAGAAGGATTTTCCAAATCCAGAATCGCTCCGCCTATGGAATACACATAGCCATTGCAGGTTCCGCTTACTCCATGATAAAATAACAGCCACCCTTCCGTTGTTTCAATAGGAGCGGCGCCTCCGCCAATTTTTAATGACTCCCACCATTTACTTCCCTTCCCCATCACATGACGGTGTTTTCCCCAATAGACAAGGTCCGGGCTTTCACTTACAAATATATCCCCAAAAGGCGTATGCCCACTGTCCGAAGGACGGCTTAGCAGCATAAAGTTTCCGTTTATTTTCCTTGGGAAAAGAACCGCATTTCTGTTAAATGGCAGAAACGGATTTTCTATCCTTGTAAAGGTTTTAAAATCTGTGGTCTTTGCCATGCCGATAGATGCCCCGTAAAAGTCCTGACACCAGATAATGTAATAGGCATCCTCCACCTTTACCAGCCTTGGGTCATAAGCATATTTAGGCATAAAGGGGGTTCCCTGGTCATCTACAAAGGGAATCTTTTCCTCATCAAAGTCCCAGCAGATGGCATCTTTGCTTCTTCCCATGTAGATATAAGGAACGCCATTGGTCTGCTCCCCACGGAATACACCGATAAATCCATCCTGGTAAGGCATTACCGCACTGTTAAAAATCCTGGCAACTCCCTTAACCGGATTTCTGCCAATAATAGGATTTTCAGTATACCGCCAGACGGGAGCCCCCGTCAGTCCCTCCGGCCTTACCTGCCAGGGAACATTGTTTACTACTGGCGCAATCATTTTTACTTCACTCATTTTTACCTCATTTCCGCGCTTTTACATACGCCTTTATTTTTTTCCAAAAGTTCCAGGTTTTTTCTAATCAGCTCACACCTCTGCGCTACACATTCCACACTGCGCAACGGGTCTTTCGGTGTATGAAATACATAATCAATCAGCTTGTCAATTGTCGTTACCGCCACATACATACGGGTATCACTGGCCGCATAATAAATAAACACATCTCCATTTTCCCTTGCTATAGCGCCATTGGTAAAGACCACATTGGAAACGTCTCCCACTCTTTCAGGTCCTCTTGGTCCAATCAAAAGTCCTGAAGGCTCCGCAATCACTTTGGACGGGTCGTCTAAATCCGTGACAAAGGCATAAATAACATAACGCAGTCCTGCCGCTGTATTACGGACGCCATGAGCTATATGTATCCATCCCTTTTCTGTCTTAATCGGAACTGCTCCTGCACCGTTTTTCGCCTCTGTAATCGTATGGTATCTGCGGATGCTGGTCATTTTCTCCTCATCAATTACTGCATGAGTGATGTCATCACACAGCCCAAAGCCAATCCCGCCGCCTGAACCGGTTTCTATAAAATCATCCATGGGCCTTGTATAAAAAGCGTACTTTCCTTCTACAAATTCCGGGTGCAGAACCACATTTCTCTGCTGGGGGGAATTTAATGTCACCAGATTGGGCAGTCTTTCCC
>CAMUHA010000124.1 GCA_947088515.1 uncultured bacterium
GTATATGCTGAAGCTAAGTTATGTAAAAGCAGAGGAATTTTTAGCGCAGGGGCCGCTTATTCCGATTGCTGTTTTCATGATAGCGGTTTTAGGCGCTGTGGCGCTGGCTTATTTCTTTGCATGGCGCAATATACGGAAAATCAGGCTGTCGGAAGCGCTTAGAGACGATACAATGATGTAAAATTAAGGGAGGCGCTATCCTCCCTAAAAAGAGGATAGGGCCTCTAAATTTATTCTGTTTCTATGCCTGCTTTTGTCTGTTCAATGATGCTTTGCATAATATCTTTGGTAATCTGTCCAGTCACATATCCATAGACATTTCCATTTTTATCTATCATAAAAGTGGTGGGATAGGCGGTGATTCCATAATAGTAAGACCACATTCCGTCAGCATCCATAACCACCGGATAGGTGTACCCATTACTTTCCAAAAAGGCGGCGATATCTTCCACAGACCCTTCCTGCCCGATGTCAGGGGAGGCTAAGCCAAGGATAATCACATCCTCCTTGTTTTCTCCGTATTCTTCATAAATTTCCTGGATTTCAGGCATCTCAGCGCGACAGGGAGGACACCAGGTGGCCCAGAAGTTTAAAAACACAGTTTTGCCTTTGTAATCTGAAAGAGTATGGGAATTACCATACTGGTCTGTAAGGGTAAAGTCCGGCGCCGGAACAGGAGGATTTTCTCCTTCGTCGGATTTATTTTTGTCAGCAGCGCTGGAACTGCTGTCGCTGCCATTATTTGGGTTCTCTGTTTCAGTATTTTCACTGCTGCCATCAGTATTATCAGCAGGCGAAGACGGGCTGCCGGAAATATTTGTGGAGCCGTTTCCTGAAAGATAGGAGCTTATACCATTCATCCATCCGGTAAGCATCATGACGCCAATTAAAATCATCAGCGCTCCCCCAAGCTTTACTGTGTATTTCATCACAGAACGATACTTTTTAAAAAGGTCAAGCAGGGTTTTGGTGAAGAGTCCCACTGCCATAAAGGGAAGAACAAAGCCAAGGGTATAAACGCCTATCAGTGCAAATCCGGTAAAAGAAGAGGAGGCGGAAGCAGCTAAAATAAGCACACTGGCAAGAGTAGGGCCAACGCAGGGGGTCCAGGCAAAACTGAAGGTAAAGCCAAAAATCAAAGCAGTTACCGGGTTCATGGCAAGAGAGTCGGGCTGAAAATGAAAACGGTGTTCTTTGTAAAATAAATTTTCCCCAAACAATCCTGTCTGGTATAAACCAAAAAGGATAATGATAATTCCCCCGATACGAGTAAACAGGGTCTGGTAATTGTGAAAAAATTTACCTACAGCGGTAAAGCCAAAACCCAGCAAAAAGAAGGCAAAGCTGATGCCCAGCACAAAAAACAGGGTATTTTTCATAACCTGGCTTTTTTTGTAGGTAATATTTCCATCTTCATCCACCGTTTTTGCGCCTCCGGAAAGATAACCGATATAGAGGGGAATGAGAGGAAGGACACAGGGCGAAAAGACACTCAAAAGCCCCTGGAGAAATACAGTGACGGCGGAAACACCTGTTTCAATTGTCAAATTCATATTAATTTAGCTCCCTTTTCTTTATAATCTTTTTTGTTTCTGCCTGTTATTTTACTATATTATGCCCTTTGGAGGCAAGAATTTAAAAAAATGTGTTGACAAATAATGGTATGTGCTATATACTTTGACAATCAAATGATTTGACAATCAAAGTATTTGAGGTTCAAATATTTTGATTGTCAAACAGTTTGAGACTCAAATTATACATATCAGGCGGGTTAAAACTTGAAAATTTGAGGGACAAATAGATTAATAATTAAAGAAATTGTTTGTGATGAAAAGGAGAAAAACTATGTTTGAGAGAGTAGTGGAAATTATTAAAGAGCAGTTAAATATGAAAGATGTTGATATTAAAATGGAGACATCCTTTGAGAAGGACCTTGAGGCGGATTCCCTTGATTTGTTTGAGCTGGTTATGGCGCTGGAAGAAGAGTACGGCGTTGAAATCCCGGCAGAGGATTTAGAGCAGATTACCACAGTTGGCGCGGTGGTGGAATATTTGAAGGATAAAGGGGTAGAGGAATGAAAACCAGAATAACGGAGCTTTTGGGAATAAAACACCCCATTATACAGGGCGGAATGGCATGGGTGGCGGAACACCACCTTGCGGCGGCAGTGTCAGAGGCCGGAGGACTTGGTCTTATTGCGGCGGCCAGTGCGCCTGCAGAAGTGGTCAGAAGTGAAATCAGAAAAGCTAGGGAACTGACTGATAAACCTATTGGTGTGAATATTATGCTGATGAATCCCAATGCCTCCCAGGTAGCGGAAGTTGTGTTGGAGGAGGGGATTAAGATAGTAACTACCGGAGCCGGCAATCCCGCAAAGTTTATGAAGGCATTTAAGGAAGCAGGGGTTAAAGTAATTCCTGTGGTGGCAAGTGTGGCTATGGCTAAGCTGATGGAGAGAAGCGGCGCAGACGCGGTGGTTGCAGAAGGAATGGAAGCAGGTGGGCACATTGGCTCCCAAACCACCATGTGTCTGGTTCCTCAGGTGGCAGATGCCGTTCAGATTCCTGTGATTGCAGCAGGCGGTATTGGAGATGGCAGGGGCTTTGCGGCGGCTTTTATGTTGGGAGCCGAGGCTGTGCAGATGGGAACCAGGTTTATTGTGGCGAAAGAATCTATTGTACATGAAAATTATAAAGAAAAGGTGATTAAAGCCAAGGACATTGACTCTGAAATTACAGGAACCAGCACAGGACATCCAATCCGTCAAATCCGCAATCAGATGACAAGAGAGTATCTGCGTCTGGAAAGAGAAGGGGCGGGGCTTGAAGAACTGGAACAGCTTACCTTAGGCGCACTGCGCAAAGCTGTGATGGATGGCGATACGGTAAATGGAACACTGATGGCAGGGCAGATTGCAGGGATTGTAAGGAAGGAACAGACCTGCAGGGAAATGCTGGAAGAGATTATGGCAGAGGCGGAAAAGCTTTTGGGAAGATAAGGCTTTTGGACAAGAGCAGTTATGCAGTGGATGGATGCAGGAAATAGGGCAGAAAGGAGCAGTATGAGTAAACTGGCGTTTATGTTTCCGGGACAGGGAGCACAGTACATAGGAATGGGCAAAGAATTCTATGAAAAAGAGGAAACAGCAAAAGCGGTAATAGATAAAGCGGGGATGATTACAGGGTTGAACCTTCCCGCGCTGTGTTTTGAAGAAAATGACAGGCTTTCCATTACAGAATACACCCAGATTGCTATGGTTGCAGTGGAGGTTGCAGTTTTAAAAGTATTAGAAAAGCAGGGAATCCGCCCGGATGTGACGGCGGGATTAAGCCTTGGAGAATATGGGGCAATTGTAGCGGCAGGAGCAATGCGGCCGGAGGATGCGTTTGCCATAGTGAGAAGAAGAGGTGTTTATATGCAGGAAGCAGTGCCGGAAGGAGGCGCCATGTCCGCAGTGCTGGGTATGGATAGTGGTGTGATTGAAGAAGTGTGTAAACAAACGGAAGGACTTGTCACCATTGCCAATTATAACTGTCCAGGGCAGATTGTGATTACCGGGGAAGAGGAAGCGGTAAAAAAAGCCGGAGACGCGTTAAAAGAAAAGGGAGCAAAGCGTATCGTTCCGTTAAATGTCAGCGGGCCTTTTCATTCCCAGCTGCTTACAGGCGCAGGGGAGCGTTTGCGGAAAGACCTTGATAAAGTGCAGTTTATGGAATTTACGATTCCCTATGTGGCTAATCTGACTGCAGACTATGTGACAGATACCAAAAACATCAGAGAGCTTTTAGAAAAACAGATTTCTTCTCCTGTAAAGTGGCAGCAGTCAGTGGAGCGGATGCTTTCAGATGGAGTGGATACCTTTGTGGAAATTGGTCCCGGAAAAACGTTAAGTGGATTTATTAAAAAGATAGACAGGAAAGTTACAGTTTTAAATATTGATAAATATGAGGACCTTTCCAGAGCCATGGAGGTGTTGGGCAATGCTTAAGGATAAAGTGGCGCTGGTGACAGGTGCGGGCCGTGGAATTGGCAGGGCAATTGCCTGCTCTCTGGCTAAGAAAGGCGCTTTTGTGATTGTGAATTATAACGGTTCAAAGGAAAAGGCAAAAGAGACAGCAGAGCTTATTGAGGCCGGAGGAGGAAGGGCAGCGGTATATGGTTGTAATGTGGCAGATTTTGCCGCCTGCGGGGAAATGATAGCTGCATTAATCCGTGAATATGGTCATATAGACATTTTGGTAAATAATGCAGGAATTACCAGAGACAATCTGCTTATGAAAATGAGTGAGGAAGATTTTGACCAGGTAATTGACGTTAATTTAAAGGGGTGCTTTAACACCATGAAGCAGGTATCCCGTCAGTTTTTAAAACAGCGCAGCGGTAAAATCATTAATATTTCTTCGGTTGCGGGAGTGATAGGAAATGCAGGGCAGGCAAATTACTGTGCTTCCAAAGCTGGAATCATCGGGCTGACCAAAAGCGCAGCAAGAGAGCTGGGAAGCAGGGGGATTACAGTAAATGCAGTGGCTCCGGGATTTATTGAAACAGAGATGACGGCAGAGCTTTCCGATGCGGTAAAGGAATCCTTAAAGGAACAAATTCTGTTAAAAAGAACTGGCCAGGCTGGGGAAGTTGCGGAAGTGGTTGCTTTTCTGGCATCAGAAGCGGCGGATTATATCACTGGACAGGTTATATCTGTGGACGGTGGCATGGCTTTATAAAATAAGTTTTGACTAAGGTCTGAAAATGTGGAACTGGAAAAGAGGAGTGTATGAGCAGACGAGTGGTAGTAACCGGATTGGGGGCCATTACCCCAATTGGACTTAATGTAAAAGATTTTTTTCAGGCGGTGAAGGAGGGCAGGCATGGGTTTGCCCCTATCACCCAATTTGACAGTACTGATTTTAAGTGTCATGTGGCAGCGGAAGTAAAGGGATTTGAAGCAAAGAATTATATGGATGTGAAAGCCGCAAGACGTATGGAACTTTTCAGCCAGTTTGCAGTGGCAGCGGCAAAGGAAGCTCTTGAAGATGCAGGGATAGATAAAGAAGGGGAGGACCCTTACCGTATGGGTTGCGCAGTTGGTTCAGGAATTGGGAGCCTGCAGGCCATGGAGCGTGAATACGATAAACTGAAAAACAAGGGTCCATCCAGAGTGGGGCCGCTATTGGTGCCGCTTATGATTTCCAATATGGCAGCAGGAAATGTTTCCATACAGTTTGGACTGAAGGGAAAAAGCATCAATGTGGTGACAGCCTGTGCAACTGGAACCAATTGTATTGGAGAAGCGTTTCGAAGCATTCAGTACGGAGAAGCAGATGTAATGGTGGCAGGAGGAACCGAAGGCGCCATCTGTCCGGTGGGAGTGGCAGGATTCTGCTCTCTGACCGCACTGTCTTCTGTAGAAGACCCTGACCGCTGTTCCCTTCCTTTTGATAAAAACCGCAGCGGTTTTGTAATGGGAGAAGGGGCAGCTGTTATTGTGTTAGAGGAATTGGAACATGCCAGGCAAAGAGGAGCCCATATTTATGGGGAGGTGCTGGGATATGGATGTACCAGTGATGCTTATCACATTACCTCTCCGGCAGAGGATGGTATGGGAGCAGCGAAAGCGATGGAGGCGGCAATGGCAGATGCAGGGGTTTTACCGCAGGAGATTACCTATATTAATGCCCACGGAACAGCCACCCATCACAATGACCTTTTTGAAACCAGAGCAATAAAGCTTGCATTTGGCAGCCATGCCAAAAAGCTTCGTGTTAACTCCACCAAATCAATGGTGGGCCATCTTCTGGGAGCAGCTGGGGCGCTTGAGTTTGTTACCTGCGTAAAAGAAATGGAAGAGGGATTTATCCATCAGACAGTCGGATATGAGACACCGGATGAAGAACTGGACCTTGATTACTGCAAGGAGCCATATTTTGAGGAAATTCCTTATGCCCTTAGCAATTCCCTTGGCTTTGGCGGTCATAATGCAAGCATCCTGATAGGAAAATACAAAGAATAAAATTTTCAAAAGTGAAACTTGAAAACAGCGCCTGCCCCAGAAAATGCCCAGAGAATTTCAGGACAGGGAGGTGTCCTGAAATTGCTCTGAAGGAAGGGGCATTTGCATGGCAGGAGCGGAACTTAAAATAGGAGAAGAAAATGTCTTTACTATCGGCAAAGGAAATTATGGAAATTATTCCCCACAGGCAGCCATTTATGCTTCTTGATACGGTTGAGGAGCTTACTCCAGGTGTCAAGGCGGTTGCGAAAAAGTGTGTTTCTTATAATGAACCGTATTTTCAGGGCCATTTCCCAAAGGAGCCGGTAATGCCAGGTGTGCTTATTATTGAAGCCTTGGCGCAGGCTGGCGCTGTAGCAATTTTAAGCCTTGAGGAAAATAAAGGAAAAACCGCTTATTTTGCAGCTATCCAGTCGGCTAAATTTAAGAGAAAGGTTATACCTGGCGACGTGCTGATGCTTGAAACAGAAATTATTAAGCAAAAGGGAAGCATAGGGATAGGAAAAGCGACAGCTCTTGTGGATGGGAAAATTGCAGTGCAGGCAGAGCTTACATTTGCAATTTCTGACAATCAGTAATTTGGGCTATAAGGTGTGTTTGGAGGCAGAAAATGGCAGGATTATTCAGGGACAAATATATATATGTAAAAGGCAGCAATGGAGAAAAAACAGATTTAAAGACCCGGATATCTGAAAAATTTGGAAGCATAAAGGATGACTGGAAAAAAGAAAAACGGGAGGAAAAGCAAATCATCTGTCCGGATTGTAAAGCAGAGCTGGAACGGGACAGTGTTGTGGTAAACAATTATATTTGCACTGCCTGTGGAAGCTATTTCCGTGTCAGAACAAAAAACAGAATCCGTATGGTGTGTGACAAGGATACTTTCCAGCCATGGTTTGAAGAAATGGAAACCAGTAATCCGCTGGATTTCCCTGGATATGAGGAAAAGCTCCAAAGCGTAAAAGAAAAAACAGGACTTTCAGAGGGTGTAACTTTGGGGGCGGGAAAAATACTGGGAGAGCAGGTTTGTGTGGGGGTATGTGATTCCCGGTTTCTTATGGGAAGTATGGGCCATGTGGTGGGGGAAAAGATTGCCCTTGGGGTGGAACGTGCCACCAAAGAGAAGCTTCCGGTAGTGCTTTTCTGCTGTTCCGGCGGCGCCAGAATGCAGGAAGGTATTATTTCCCTTATGCAGATGGCCAAAACTTCAGCAGCTCTTAAGAAACATTCAGATGCAGGACTTTTGTATATATCAGTGCTGACAGACCCTACCACCGGAGGGGTGACAGCCAGCTTTGCCATGCTGGGAGATTTAATTCTTGCCGAGCCTGGAGCATTAATTGGATTTGCAGGACCAAGAGTAATTGAGCAGACAATTGGACAAAAGCTTCCGGAAGGCTTTCAGAAAGCAGAATTTCAAGTAGAGCATGGTTTTGCTGACCGGATTGTGGAAAGAGATGAACTGAAAAATACACTGTACCAGATTTTAAAATCCCATAGAACTTCCCTGAAAAATAAGTCGTTTGGCTGCTTTACAGAAAAAGTGGAGAAGTTTGCGCCATCAGAATTAGCAAAGGAAAAGCAGGCCAAAGCCCCTGTAAAGACGGCATGGCAGAAGGTAAAAGAAGCCAGAAGTATGGAAAGACCTTCGGCTCTTACTTATATAGACATGATATTTGATGATTTTCTGGAACTGCATGGAGACAGGAATTTCCGGGATGACAAAGCTATTGTAGGCGGAATTGCCTGGCTGTATGGACAGCCGGTAACAGTTTTGGGCATACAAAAAGGAAATGACGTAAAAGAATGTGCTTTGAGGAATTATGGAATGACTTCCCCGGAAGGGTACCGGAAAGCGCTCCGGCTTATGAAGCAGGCTGAAAAGTTCCATCGCCCTATTATCTGTTTCATCAATACTTCCGGCGCTTATCCGGGAATGGAAGCGGAAGAGAGAGGACAGGGAGAGGCTATTGCAAGAAATCTTTTTGAGATGGCAGGAATGAAGACGCCCATTCTTTCTATTGTAATAGGAGAGGGAGGCAGCGGCGGCGCGCTTGGTCTTGCTGTTGGCAATGAAGTGTGGATGCTGGAAAATGCCACTTACTCGGTACTTTCACCAGAAGGCTTTGCTTCTATTTTGTGGAAAGATGGGAAAAGAGCGCAGGAGGCAGCGCAGGTAATGGGAATAACGGCGGAAGACTTGAAACGTCTGCAGGTGATAGAAACCATTGTGCCTGAATACGGAAGCGCCGGGGCAGCCACTGCTGGAGATATTGCAGGGTTTATGAAGGAGCATATGGCGGAATTTTTAAAAAAATTTGACGGCATGAGCGGAGAAGAAATAGCTGAGGACAGATACCAACGGTTCAGAAAATACTAAATCGTTGGAGGAACAAAGCGGAACTTTAAAACAGGAGGTACAGGGAAATGCCGGCAAGGATAGTTGGAACCGGAAGCTGTCTGCCTTTGCGGGCGGTCAGTAATCAGGAGCTTGAAAAAATAATGGATACCACAGATGAATGGATCAGAAGCCGGACAGGAATTTGCGAAAGGCATATTGCGGTGGAAGAAACCACCACATCTATGGCTGTGGAAGCGGCAAGAGGCGCCATGGAAAATGCAGGAGTTAAGGCGGAAGAGATTGACCTTATTATTGTGGGAACAGTGTCAGGAGATATGTGTTTTCCCTCTACGGCCTGTCAGGTACAGGCAGAAATTGGGGCAGAACATGCCATTGCCTTTGATATTAATGCGGCATGTGCCGGATTTTTGTATGGATTAGCATTGGCAGACGCTTATATCAAGACAGAAATGGCGCAAACAGCTCTGATTATTGGAGCGGAAACTTTATCTAAAATGATGGACTGGAAAGACCGGAGCACCTGTGTCCTTTTTGGAGATGGGGCAGGAGCGGCCATAGTCAGGAAAGACGATGTGGGAATAGAGAGCCTTGTGCAGGGCGCGGACGGTGTCAAAGGCAATGTTCTAAGCTGTCATAACAGACTGGTAAACAATCTTTTTGTAAAAAACAGTGTGGAACTGGATTATGCCCATATGAATGGACAGGAGGTTTATAAATTTGCCATAAGAACAGTGCCGGAGGCTGTTTTTAAGGCTCTTGACAAAGCAGGAACGGAGCCTGGTAATGTGAAATATTTTATTCTGCATCAGGCGAATATGCGTATTATTGAATCTATTGCAAAAAAAATTGGCCAGCCCATTGAAAAGTTTCCCACAAATTTGCAGAAATATGGTAATATTTCTGCAGGGAGCGTTCCTATTTTGCTGGACAATGTAAACCGGGAGGGAAAGCTCCATAAAGGAGATAAAATAGCACTGGCAGGCTTTGGGGCCGGACTTACCTGGGGGGCAGCGGTTCTTACCTGGTAAAAGGAGCCGGATGCCAGTTTTGGAATGGAGTAAATATGGAACTAAATAAAGCGCTGAATACATTGCTGGTAAAGCTGTTCAGAGATATTATGGGCATTGAGCAGGAGGCATTAATTACCGGGGAGTTTACAGATATCACTGTAAATGATATGCACGTGATAGAAGCGATTGGGATGGGAGACCCTTCCACAAGTTCAGCAGTGGCAAAGAAGCTGTCTGTGACAATGGGTACCCTTACAAAATCAATTGACAGGCTTACCCGGACCTGTTATGTGCTGCGGGAGCGCAGCGAGGAAGACAAGCGTCTGGTGCTTTTATCCCTGACAGAAAAAGGAAAAAGAGCCTTTTGCCATCATCAGGAATTCCATAAGGAGATGATAGAAGCAGCGCTTGTACAGTTTGACGAGCAGGAAACAAGAATCCTTTTAGAGTCCCTTGGAGGACTGGCAGATTATTTTTCCGCACAGAAGCAGTCAGAGGGGTACAGGCAGAAATTATCCGCAAGGTCAGAAGAAAAAGACGGGCAGGAGTGCAGTAATGATTGACGTTGAGAATTTTCATGTTCTGAATTATGTGAAAAAAGAAGAATATACTGCCAGTATGGACGGAATGCGATATATGCTGAAAAAAAAAGACGGGCAGGAGGAAGCCCTGCTGGAAGCGGTTATCTGGCCGGAGCCATATTGCTTTGCAAAGACAAAAGAGGAAAAGAAACAGCGTAAGGAGTTTGTGTTTTCCACACAGGGGATCAAAGAAGCGGCTAAAT
>CAMUHA010000125.1 GCA_947088515.1 uncultured bacterium
AAAAGTTAAACCCTATTGGAGATGCCTCGCTGGGATTTATATTTATGAAGTCAGGATATAGTGTGTATGCGACAGAGCAGGTAATGGGTTTTTACCGGCAGGGAGAGAATTTAAGTATCCAGAAAAATACATTATTAAGTTTGATAGAGGCAGACTATTGTTTACGGGAGTACTTGTATTCAAAAAATTTATTGACAAAAATATTCGGAAGAATATTCCGGGAAGTACAATATGCAGAAGCAGTGGACAGGAAGATCAGTTATATAGAGAAATATTATACCAATGATTGGAAACAGGTATTTACAATGGAAGAGATAAACAATATACATCCATACAAAAAAAATAAAGCTGTAAAAAAAATCTTACGGGCAGTGAGAAGATGCTGGGTTTTAATATACAGGCAAAGTCATCTGGTATGGAGAGAAGTCTGAAATATTTTCTATTGGCACTGAAATAAGGACAAGAACTTATAGAGGAAACAGAGATGGCGCATGAAGATAAACTGATAGAGTATGCAAATATATTAAGAGAAGTCAAAAGTGATTACAGTCAGGGATTGCCGGAAGAATTATTTTTGTTTGTCTCATCTGTGACCCCTATTCCCAATGTGGATTTATTGATTACCAATGAGAAGAAACAGCTTTTACTTTCATGGCGTGACGACCCGTATTTTGGCAGAGGATGGCACATACCAGGCGGATGTATACGTTTTGGAGAAACAATGTTGGAACGTATTCAAAAAACAGCGCTGGAAGAGATTGGGGCAGAGGTCATAGTAAATGGCGGCCCCATAGCAGTAAGGGATGTTATTTGCAAAGGTAGAACAGAATTAAAACATCCAAATGAAAGAGGACATCATCTTGCAATACTATATGACTGCAGTGTTTTGGAAAATTATAAAATCAATAATGGAGAAAAAAAGGAAAATGACCCAGGATACCTAAAATGGTTTGACAGGGTACCAGAAGACATATTGCAGGTTCATGAAGTCTATAAAGAAATAATAAATCATTGGGAGAGAGCAAGAGAAGAAAATGAAAAGCTGGAATAGTGAAAAAGAGGCAAGAACAAAAATCAAAGAGCTTATAACAGAATACTATCAGGATTTCAAAAAAACGAAGGAATCTTTTGAGCCGGGAGACAGAATTAGTTATGCTTCAAGAGTGTTTGATGAAAAGGAAATGTGTGCGCTTACAGATGCGTGCCTGGATTTTTGGCTGACATCAGGAAGATTTGCAGATCAGTTTGAAGAAGAATTTGCCAAATGGATTGGTGTAAAATATGCAAGCCTTGTAAATAGCGGCTCCTCTGCTAATTTAATTGCGTTTATGGCTCTAACAGCGTCAGAGCTGGGAGAAAGAAGAATAAAGGCTGGGGATGAAATTATTACAGTCGCCTGTGGATTTCCAACGACTATATCGCCTGCACTTCAGTATGGAGCCATACCAGTGTTTGTGGATGTTACAATTCCTGAGTACAATATAGATATTTCAAAACTGGAAGAGGCAGTAAGCGAAAAAACAAAGGCGGTTATGATCGCCCATACGCTGGGAAATCCATTTAATATCCGGGCAGTAAAGAAATTTTGCGAGAAATATGGTCTGTGGCTTGTAGAAGATAATTGTGACGCACTGGGGACGAAGTATACTCTGGAAGGCGAATGTCGTTATACTGGGACATGGGGAGATATAGGCACAAGTAGTTTTTATCCGCCTCATCATATGACGATGGGAGAGGGTGGATGCGTGTATACAAATAATCCAATGCTTCACCGTATTATTCGAAGCTACAGAGATTGGGGACGTGATTGTGTATGCGCATCCGGGCAGGATAACTTTTGTGGGCACAGATATGATGGAAAATATGGCGAGTTGCCGTCAGGATATGATCATAAATATGTGTATAGTCATTTAGGCTATAACTTAAAGGTTACAGATATGCAGGCAGCTATAGGGTGTGAACAGTTAAAAAAATTTCCAGCTTTTATTATTAAGCGAAGAGAAAACTGGCAGCGTTTATATCTGGGACTAAAAAAGGCAGAAGATGTTCTTATTTTGCCGGAACCGGAAAAAAACAGTGAACCTTCCTGGTTTGGATTTATTGTAACATTAAAAGAAAACAGCGGTTTAGACAGAAGAGATGTGGTAATGTCCATTGAGAACCATAATGTACAGACCAGACTTCTTTTTAGCGGAAATATTATTAAACATCCATGTTTTGATGATATGAGGGGAACAGATAAGTATAGAGTTGTGGGAGAACTTACTGCAACAGATTATATTATGAACAATAGTTTCTGGGTTGGAGTATATCCGGGTATGACAAATGCCATGATTGATTATATGGCGCAGGTGATTTTAGAGGCAGTAGGGAAGGCATAAGACTATGAATTTAGAGCTGGAATTGAAAAAAAGTGCATTGAAAATCCGGGGAGCGATTGTGGCGGCAATTGCTGCCAAAGGAGGCGGACATATTGGAGGAAGTCTTGATTTGGCAGAACTGTTTGCTGTTTTATATGATGAATATATGAGAGTTGACCCATTAAATCCCCAGTGGCATGAAAGGGATTATCTTGTATGTTCTAAAGGACATGCAGGACCAGCTTTATATGCAGCTCTTGCACTTAAAGGTTTTTTTCCATATGAGATGCTTCGTACCTTAAATCAGGAGGGGAGTATGTTGCCCGGACACTGTGACAGAATAAAAGTGCCTGGTGTTGATGCCACCACAGGAAGTCTGGGACAGGGCCTATCAATTGCGGCTGGGCTTGCACTGGCGGCCAAATTATCAAAAACAGATCAAAGAGTGTTCTGTATTACAGGTGACGGAGAGTCTGCAGAGGGACAAATCTGGGAAGCGGTGCAGTTTTCGGCGCATTATAAACTGGATAACTTAATCGTGTTTCTTGATTGGAATAAAATGCAGATTGATGGAAGTAATGATGAGGTAATGTCATTAGGGGATGTGAAAGAGAAATACAAAGCGTTTGGATGGAACTCCTGTCTAATTGACGGTTCAAGCGTAACTCAGATAAATGAAACGGTTGGAAATGCCATTGAATATAAAAACGGAAAGCCGACTATGATTATTCTTGATACGATTAAGGGATATGGAGTATCCTGTGTTTCTTCTATAAAAAATAACCATTGTATTGGATTTAGTCAAAATCTTTATCTACAGGCTAAAGGAGAGCTGGAGACACAGGCAGAACAACTGGGAGTGAATTTAAAATGGCTGGACTAAAATATAATGGAGAATTACCTGAAAAAGAAATTATGCAGATATACAACGAGACAATGGAAGAATTATTTATGGAAGATGAAAAGGTTGTGTATCTAGATGCAGACTTAATGGGTTCTCTAAAAACACAGGAATTATGGAAGAAGTATCCTGGGAAGGTTTTTAACACCGGAATTCAGGAAGCAAATATGGTGGGAGTGGCGTGTGGTCTGTATCTTGCAGGTTTTAAACCTTACATCCATACATTTGCCCCCTTTGCAAGCAGAAGGGTTTTTGACCAGATTTTTATTTCGGCGGCGTACGCCAAAAAAGGTATAAAGGTAATTGGCAGTGATGCAGGAATTTCTGCCACCTACAATGGAGGAACGCATATGTGTTTTGAAGATGTTGCCTTATACCGTTCGATACCAGATGTCTGTATTGTGGATGTTAGTGATGGAACAATGTTTTCCTATTTACTTAAAAGTCTTAAGGACTATGAAGGGGTAGTTTATTTTAGAACTGCCCGCCGGGGAGTCAAAGATATTTATCAGCAGAATGAAGAATTTGAGACAGGGAAAGGGAAAATACTGACAGAGGGTACTGATGCAACAGTTATTGCTTCTGGCATTCAAGTGGCACAAGCGCTTGAAGCTGCAAAGCTGTTAAAAGAAAAAGGAATCAATGTCCGGGTGGTAGACCCGGTTACGATTAAACCTTTGGATGAAGAGCTGATTATTGATTCTGCCAAAAGGACAGGGATAATTGTTACGAGTGAAAATCATAATATCTGTGGAGGATTAGGAGATGCAGTTTCATCAGTAACAGCGGAACACTATCCGGTAACTGTATTGAAAAATGGCATCAAAGATATTTTTGGACAGGTTGGTAATGAAGACTATCTGCGGGAACAGTATGGCTTGAGAAGTAAGGATATTGCAGATTTGGTCAGAAAAGGGCTGGAAAGAAAATAAAGGAATATAGAGAGGAAAAAAATGGGAAAGGTGCATTTGCTGGACTGTACATTAAGAGATGGCGGATATATCAATGACTGGCGGTTTGGTGCCAAAGCAATTGATGATATGATAAGTAAACTTGAAAAAACCAATGTAGATATTCTGGAATTAGGTTTTCTTAAAAATGAACCTTATCAGCAGGACAGAACTGTGTTTAATGACGCAAAGCAGATATCAGCGCTCTTGCCGGATAAAAAGAAAAATATACAATATGCAGCAATGATAGAGGTGGTAAATCCGTTGCCTCTTGAAATGCTGGAAGAGACTTCAAACACAGAGCTTGATATTATTAGAGTCATTATCTGGAAAAGGATGATGAAGGAGGGGTATGAGTATTGTAAAGGTGTTGTAGAAAAAGGATATCGTCTTTGTGTACAGCCTGCCCGCGTGGATCAGTATTCAGATGAAGAATTTGTAGAAATGGTCAGAACTTTCGGTAAGCTTGATCCTCTTGCCATTTATGTAGTGGACAGTTGGGGAACCCAGAGCAGTAAAACGCTGCTTCATTATATGTCTCTTGCGGATAGAGCTATGCCTAATGGAATAGCCTTGGGGTATCATGGACATAATAACCTGATGCAGGCATATCAGGTAGCGGTAGATTTTATTAATACAGGATATGAGAGAGATATTATAGTAGATGCCAGTGTGTACGGTATAGGGCGGGGAGCCGGAAATTTAAATCTGGAACTTATAGCACGTTATATGAATGAAGAATTGGGAAAAAACTATCGGACAGAACCAATGATAGAGATTTACAGCAAATATCTTCAGGATATTTATCAGATATGTCCATGGGGATTTTCCATGCCGCATTATATTACTGCGATACATAACTGTAATCCTAATTTTGGCGCTTACTACGGCAGAGAAAGAAATCTTCCTCCAGTGGATGTTGATGGAATTATCAAAAAGATTCCACCCAGAGAAAGAATTATCTATACAAAAGAAAAAGCGGATTTATATGAGAGAGAATATTTTGAACATAAATAGCGGGGTTGTAGAATGGAAACAATTTCAAAGGAATTAAGAAAAATGAGTTTGCAGCTTTCCCATAAATGTCAGGATGGTAATTTGCAGAGTGTTTTTTCCTGTATGGATTTAATTTGGACCATATACGATAAGATAATGAACTGGAATCCGGAAAAAGCCCAGGATCCGGACAGAGATTACTTCATTATCAGTAAGGGACAGGCAACATTGGCGTTATTTCCGGTTTTAATAAAAAAAGGTTTTTTTACTATGGAGGAAATGGAGAAAATAGGGGACTTTGACAGCAGGTTCTGCATTCAGACAGATATTACAAAATTTAATGGAGGAATTGAGAATAATGCTGGTTCCCTGGGTCATGGATTTCCCTTTGCGGCTGGAATTGCAATGGCAGCCAAAATACAGAAATCACCTTCGCAGGTGTTTGTATTGACAGGTGATGGAGAGTTTTGTGAAGGAACGATGTGGGAAACATGTTTGTTTGCCAGTTCAAAAAAATTAGATAATTTATGTGTAATTATAGATGACAACAATTCTGTAGGGGCTATGGTCAATATGGGAGATTTTCATGTAAAGCTTGCAGGTTTTGGCTTTGATGTATATGAAGTAAATGGACATGACATGACAGAAATAGAGAAGGCGCTGCGGGAAATGGACAAAAGTAATGGTCGTCCCAAGGCGGTATTAGCCAAAACAGTGAGAGGTTATGGAAGTAAAACCATGACAGAAAATGATATTTGGTTTCATAAAGCTCCGGATAATGAAGAGCTTGTAATGCTGATGAAGGAGGTAGATGAGTTTTGAGACGTGCATTTTTGAGACGTGTGGGCGAAATGATCCGACAGGAATCTGACACTACCTTTTTCACGGTAGATATTGGTATGTGGGCAATCAGAGATGTGCTTTCAGAGTACCCGGACAGATGTACCAATGTGGGAATTTATGAAGACGCCATGTTTTCCATTGCGGCTGGAATGGCAAGAAAAGGACTGATTCCCACTGTGTTTGGAATACAGCCATATTTGATTGAACGGGCGCTGGAACAGATAAAAATGGACCTTGCATATCAAAAATTAGGGATAAATGTTGTAGGTACAGGAGCTGCAGTTGATTATCCAAAGTATGGATATTCCCATTATTGCGCAGAGGATGCGGCAATTATTAAGCAGATACCTGGATGTGAATTTATTGCACCAGGAACCGCAAAAGAGTTTATACAGCTTTTTGACCAGACATACCGTAATGGAAAACCGACTTTCTTTAGAATTAGTGACCATCCCAATAAAACATATGATATTGATGTTGAATTTGGCAGGGCTAAAGTAATCCAAAGAGGGAGTAAAGCTACTGTAATTGCGGTTTCCATTATGCTGGATGAAGTGATGAAAGCCTGTAAGGATGAAGATGTGACGGTTTTATACTATACAACACTGGAACCTTTTGACAAGGAAACGCTGGCCTTAAATTATAATAATGGAAAAATCTTAATATGTGAACCAGAGTATATGGGAACTTTGCTAGCTGATGTAATAGATACGTTTTTGGGAAAAGCGCTGCAAATTGGACAAGTGGCATTTCCCAAAGAAATTTTTAGAAACTACGGGACTTATGATGAGAAGATGGCTTATTATGGTCTGACTGCAGAGAATATTGCAGATAAGTTGCATGAACTAATAGAACAGGAATAAAAATTATATGAATAAATTAGAGAATAAAGTGGCAATTGTAACTGGCGCTACATCGGGAATAGGCGCTGCAACAGCGAAGCTTTTTGCCCAAAATAGTGCAAAGGTGGTTTTGTGTGGAAGAAGTACAGATAAAGGACTTGCAATTGCAGATGAGATTAATCAAACAGGTGGAACTGCAATATTTATCACATGTGATGTAACCTCAGAAGAGGCTGTAAAAGCCATGATACAGCAGACCATTAATACATTTGGCAAAATTGATATTTTGTTTAACAATGCTGGAACGATGCTTCCCTCCATAGAGATTGAAAGACAGGATTATGAGTTGTGGAAAGAGACATTTGATGTAAATGTAAATGGTTATTTTCTGGTAAGTAAGTATGCAAAGACACATTTATTGGAGACAGAAGGAGTTATTTTGAATAATGCGTCTATTGCAGGTATGCAGTCATATGCAACAGGACGTTCATACCCCTACAGCGCTTCGAAGGCTGCAATTATTCAGTTTTCCCGCATGTTGGCTAAGAACTACGGAGAAGAGGGAATCAGGGTAAATTGCATTTGTCCTGGTGTAATTCTGACACCTATTTTGCATGGAAGAGACCCCAAAATATATGAGGAAAGAATCCCATTAGGAAGAGTTGGGACACCAGAAGATGTTGCCAAGGTTGCTTTGTTTCTTGTATCGGATGATGCGGCATATCTTACAGGAGTTGTGTTGCCGGTTGACGGAGGAGCGTCACTATAAGGTTAAATAGGGAGAAAACAATGAAAGTTATAATTTTGGCAGGGGGAAAGGCAAGTACAATTGAAGATGGAAATACAGGTGTGCCTAAACCTATGGCTACAATAGGGGAAAAGCCTATTTTATGGCATATCATGAAAAATTACAGTGCGTATGGTATTACTGATTTTATCATTTGCGGCGGATATAAGGTAAATATGATTAAAGATTACTTTGCCGATTTTTATTTATATCAATCCGATATCACTGTCAATCTTCAAACGAATCAGATAGAAATTCATAAAAAGAAAACAGAAAACTGGAATGTAACAATTAAGGATACTGGGTTACATACATCTACAGGGGACAGACTTTCATTAGTAAAAAACTATATTGATGAAGATGAATTTCTGGTTACATATGGAGATGTTCTTTCAAATATAAATGTGCAGCATTTTATAAATGAGTATTATAAACAAAATGTAGAGGGTATGGCGGTAGTGGCCAAACCCACAGGCAGAAGTCATCTTTTGTCAATTGATTCAAATATGGATTTATTAGGAAAACAAAGCCCAAACGAAATGGGTAATAACATATGGACGAGCGCGGGTACATTTATTTTTAACAGAAAGGTGTATGACTATATACAAAGTGGAGATGACCTGGAAGGTATCTGTATGGAGCGAATGGAGCAGGCGAGACAGGTAAAGGCTTATAAGCATCATGATTTTTATATGGCGATAGATACTTTTAAAAAGAAGGTAGAAGCTGAGACATTGTGGAAAGAAAACAGGGCGCCATGGAAAGTGTGGTAAATTATGAAGGTTGTGTTATTAGCAGGAGGAATGGGAACAAGGCTTAGTGAAGAAACACAAAGTAAGCCCAAACCAATGGTTGAAATAGGTGGCTATCCCATTCTCTGGCATATTATGAAGATTTATTCTTCTTTTGGATTCCATGAATTTGTTGTCTGTTGCGGATATAAAGGGCAGATGATTAAAGACTATTTTGTTTATTATAACAGATATCGCAGAACCACAAGTTACAGGCTGGGTGAACGGGAGACGGAAAGCTATTTAGAGGATATAGAGCCATGGAAGATTACACTGGCTAATACGGGTTTGAAAACATTGACTGCCGGAAGAATATTAAAAATTAAAGATTATATTGGAGACGATGAGGAATTTATGCTTACCTATGGAGATGGGGTGGGCAATATAAATATAGATGACCTACTTAAATTTCACAGGTCTCATGGAAAACTGGCAACTATTTCTGTGGTAAAGCCGGATGGACGTTTTGGAGCAATTAAAATCAATGAAGGAACCAGAGAAATATTAAACTTTAAGGAAAAGGCAAGAAAAGACCAGTCATGGGTAAATATTGGGTATATGGTTTTTAACCGCAAGGTGTTTGAATATCTGGGAGATGGAAGTGAAATGTTAGAAGCAATGCCATTTGAGAGACTTGCAGGTGACGGACAAATGATGGCATATTGTCATGAAGGGTTTTGGTCACCAATGGATACTGTTCATGACAGGGCTTATTTAGAAAATCTTTGGGGGAACAGAAGGGCTCCATGGAAATTGTGGTAGAGTGGAGAGAAAATAAAAGAATACAAATTATTTAAGTACATTATTGTTATATTCATGAAAGATTTTTTTTGTAAGAAAGTTACTTAATTCATATTAATGCCTTTCTGTTCAAATAATTAGTTATAGTTTTACAATTTTATATTGAGACTCTTTAAGATGAATTATTAGAAAATGGTTGATAAGGTATAAGATTTATGAGCTATGATATGTGATATGCAAAATAGTGTGGAAGTTATTTTAGTGAGTTAATACATGTAATATCGCTGTTTATGGAAATTATTAAAAATACCAGAATAATAACTATTGAGTTATTTGAATAAAAATTTAAAGTGAAAGGGAAAAGAAGATGATAAAGATTCTTGATTGTACATTTCAAGAAGGAGGATATTTAAATAATTGGCATTTTGCTGATAATGATATTGAACTGAGGACATTGCTAGCAGATATTGTTAATACACATGTTGATATAATTGATATTGGTGTACTTGAGTTAAATAGTCATAAAAGTGGACGGTCTATTTTTAATTCTACAGAAGAAGTGATTCATATCTTACCAAATAAAAGAGATATTTATGTTTTAAGTTATCGGGGGAATTTGCTTGAATTGCAGAATTTAAAATTTACAAATAGAATTAAATATATTCGTGTTTTTTTTGAATATAATATGAATATAAATGAATTAAAAGAAATTTGTTATTTTTTTAAAAAGTATGAAGTAAAGATAATAATTCAGATAAAATGTATAAGTTTATATAACATTGAAGAAATTCATAAACTATTAAAACTTATATGCGATATAGACGTTTACGAGATATGTGTAGAAGATACATTTGGAGGATTAACTCAAGAGAAATTTCTTAAGATAATGAATGTAATAACCGAAAAATTAAAACCCAAAATAGTCATAGGATATAGAGGA
>CAMUHA010000126.1 GCA_947088515.1 uncultured bacterium
ATGCACACTATATTTTTGCGCAATGTTATGATATATTTTGATGAGAAGACTAAGCGGGAACTGATTCGGAAGGTGTACAACACTCTTGAGCCGGGAGGATATCTTTTTATCGGTACAACGGAAACCCTAGACAGGGACGATGCACCGTTTCAGATTATCCAGCCGTCAATATTTAGAAAAAAGGAAGGATAGGATGAACATATGCAGCCAATTAGGGTATTGATAGTAGAAGATTCTATTGTATTTAGAGAGTTGCTGGTTCAAAATCTGAATAAAGACCCGGCAATACAGGTAGTGGCGACTGCAAAGGATCCATTTGAGGCAAGGGATGCTATTTTAGCCTGCAAACCGGATGTTATGACATTAGATGTTGAGCTCCCCAGAATGAGCGGGATAGAATTTTTGCGGAAGCTGATGCCACAGTATCCTCTGCCTGTTATTGTAATCAGTTCGTTAAGCGATAAAGTATTTGATGCCTTAAATGCAGGGGCAGTGGACTTTGTTGCCAAACCTGCAGTATCCAGCCGGAAGCAGCTGGAAGATTTTATAAGAAATGAGCTTTTAGTAAAGATAAAAATTGCGTCCACTGCCAGAATTGGCAACATAAAAAAAGCGGTTATGATGCAGGGACAGCATCAGCTTTCTGTAAAGGGAAACGACCTTTTGGTGGCAATTGGAGCCTCTACTGGGGGAACGGAAGCCATTTTGTCTGTGGTAAAGGAATATGGGACGGATATTCCTGGGATTGTTGTGGTACAGCATATGCCGCCAGGCTTTACGGAAATGTATGCCAAGAGGCTGAATGACCAATGCCGTATCCAGGTGAAGGAAGCAAGGACAGGGGACAGAGTTTTGCCTGGTCATCTTCTGATTGCGCCTGGAGGAGATATGCACATGCACCTGGTAAAGATAAATGGCTCCTATCAGGTTGAGATAAAGAAAGGCCCTAAGGTAAATGGCCATTGTCCTTCAGTGGATGTACTGTTCCAGTCAGTTGCAAAGGCGGCAGGAGCCAATGCGGTGGGAATTATTTTGACAGGCATGGGAGGAGATGGCGCAAAAGGCCTTCTTGCCATGAGGCAGGCAGGAGCTAGAACTATAGGACAGGATGAATCTACCTGTGTAGTATATGGTATGCCTAAAGTTGCGTATGATATAGGTGCAGTGGAATATCAGGAGAAGTTGTCTAAAATTCCTGAAAGAACCTATGCGTTGTTAAATAGAATGAGATAAATTGAATGATAAAGGAGAAAAAGGCATGAAAATTCTACTGGCAGAAGACGATTTTGTAACAAGGAAGTTTATGGTGAATTTCCTGTCAAAGTATGGGGAATGTGATGTAACCGTAGACGGAATGGAAGCAGTGGACGCATTTATGATGGCTTTGGAAGATGAAGAACCTTATGACCTGGTATGTCTTGACATCATGATGCCGGTTATGGACGGTTATCAGGCTCTGCTTGGTATCCGCAATCTTGAGAAGGAGAGAAATGTACCTTCAGATAAGGCAGTAAAGGTTATTATGACGACTGCGCTTAATGATGAAAAAAATGTAAAAATGGCATTTGAGCTGGGATGCACTGTGTATTCCGGCAAGCCTATTGACCAGGGACGGTTTGAGCAGGCATTGCAGAAACTGGAACTGATATAACAAAAGATCCTATTAGAACTTGCAGGAAAGGAGAAGGATATGGCTGAGGAATTTAGCACAGAAGGCATGTTAGACATGTATCTGTTTGAGAATGAACAGCTCTTGGAACAGCTGCAGGAAAGAGTTCTTGAACAGAAAGATGCCGATTGCTTTGACGAAGACAGCATAAATGAAATATTCAGAACGATGCATACCATTAAAGGATCCTCAGGTATCATGATGTTTGATAATATAACGGCTGTGTCGCATAAGCTGGAAGATGTCTTTTACTACCTAAGAGAATCCCATCCGGAAAATGTGCCTCATCTGGAGCTGGTGGAACATGTATTGGAGGTAGAAGATTTTATCTCAAATGAAATGGAGAAAATTCGTAATGGAGATCCTGTTGATGGAGATGCCAGCGAATTAATAGCGAATCTTGACCGGTTTCTGGATATGCTCAAGAATGGTGTGACAAAAGCGGGAGTGGAACCGCCGCCGGAAAACGTTCATGTAGAGCCAAAACAATTTTATATAGCGCCTGTGGCAACAAGCGCCAGCCGTTTCTATAAAATTTATATTACTTTTTTCCCAGAAACGGAAATGGCGAATGTACATGCATACAAAACGGTATATGCCTTAAAAGAGATGGCAGAGGATCTGCTCTATTCTCCGGAGGATATAATTTCAGATGAGTCAAGCGCCGAACTGATTATTAAGGAAGGATTCAGAATTCTTCTGCAGGCGCAATGCGATGAGGATGAAATCCGTAAGCTGATTGGCGTAGGATATGACATCAAGCAGGTTGATATTTATGAATGCCATGCGGAAGAGTTTTTGCAGGGATTTGATTTTGGTCAGCCGAAAATGCAGATTGATTTGGAATCCAGTGTGGAGGAAATTGAAAGTAAAGTCCAGGCTGCCCAGGATGAAAAAGCAGCAGTGCAGCAGACTCCTGAAAAGCCAAAGATAGCGCCAGGAGATTTTGTTATCAAATCCAAGGCGCCAGGCAAGCCTAAAACACTGGCTAAGGACCGCGGTAAAACTGAAAAAGCTTCTTTTATCAGTGTTAATGTAAGTAAGATGGACCAGCTGATGGATTTGATTGGAGAACTGGTAATTTCAGAGTCAGTGGTGTTGCAGAATCCTGATTTAAAGGTGCCTGGTCTTAACCTTAACAGCTTTAATAAGGCGGCAGCCCAAATGTCCAAAATCTCCACAGATTTGCAGAATGTTATTATGTCCATGAGAATGGTTCCTTTAACGAACACCTTCCAGAAGATGAACCGTATTGTCTTTGATGTTTCCAGAAAATTAGGAAAAGACATTGAATTTGAAATGATTGGTGAACAGACAGAAGTTGACAAGAACATTATTGAACACATTTCTGACCCTCTGATGCACTTGGTAAGAAATGCTGTTGACCATGGTATTGAAACTAACGAAGAACGGGTGGAAAGTGGAAAGCCGGATAAAGGAAAGGTTACACTTTCTGCAAGGACAGAGGCCGGGAAGGTCTGGATTAGTGTGGAAGATAATGGAAAGGGACTTGACAGAGGGAAAATTCTAGCAAAAGCCAGAAAGCAGGGAATTCTTGAAGATGGTAAGCCGGATTCCGCTTATACAGATAAAGAGGTTTACCAGTTTATTACGCTTGCTGGTTTTTCCACTAACGAACAGGTTACTGAATATTCAGGCAGAGGCGTTGGGATGGATGTAGTGGTTCAAAACATCCAATCCATTGGCGGTGTGCTTGATATTGACAGTAGTCCAGGATTTGGTTCCATAATGAGCCTTAAAATTCCACTTACATTGGCTATTATAGATGGAATTGTTATGGAAACCGGAAATTCCTCTTTTGTACTGGAGACAGGCGTAATTAAGCAGTTTGTCAGCGTGCGGGAAGATATGATGATTCATGAGCCAGATGGTGATGAATATATCATGATCCGCGGAGAGTGTTATCCTGTCATTCGTTTAGGAAGATGGTATGGGCTGCATGAATATCAGGAATCTGTTGAAGATGGAATGATGCTGATTCTTGAAGTGGAAGACAAGAAGATTTGTCTGTTTGTTGACAAACTGATTGGAGAACAGGAAATTGTTGTAAAACCGATTCCTTCATATATTAAAAAAGTAAAAGGTTTGTCTGGGTGTACACAACTTGGTGATGGAAGCATTGCTTTAATACTTGATCCGGGCGGATTAATATAATAAAAAGAGAAAGGAACTTTTAGCCAATGGGTGAAATGAGTGAATTGAGAAAAAGGGTAGGGGATACTGGGGCTGATTCAAACGAATTTGATACACAAAAAGAAAAATATATGACTTTTAAGTCAGGAAATGAATATTTTGGATTAAAAATCCAGTATGTAAATGAAATTATTCAGTTTCAGGCTATCACAGCAATTCCTGAAACTGAGGATTACATTAAAGGACTTATCAATTTGAGAGGCAAGGTTATACCTGTAATTGATGTCCGCCTGCGTTTTAAGCAGGAGCCTTTTGAGTATAATGACAGAACATGTATTATTGTTATAAATGTGAAGTCTACAGTGGTTGGCTTGATTGTGGAGAAGATAGCGGAAGTGGTTGAGATAAAAGAAGAAAATATTCTGCCACCTCCTACGATTGGACGTGTGGATAAGGCACATCACAAATATGTATATGGAATTGGTAAGGTAGGAGATTCGGTTAAATTATTGCTTGATCCTGACAAACTGTTAAATGATGATGATTTGTCAATTGCTGAGCAGGCAAATGATATGGTTTTAGAGGAAGATTGAGAGGTAATATGAAATGAAAAACATGAAGATGAAAACAAAGTTAATAATTGGTTTTCTTGTTCCTACTTTTTTTATGATTTTAAATCTGATATTCAGTGATCTGACCACAAAAGCGGCAGCCGCGATTACTGATGAAGCACGAAAACTCGAATATACCAGAAATGCAACTATTTTTACCTTTGCGGTTGCTGTTGTAAGTGTTTCAATTACGGTGGCAATTGCGATTCTTATAATCAGAGTGATTGAAAAATCTGTAAAGCAGCTCTCTGATGCGGCAAAGGATATTGCTGCCGGTCGTGTAAATATTGAGATGGTGAAATATAACAATGATGAATTTGGCGAACTTGTAGATGAATATAATAAAGTAATTGAAAATATTAAGTATCAGTCCAAGGTTGCAGAAGAGGTATCAAATGGAAATTTGACTATCACAGTGGTTCCTAAGTCTGCAGATGACCTGCTTGGTAATTCCTTGAAGAAACTGGTGGAGGATAACTTAAATGCTCTTTCCAATATCAGTGATGCAGGTGCACAGGTAACAATCAGCTCTTCACAGGTGGCAAGCGCCAGCCAGGCACTGGCACAGGGGTCCACTCAGCAGGCAAGCGCAATACAGGAGATTACAGCATCTATTGATGAGATTGCGGATAAGACAAGGCAGAATGCAGTTGAAGCAAATGAGGCGGCAGGTCTGGTAATTAAGGCGATTGATGATGTAAAACGCGGAAATAAGCAGATGCAGGATATGACAGTTGCAATGCAGGATATTAATAAATCATCTGAAAGTATTTCGAAAATTATTAAGGTAATTGACGATATTGCATTCCAGACTAATATTCTTGCATTAAATGCTGCAGTGGAAGCAGCAAGGGCAGGAGATGCTGGTAAAGGCTTTGCAGTAGTTGCGGAAGAGGTCAGAAGCCTTGCGGCAAAGAGCGCATCAGCAGCTGCTGAGACAGCAGAACTGATAGAGGCATCTATTCTGAAGGTTAATTCAGGCTCTAAGATTGCAGACGATACAGCAAAGGCTATGGATGCCATTGCCAAAGTTGTGCAGGAAAGCGAAATGATTATTAACGGTATTGCAGAATCTTCCAATTATCAGGCAACAGCAGTTGCACAGATTGAACAGGCAATCTCCCAGGTGTCGCAAGTGGTACAGACCAACTCTGCCACCAGTGAAGAATGTGCAGCAGCAAGTGAAGAACTTTCCAATCAGGCATCCAGAATGCGCGATATGCTTACTATTTATAATTTAGGGGCAGGAAGTGCGAATATGGGCGGGGGCAGAAGTACTCCTTCTTACAGAAGTTCTTCCTCTATTCCAATGGATGACTATAATGAACAGGTGATTTCCCTGGGCGATGGTTTTGGAAAATATTAAGAATAAATCAAAAATAAAAGATAAGGCACGGGATTTTTCCTGTGCCTTATCTTTTATTTTGCAGTGTATATTTTTATTTATCTGTTTCTTCTGCTGCTATTTCCACAACAGCTGTAGAAGAATTGCCCTGAAGGGCCTGGTTAATCACTGCTTCTGATAATCTTATAAAGTTTCCGCCTGAATGGCTTGCACCGCTTAGGGCATCAATTTTGCTGCTGTCTTGCTTTTCAACCAGCTGGGAAGCATAATAACGGGTGTATTCGTTGGGATAGGTACCAGCATCAGTGAGCATATTTGCCATGTAAGCATTATCCCATGCCTTGATATAACCGCTTGGGTTTTTGGCATTAAATTCTGCATAAACAATTTTGCCACCCTTGACCATAATGCAGATATATTCTTTCCATCCATGAGAATAGCCAGACATTTCTGCTGTGTAAAAACCATCTTTCATTGTATAAGAGGAACTGCAGCCGCCAAGGCATAACGCGGCAAGCAGTAATCCCAGACATATTTGTTTCTTCATTTATAAACCTCCGTTTGTTCATATACCTGTTAACAAGGAATTCATTAAATAACTTTTAAGATTTTGGCATAAGACTCTAAATAAACAGGAATATAACGCTTATATATAATCTTTTATTTTTACTTTTTTAACATAATTACTTAAGCTTTGGGCTTGCGACAGGGATTTTGCAGCCATTGAATCATTTCTTGCTGCAATGTTCTGAAGCGTGGCAAGACGGTCATTGGCATGGGCAACGGCATCCGTCTGCTGCTTTACAGTATCGGACAATACACTGGAAATATTCCGATACTGTATGGTAAGGTCAGCAATTTCCTGAAAAGTCTGGGCAGTAAGGGCGGCGGTTTCAAGACCAGCCTGAATGGTTTCTGTAGATTTGGAAATCAGGTTTCCGCTTTCCATCAGGGCATTTGCGGTTTTATCGGAGAGCTCATTGATTTCACTTGCAACGACTGCAAACCCCCGCCCGGCTTCTCCGGCTCTTGCCGCTTCCACAGAAGCATTAAGAGAAAGTAAGTTAGTCTGCTTGGAAATATTTTCAATTAACAGACTAACCTTGGAAATCTCGTTCACAGTATCATGAATTTGTGACATGGCATTAAGCATATTCTGCATACAGTCACTTCCAAGAGTGGTCTTTTGTCCTGCCATTTCTGCGCACTGCTCAATTTGGATAACATTATCTTTATTTTTTTCAATGGAAGCTGTGATGGCAGCCATGTTGTCTTCTAAATCATTCAGCAGTATTGATTGTTCTCTCGAGCCGTCCAACAATTGTTGGGCGCAGTCAGAAACCTCAGAGGAAGAACGGTTCATCTGCATCATAGTGCGGTTGAGAGCATTGGTAATATTGTCAAGGGACTTTTGTATAGAGGCAAAATCTCCATGAAAACTGTCAGGAATATGTATTGTGTAATCTCCCCCGGAAAGCGAGCTTAAGCAGGATTCAATATCCTGTATGTAACCTTTGAGGCTGGTAATAGTTTCAGAAAGCGCTTTGGTTAAAATGGCAGTTTCATCATTGCTGTCTGAAAGAATGACCTTTTCACTTAAATTGCCTTTAGATAGAGCCTGAAGCCGTTTGGTTGCAGCGGAAATTGGATTGGAAATCCTATAGGAAACTGGAATAATTATCGCAGCAGCAGTTAAAAGCAGTACCGTAGATAAAAAAACGGACAGCAGGATAGAGATATAAACCTTTCCCATAAACTCAATTTGAGGCGCATATAAAAACAATGTCCAGTTGGTACCGGGAATGGGAGAATATCCTGTATAATAGTGTCCAGTATCCAGCTTCATAAGAGCAGAATCAATTTGGAAAGATATTACATTGTCAAAATTTTTCTGGTTTTCCATGGAAGAATACATATTGTAAACATTCTTCTGGTCTATGATATTTTGTGGGTTACGGTCGCCGATGATATCGCCATTTTCATTTAAAATGCAGGCGCTTCCTGTATTGCCAATAACCAGCTGGCTTAATACATCGTTTAATATATCATATTTGTAGCTTCCAATAAGATAAGCGGTAACGCCTGCATCATTGGTTATGGGTGCGCCAACACAAAGCTGCAGAACTTCATTATCATAATAAGGCTCTCCAATAACAACATTTCCGGTTTCTGTAAGCAGGGAAAAATATCCAGTGTCAGCAACAGAAACAGGTGCATTTTCATCTCCTAAAATCTTATTGCCAGACTGGTCATATGCCGAAAGCCAGACAAATTCTATCTGAAGCTTAATTTCATCAAAACGCTCCTGCTTTTGGGCGGGTGTGGAATTGGTGTCTGTAAAGACTTCTTCTGTGGAAAAATTACATATTCGTTCAGCCAGAAGATGGAGATTGGAACTGATATTTTGTGCAGCAATTCTGGCTGTAACCTCCATATTATTTAATAATGTGGTGTTGGTAGCGCGTATGCTGCCTGCAGTCATGATTGTGATGACCAATATTGTAAGAAAAATAGATACGGACATCACATAAAAAATGATTTTTTGTTTTAAATTCCGGTATTTCTTCATGGTAAAACTCCTTTATAACAATTGTATTTTACTCGATAATATCTTATCACATCAAGGAATAATTTCCTAGAGTGTGTTTGAAAAATCATGCCTGATGCCCCCTTATTAACAGGGGAAAATTTTTGCAATTGCTGCACACAAGAGGGGATAGATTTTGAGAGTCCTGAATTCAGAGACAATCAGGGAAACACAAGAATCCAGTTTTTGTGGGACCAGACGCTGACTCCGGAACAGGTGAATCGTATGCTGCCAGAGGAAGCTGGAGAATTTGCCGGAAAAGCCGCTCCTCCAGAAGGTTTTGAAACAGGAGTGGAATTCAGCAAATACAGAATTGACGCTGCGTTGAGAAGCGCTATGCCAAAACGTATTGTTCCAAGCATTGATTCCACAGGACATGGGACATCCGTAGCTGCAATAGCGGCAGCCGGTGGAATGCTTTTGGAAGGGCAATATCAGGGGATGGCGCCTGAAAGCGCGCTTTTGGTTGTAAAAATGGGGATTCCAGATCCTGATTCTTTTCCCAGAACTACGGAGCTGATGAGGGCAATGACATATGCTGTGAAAAAGGCAGTGGAAATGGGGATGCCTCTTGCGGTGAATTTAAGTTTTGGAAACACTTATGGTTCCCATGATGGAACTTCTTTGGTTGAACGTTATATGGATAATGTGGCGGAAATTGGAAGGTGTGTGGTTTGTGTGGGAAGCGGAAATGAAGGAGCGGCAGGGGGTCATGTGGCAGGCAGCTTTAAAATGAATGCAGAATCAGAAGGGGTTCGCCAAATAGAGCTTAGTATTGGAAATTACCAGAGAACAGTCAGCGTTCAGTTGTGGAAAGAATATACAGATGTTTTTAGAATAGAGTTGGTTTCTCCGGGAGGAAGAGAAACAGAAGTGGACTTATTAAGCACAGGAGGAAAAAGCGTTGTTTTAGAGGAAACCAGGATACTTATCTATGTAGGAGAACCGTCCCCTTATTCTGTTAATCAGGAAATTTATTTTGATTTTTTACCGATAGGGAATTATATTAATCAGGGTATCTGGACGTTTTATCTCTATCCAGTGAAAACCGTGACGGGTAATTATGATTTTTATCTGCCAAGCAGTGTGGCGCTAAATACGTCTACCCGTTTTTTTACTCCCACGCCTGATAAAACGCTGACAATACCTTCAACGGCCTCTAAAGTCATTACGGTGGGAGCTTATGACACCGTTTATGATTCTTATGCAGACTTTTCAGGCAGGGGATATCCTTTAAAAAGTGTTTCTGGAGAAAGAATTCTTCAGGGGAATGTTAAGCCAGATATTGCAGCGCCTGGAGTGAACATTGCAACTATAGGTCCTGACAATACTTTTGTACAGGTTTCAGGAACATCTTTTGCCACACCTTTTGTAACAGGAGGTGCAGCGCTTATGATGGAGTGGGGGGTCGTAAGGGGGAATGATGCGTTTTTATATGGGGAGAAGGTGAAGGCTTATTTGCGGAGAGGGGCGAAACCAATTAGGGGGGAGAGAGAGTATCCGAATGCAAGGGTGGGGGCGTATGGTAATATAGTGTCAAGTTAGCAAGGAGCCAGTAAAATCAAGGGTTTCCGCTGATTTAGTCCTATGAAAAAACTGCTGCGAAAACAGCAAAATTGGATAAGGACGGGCCTGTTTTTAACCAGAAAACCGAAAATCAAGCAACTTGACACTAATATACCACAAATATTCTCAGCCTGCAAGAATTTTTACAGGAAATCAGGGGATATGGCAGGCACTTCAACTTG
>CAMUHA010000127.1 GCA_947088515.1 uncultured bacterium
ATCTTAAAGGCGTAGGTTTCCCCTTCTGTAACAGCTGTGGCGTCAACGCCTGTGGGGGCATATTCACCGCCAATGTAAAACGCCCAGTACATGCCGTCCGTCTCATAATCGGCTGTAATGCCATTTACTGTCTTTACATAAAGACCATACTCTCCTTCATCTCCTGCAATCAAATCAAGAGATAGAAGCGCTTCTCCAACTGTCTCTTTATCTGTATGGATTTCAAATTGTGTTTCGTTTCCATCCTTATCCACCACAGCAAAGGTAAACTTCATGCTGCCTTCCCCCAGCACAGTTCCATCTGTCCGGACACCTTCATTTGCCTCCCCGCCAGAAGATGCCTCTTTTTTAGCGCTGCCATTACAACCTGTTGCAGAAAATGCCATAGCCACAATCAGCATCATACAAAGGATGAACGACGATATTTTTTTACCACTTTTCATTTGCATATACTTGCCTCCTTTGATTTTTTACCTCATCAGAGCATGTTTGAAACACACTCAAAACCGGCGCCCGCAGTCAGAGCAAAGCTGTGGATTTTCCACACAATGTTCTATCATATGAGGTTTGGAATGCCCGGATATTTCGACTTGGCACTTATGCCTGCCAGCCTTCTTGGGTTATCCAATGGCTCTTTTCCGTCTTGTGGCTTTGGGTAAGGCAGACAATTGCTTCTATGCTTCACGGCGACGGGCTCGTACAGGATTCTCACCTGTTTCCCCGGACAGTCCGTTTATTATCATAACGTTTTCTGCCTGATTGGTCAAGCAGGCTTATTCATTGTCCTTTATTTGCTGCACCAAATCTGCAAACTCTGCCTTATATTCATCTTCCAGCTCTATTCCTTTAAGCGCTGACAACACATGTTTTAAAGAGGCATCCTCCGGGTAACTGCTATGGGAAGCTAAAAGGCCAAACTCCGCTGCCGCCGCCGCAAATTTAAAGTCATCACCAGGATTTTCCTCATAGCTATCAAAGCTGACAGGGTATTGCAAAAGGCTGCTCTCATCCTCTGCGGGCTTTTTATAGCGGATGCTGACCGTCAGCCATTCTTCTTCCAGCGCCCTGTTCAATCCACCGGATGCGCGAAGCTCCTCCCTATAATTATCTGCATATTTCAGTCCGTCTATTTCTTCCCCGCTTACTGCCGGAAGCGGTTCCTTTAAAATCAGCTCATACATAACTGTTACCCGATGTCCTGCACCAATTTCACCAGCGTCTTTGGCATCATCCTCAAAATCTTCTTTTTCCAGTCTGCGGTTTTCATAGCCAATCAGCCGGTAGCTTTCCACCACCGCCGGATTAAACTCTGCCTGCAGCTTGACATCTTTGCAAATCGTAAGCAAGGTGGCTGTCATTTCCTCCGACAGCGCTTTTTTGGCTTCCCTAAGAGAATCTATGTAAGCATAATTGCCATTGCCTCTATCTGCAAGGGTTTCCATTTTATTGTCCTTGATATTTCCTGACCCGAATCCAAGCACAGACAGAAAAATTCCTGACTCTCTCTTTTCGCTTATCAGCTCTTCCAATTCTTCCTCTGTGGTCATTCCAATATTCAGGTCCCCGTCTGTAGCTAAAATTACCCGGTTATTTCCACCAGTAATAAAATTATCTTCTGCAATTTGATAGGCCTTTTCAATTCCCTTGCTTCCATAAGTTCCTCCCCCTGCTTCCAGAGAATTTAAAGCTCTTAGTATTTTAGTGGTCTTATCACCGCTTACCCCTTCAAGCGCCACCTTATCTTCACTGGCATAAGTGACAATGGAAACCCTGTCTTTTTCTGTAAGATTTTGCGCCAGCATTCCAAAAGCCTCCTGTAAAAGGGGCAGCTTATCAGAATCCCCCATGGAGCCGGATACATCCAGAAGAAACACAATATTTGACGGCGGAGCCTGCGCGTAGTCAATTTTCTGGGTCTGTAAGCCAAGCATTAAAAGCTGGGCCTTAGAATTCCACGGACATGCACCAATTTGTGCCGTCACTCCAAAAGGCTCGCTTCCTTCCGGTTCTTTGTAATCATAGGAAAAGTAGTTAAGTATTTCCTCTATTCTCACAGCCCCGTCCGGGATGTCCGCAAGGGAATAACCCTGCCGGATCATCCGGCGGAGATTGCTATAAGAAGCAGTATCCACATCTGCAGAAAAAGTAGAGAGCGGTTCGCTCATAACAGAAGAAAAACCTTTTTCCTCCCACTGGCTATACTCTTCACCGCCAGTCGCTTTTGGCCCGAAATCATAGCAGGAATCCGCATAGCTTTCCCCTTTTTCCGTTTCTCCTTTCCACTCTTCCGCCGGTGCATCCTGGGCATAACCGCTATCATACCCTTCTTCCGCCTCATTTTTTGTGCTGGAAAGCGCACCAGAAAAACCGGCGCCCTCTCCGCCCCTTCCACACCCATTTAAAGTTCCCATTACAAGCACACCAATCATAAATGCCGCTATCACTTTTTTCTTCATAATACTCCTCCCTTCTTGCCTGAAGCTGGTTTAAAAGGCATTTACTATTATTATAATATAGATACGAAAACAGCCCCGCCTTTTATGGGGGGCTGCTGTATTTCACTGACATTTACGGCATAATTATTTTCTTGTGATTTCTGACTCTGCCTTTTGTGCGCTATTTTACCAGTTCCGCTGTTTTGTTCTTTTGACTGATTGTTCCTTCCTTTAATATCGGGCTCAGCTTTTTATACACCAGCATGGTTATCAAAGATACGCTGCCGCCTTTCAGCAGATTAAGGGGCGCCACTGCAAAAATAACCAGGGAGGTCACGCTGGTAATATGGCTGTTGATTGCAGTCCCCATCCCTATGATGGCGTCCAGCGGCATTCCATACAATGTAGCAAAAGTGGGAAGCAGATAAATAGCATTAAACATTGTGCCAAATACTGTCATAACCATTGTGCCTGCTGCCGATGCCCCAATTGCACAGGCCTTGGTTTTCTTAAACATATAGATAATGGATGCGGGAAGGATAAAACTGCATCCAATTACAAAATTCGCCAAATCCCCCACAAAAGCAGTGCTGGTGCCTTTCATAAAAAGCTTCAGCAGTATTTTGCAAAATTCTATCATAACACCTGCCACAGGTCCGAAGGCAAAAGCGCCTATAAGCGCCGGTATTTCGCTAAAGTCCAACTCATAAAATGAAGGGGCAAAAGGAACCGGAAACTCAAACAGCATAAGAACCGCCGCGATGGCTGAAAACACACCGATAATTGCAATTTTGCGTGTGCTTAAAACTCTCTCTGTGTCTTTGTTTCTCTTTTTGATTCCTTTTTCCGCAAGGTACGCAATCAGAAAAAGCGCCGCTGCAATTCCAATTGACACCAGTACAAATACTGCATTTTCAATTACATTTGACCATAAACCATTATTCATTCATCCATCCTCCTAAAAATTCTTCCGCTCTGCGGTTTTTGGCTCCTGCCAGATTTTCAGAAAGGTTCTTCTTTGAAAGCATAAAAAAACCGAATGTCCATTTTGAACATCCGGGGCCCTGTAACAAAAGCAGTCCTCATAAATAAAAATAGCTTCTGTTTCCATGCTTTACCTATGACTGTATTATCCATACAGCCACTTTCTTCTCTCATCCAGACTATACTGTCGGTTTTGGAATTTCACCAAATCAGCCATTTCCTTTGCCTGGCGCAACCAGCGCCCGAAATTCATGGTTCGCGGACTATAACCGCCGGTAGGGAATTTCACCCTGCCCCGAAGAACTTTTCTTTATTTACATTTGGTAGAATACCATGGAAATATAGGAAAATCAAGAGGTTTTGGAAATTTCTTTTTAATTGGTTTTCTTCACATACCCATAATTTCACATACGCTTTTCCAATTCCCTTTTTATCCTGCCAATATCCACATGATTATACACTTTCATTGTAGTTTTGATTTTTTACTATTACTCCACAAATATGTATATCATTCAGACGTCCCATAGGCTCCTTTACCCATACTCCCTGCCCGACCCTTAAATCAACACCCGGAATACCGCACTGTACCGTCCGTTCCCCCCCAGCCCTGTCTAATACTACATATCCTTTTGGGGTAATGTTTCTTATAATGGACCTGTAGGTAACATCACTTTTCACTTTTTCCTTTGCTGCCCTATTAATATACTTAAGTATTTCTTCACACAATATATTGACTGCATCCATATTATCTTTATTCATTGTAATCCTCCATGCTGCCAACACCTGCAAATTGGGGCGTCAGCACAAATTTGTCTGTGAAATTTTTTCACAATATCCCCTTTCTTATTAGACTGCCACATCCATTTTCCCTGAATGTGACATAACAAATTTTCCTAATTTTTGAAATATTCCTGTGACATTTTGCCCGGAAGCTGGGTTTTGATGGCATATGCTAATCCATCTACATCCTGAACACCTGTAAGGTTAATATCGCCAATCTGTACTGTAACAGGCTGCTGCACATTCTTATTATTAAAGATATTGCCAACATTGTTCATATTGCGTATCTGTTCAGCCCCACTTGCCATTTTCTCCATATGCTCAGTTACTATATGTACCGGGTTTACTATTTGTTTTAAGGCATCTTCTATGAACTTATCACTATATCTGTTTTCCGGGCCTCCAGTTTCTACATTTATTTCCCCTGGCTTTACATTTTTATCATTAGCCTGGTGTCTTCCCTGTAGTTCCCGTATGTATTCTATAGCGGTAAGCTCTTTAATATTATTACGCCTTACATCAGTTCTTCCAGTATTGACATTAACTGGCGCCGGGCTGTAAGAACGGGCATTCCCACTGGCATCTATCTTGTTGTCCAGTATCTTTTTTGTCTGTTCTTCATTGAAGATCACCGTATCTTTCGGCAAGTCCATCATTGTAGGTTCATCTGTGATGATGGTATTCCCATCTGGCAGCACCGTCATTTCAGTCTGCCCGTATTCAGACACTAAAGCATTCTTTTCATCTTTTGAAAGTCCTTTATATTTACCCGTACCTTCTGCATTTGCTCTGCCATACTTTGCGTTGTATTCGCCGCTTTCCAGGTTCATATTGCCAAGGAGCCCTTCCGCGTACAGTGGAATTTCACCGTTTTTCTCAATGTTCACCTTGATAGTGCATTCCACTTTCTCATTATTAATATCTTGCAGCCCTTCGTATATTCCTTCCACATGGCTCTGCGCTTCCTGTATTGGCTGTTTGAACTGCTCAAACTTACCAATGATGCCATTTCCTCCAGATTCCCCCAGAGTGTCATTTATAGACGTTTTAAGGCTGTCAATGGACCCAATAAGAGTGTCGCCCTTTTCCCCTTCAGCGTTTTCATCCGCTTCACTGCCAATAGAAGAGGCGACACTGGCAACGGCTGTCTTTAACAGTTTAAATTTGTCGATTGCGCCTTTGCCGCCTTTTAATCCTTCGCCTTGTCTCCCGCCGCCTCCTAACGCTTTGTCTGTGGCGGATTTGATGTCTTTAATAGCTCCTTTAAGGCCGCCTTCGCCACTGCCTTTGCCGGAGCCAGATGAATCGGACGCTCCATCGTCTGATGCGCCGCCTGAAATGGCAGAAACAACATTCATCACGGCTGTTTTAAAGTTGTCAAACTTTGATATGACGCTTTTATCCAGACTGATGCCATTAAGCCCTGAAACCGCCTGCGTCAGGCTGTTCACACTCTCCGTTCCAGACAGCCCTATGGCATTTGTAACATCCACAATGGCAGACTCCAGCAAGGCGAACTGTCCAATAATCCCCTCCGACTCACTGCCTAATGTGGTTGCCTTCAAATCTGACAATGCCTGTGTAATGGAGCTGATTGGCAAATCTCCGCTTATGCCTAATGCGTCTGCAACTTTGCCAATCGAATCGGCAAGCGCATCAAACGCGCCGGATAAATCCTTTACGCTCTGACTGTCAGGCATCTGGTTTAAGCTGTCAGAGACAGTCCCTACATTAGCCGCAACCGTTCCTGTGCTTGTTGCTGTCTCTCCAAGGGAACTGTTTATGTTTTCCACACTCCGGTTTGACTGGTCAAGCTTGCCATTCATTTCATCTAGCTTAGCATTGGAATCTGTCAAAACTACAGGAGCTGTCCCTTCATACCCTGATAATGCCTGGAGCTTTGACAACACTTCGGCATTTCCCTCATTGAGCTTGAAGACAACACCCATATAGGCATTTTTCATCTTCTCAAACTCTTCTTCAGAGCCGTTAAGGAGCGCTTCCTCGTCAATTCCTAACTGCTTTAATTTAGCGGACAGTTCAGCCTGCCCAAGAATCTCTGTAAGCTCCTGATATCTGGTTTTGGACTTTTCAAGGTTTTCTATCATCGATTCATAATACAGCTCTGTCTGTTCCCGCTGCTTCTGGATGGACTCTATCTGCCTGTCGATGGCTTCTATTTGGATGTCTATCGCTTTAATTTGCCCGTCATAGAGTTCCTTCGTTTTCTCAATCTCATCATCGTAAAACTCGTTGATTCTTTCTATTTGGTCATCCAGTAAGCTAATCTGCTCACTGATGGCGTCCTTTTTCTCATTAAGCAGGCCAATCTCTTTTTCAATCAGGTCTATCTGCTTTTCTTTATTGGCAATTTCAATCTCAAGCTTTGCATTGTCTACTTTATCTTTGGCATCAGATAATTTACTGTCATCCGCAACATAGTGCATTCCTTTTTCTTTTGAATATTGGAATATCGTCCTCTGGTTTTGTAAACGCTCTAATTCATATTGGGCTTTCTGTAAGTCAATCTGCCTCTTTCGCTGCTCATTGGCATCCTTCATGGACTTAATTTCATCCTGAATTCTGTCAATGACCTTTTCCTTATCTTTTATCTGCTTTTCGATAAGTTTTATCTGTTCATCAAGCTGTTTCTTCTGCTGTTCAATGACCTCAATTCTTGCGTCCCTTTCATCTTCAAGGGCGTCAACTGCTACATCACGGGCTTCTTCTAATGCTTTCTTCTGTTCTTCTAAGAGGGATTTTTGTTCTTCCAGCGCTTCTATCTGTGCGTCAATGGATTCCAGCGCGGCTTCTTTCTGTGTTTTGATTACGCTTATCTGGTCGTCAATTCTGCCTGTAATGCCGGAGATAACGCCGTCAAGGTCGCTTAGCTCTTCTTTAAGGCCGTCTTTGTAGGATTTCCCTGCATCTTTCCCGGCGCTTTTAGCTTCGGATGCACCGCCTCCAAAATTGCCAAATTTCACTCCTACGGGATTAAAGTTGGCAATCTCGCTTTCAATCTGTGCTTTATAAATGGCTATCTTCCCACTTAAGACAGCTGCAGTCAAATAATGACCGCTTGCCTTGGCAGAATCAAATTCCGCCTTTAGATTAGCAAGTATGCCTAATGAATCTACCGCCACACCTGCCGCTTTAGCCAATGAGAGTACATTATTGATATCCGTGTTTGCATCAAGGAGCGTTCCATTTACAAGCATTTTCTTTAACTGCAATAACGCAAGCGCTTCACTACAATTGCCTGCCTCAATCTGTTCCAGTATAAATGCGTTTGCATCATCAAGGGATGCTGCTGATAATTCCTTCCCTTCCTGCGCAAGATATTTTTTTGCAACGGCAAGCTCTTCTGTCTTTACGGCTAACGCTTTAGTCACTACTTCAGAAGCATTTTGTACGCCCATTTCCTCTAACTGCTTTTCAATGGCATCTGCAGTTTCTTCATTTAGATATTCCAGTGTATCAGTGTTGTAGAAATATGCAGTCGCAAGGTTATCGAAAGCCTTTTGCACATCTTCTAATGTAGAGCTTTTGTTGGTAAGGGTATCAAAGAATGGATTAAGGAGGGACGGGGAAAATGCCACCCCATTTTCTTCCTCGATATCAGCAAATGTTTTTCGGAGTTCTTCAAGCATGGCATTGTCTACCGCATCAAGGGAGCCATCATCTGTAAAGATCGCCTGGTATGCTTCTCCTAGTTTTCCGAATTGCGGCGCCAGTTGCGCTGATAACTGCTGGACGGAAGATGAGATAGTTGGGATGATAGAATCTGTCTCACTTAGGTTTTGAACCATATCTTTCTCTGCTTCTGCACATGCCTGAATCCCATTGCAGAATGCTTCTGCCAGGGTCTGTCCATCTTGAAAGACCAATTCACTGTTCTGTATTGCACGATTTAAGTTCGCAAACCCGGCAAGAGTTTCTGGTGTCAGTTCACCAGCATTTGACATTGCTATAAGCTCTTCTTTTGTCTTTTCAATTCCCTTTGTATTGAGAATATCCGTGACCTCCATACTGTTCCATTCATTCTGGCTGGTATATTCATACACCATTTTGATCATATCATATATAGACTCATATGTGGAGATAACATCCTGCTCATAAGGTGTCAGGACGCCGATACCAGTCTGGCGATTTTCAACTGCCTTATTATATTCTTCTTCCAGCGCAAGACGTTTTTCCTGAAGGTCAGAGATATTGCCACCAAGCACCTGTGAAATATCTTCCAAAACTTCTGTATTGTGCGAGATATCATCTTTGACCCATCTTGTGTCTCCGCCGGCCTGCATCACATCCTGGTATTCCCTCTGGGATTTTTCTAAGAGTTCTTTTGTACGTACATATGCTGTAATATTCCCAAGGATATCATCTTCACTTTCAGGCATGATTAAATGTTCATTTGAAAGCTTCTGTTTCAGTTCTTCCCTCGTTTTATCATACTTTCCGTACCGTACTTCATATGCATCAATTGTCTTTTCTGTCGCTTCTTTTGATGCTTTGTCCGCACGCCGGCGCTCAATATCCTGCTGTATCATGAGTTCCTTTGTGATAGCCTGTAAATCCTTAAGCTGTCCCTTTTCGGTATAGGAAAGTTTGTCTTTAGATAACAGTTCATTAATTTTATTGTTATGTTCTGTTAACTCTAAATTGATGCTTTCTATGCTGGATTTTGCCAAGTCATACTCTGAAACGGCTTCATCCATTGCCTGGTTTGCTTTTTCTACTCTGTGAATCCAGTTATCATAAGCTGTAATGGCCTCTGTAATCACTGCATCTACTAACCTATCTTTAAGTCCCCCTGCCAGAAAGTTCGCTCCTTTTTTTAACTTATCAAAGACTGAATTCCTTCCCACTTCTCCCTTATGGCTTTTCTTTTCATTGATTGCGTCATTCATCTCCTTGACTTTTTCGGCTTCTTTCAAAAGCTCGTCATCCCCTTCACTCTTTGAATGTTTATTCAAATAAGTTGTAGGTTCATTATCTAATTTGCCACGCCTGTCCTCATAATTTATCCCAACTGAAATAGGGTTTTTCTCTACATATGCCTTTGTATCTGCAATTATCTTCTCTACTTTTATCTTTATCTTATTTTCATCAATATTCAGTGCATCAATATCTTTAAATGACACATTATTTAATGCTTTATCAACTTCATTTTTCAAGTTTTTGCTGTCAATCTTAAATGTAAGTTTTACATGGTTTAACTGTGATTGGAGCGACTTTATGTAAGCATTCAGATTCTCTTTTGTATCACCTTTTGCGAACATTCCTATGATACGTAACATGTTAATTGTTTTCTCGATCTGCTTGATATCAGCATTTATCTGCTTTTGAGTTTTCTTTCGGTCAAGCTTTCCCAAAAGGTCAGTTACAAATTTATTTTTTTCCACTAAACTGTTATCCTCCTTATTTTTTCATAATAAAAGAGACTATGTAAATAATCTCTCCTGTTAATTGTTATCCAATATTCAGTTTTCTAATTATTAATTTCTTCTTATATCTTACACAAACACGGTCAATCCTGTCTGTTACAAAACCTGTCAGAAGGTTAAATTTTCTTGAAATCATTTGTGTACTTCTACAGCAGGGCGAACATCCCTTTTGAGGTGAATTGGATTTATCAGCCAAAAGCAAACTATTAGGTAAAATTCTACTTTTCGGCATTCTTTTACTATGTTAAATAATAATTTAAATGGATTTTCCTTCGGAATTACAGCCGATGGGAAGCCAGGATATAGAAAGCCAGGTGCCGATACAGTAACCCCTTTTTCTAAAGGATGTCCAT
>CAMUHA010000128.1 GCA_947088515.1 uncultured bacterium
ATACCCGTGTCAGAGAGCTGACAGATGATGAAGTTAAGAGAATCAGTGAAGTGATTGAAGCTGATTATATGGTGGAAGGCGATCTCAGAAGAGAAGTTGCCATGAACATCAAGCGTCTTCAGGAAATCGGATGCTATAGAGGAATCCGTCACAGAAAAGGTCTTCCTGTGCGTGGACAGAACACAAAGACAAACGCAAGAACAAGAAAAGGCCCTAAGCGTACTGTTGCAAACAAGAAGAAATAATCAGAAAAGTTTTATTCGGAAACAACTCATAACGATTGAAGAAAGTAGGTTAGTTTAAATGGCAGCAAAAAAAGTTACCAAAAAAGTGACAAAGAAACGTGTCAAGAAAAACGTTGAACGTGGACAGGCACATATCCAGTCTTCATTTAACAACACAATTGTTACATTGACAGACACAGAAGGAAACGCCTTAAGCTGGGCAAGTGCCGGTGGTCTTGGTTTTAGAGGTTCAAGGAAATCTACTCCGTATGCGGCTCAGATGGCTGCTGAAACAGCGGCAAAGGCAGCACAGGTGCATGGATTAAAGACAGTAGATGTTATGGTTAAGGGACCTGGTTCAGGACGTGAAGCGGCAATCCGCGCCCTTTCAGCTTGTGGTCTGGAAGTAACCAGTATCAGGGATGTGACACCTGTGCCTCATAACGGATGCCGTCCGCCCAAACGCCGCCGTGTATAATACGAAAAATCAGTGTTTGCATTAGAGCAGGCTGTTCTTTTGTGAATATTAATTCACAGGTTAAATTAAATTTTATAGTTAAAAGTTGGAAGAAGGCGTAAAGACGCTGTAAACAATAACGGTCCGGCAGAATTCGAAAGAACTGATACGGACTGAAAACAGGAGGAAATTTAAATGGCAGTAAACAGAGTTCCGGTACTTAAAAGATGCAGGTCACTTGGCCTTGATCCTGTATTTTTAGGGTATGACAAAAAGTCAAACAGAACAAACGCAAGGGCTGGTAAAAAAATAAGTGAGTATGGCCTTCAGCTCCGGGAAAAACAGAAAGCAAAATTTATCTATGGTGTCCTGGAGAAGCCCTTCAGAAATTATTATAAAAAAGCCGACAGAATGAAGGGTATGACAGGTGAAAACCTGATGGTTATGCTGGAATGCAGACTGGATAATGTAGTATTTAGAATGGGACTTGCAAGAACCAGAAGAGAAGCCAGACAGATAGTTGGCCATCAGCATTTTTTGGTGAATGGAAAATCAGTTCAGATTCCTTCCTACCAGGTAAAAGCAGGGGACGTGATTGAAGTTCGGGAAAAATCCAAATCCCTGCAAAGATACAAAGATATCCTTGAAGTGACATCAGGAAGACTGGTTCCTGAATGGATTGATGTGGATCAGGAAGCATTAAAGGGGACAATTAAGAACCTTCCGACAAGAGAAATGATTGACGTTCCTGTTAACGAAATGCTCATCGTCGAATTATATTCTAAATAAACTATGAGAAGAAACTCTTAAGGCAGCGTAGTACGCTGCCTAAGAGCGTCTATATCATATGGAGAATTATGAGTGTTACTTGTATTGTTCGTAAAGGAGGGTATTTGCAGTGTTCGAATTTGAAAGACCTAATATTGAGGTAGCAGAAATCTCTGAGGATAAAAAGTATGGCAAATTTGTCGTAGAGCCGTTAGAAAGAGGTTACGGTATCACGCTTGGCAACTCGCTTAGAAGAATTATGCTCTCTTCACTTCCCGGCGCTGCTGTAAGCCAGGTTAAGATAGAAGGTGTTCTTCATGAGTTCAGTTCCATTGAAGGTGTTAAGGAAGATGTGACTGAAATTATCATGAATATCAAAAGCCTTGCCATAAGAAATAACAGTGATACAAACGAACCGAAGACTGCCTATATTGAGTATGAAGGCGAAGGTGTGGTAAGAGCATCAGATATCCAGTGTGACCAGGATGTGGAGATTCTCAATCCGGACCTTACAATTGCAACCTTAAACGGTAAAAATACCAAGCTTTACATGGAACTGACCATTACAAAAGGCAGAGGTTATGTAAGCGCTGATAAAAATAAAAGCGAGGATTTGCCTATTGGTGTCATTGCAGTAGACTCTATTTACACACCTGTGGAGAGAGTGAATGTAAGTGTTGAAAATACACGTGTGGGGCAGATCACGGACTACGATAAGCTGACACTGGATGTTTATACGAATGGGACACTGGTACCTGACGAAGCGGTCAGCCTTGCTGCAAAAGTACTCAGCGAACATTTAAGCCTTTTCATTGACTTGTCTGAAAATGCCAAGACCGCAGAGGTTATGGTAGAAAAAGAAGAGGATGAAAAAGAAAAGGTATTGGAAATGAGCATTGACGAGCTAGAGTTGTCAGTTCGTTCCTATAACTGCTTAAAGAGAGCTGGTATTAATACAGTTGAAGAATTGACAAATAAGACTTCTGAAGATATGATGAAAGTACGTAATCTTGGACGGAAATCTTTGGAGGAAGTTTTAGCTAAATTGAAAGAACTGGGATTGCAGCTGAATCCAAGTGAGGAAGCATAAATCCCTGTCTGTTTGCGAAACGCAGGCGGTAAAGCCAAAGAGTACGCATTGCGTTCTCAAAAATGGAAAGTAACTGCATTCGGTAAGTAAGTCCAAAGAGCGTGGCCGGATGTACCATGAAGGGTTTAACCCGTTGAGGAAAGGAGCCGAAAATGGCAAAATACAGAAAATTGGGAAAAACTTCATCCCAGAGAAAAGCATTACTTAGAAATCAGGTGACAGCTCTTATTTATAAGGGGAGAATTACTACAACCTTAGCAAGAGCAAAAGAAGTACAGAAAATTGCAGAAGGTATTATTGCGCTTGCTGCAAAGGAAAAGGACAACTATGAGACAGTTAAGGTTTCCGCTAAAGTTCCTGTAAAGGATAAAGACGGAAAAAGAGTAAAAGAAGTTGTTGATGGAAAGAAAGTAACCAAGTTTGAAATTATTGAAAAAGAAATCAAGAAAGATATGCCCTCCCGGTTACATGCAAGACATCAGATACTTAGAGTTCTATATCCGGTAACTGAAGTGCCTACAACGAAGGCTGGAAGGAAGAGGGGAACAAAGAAAGTTGACCTCGTTGCAAAGCTGTTTGATGAATATGGCCCTAAATATGTAAACCGTCATGGTGGTTATACAAGAATCATTAAGATTGGCCAGCGTAAGGGTGATGGAGCTATGGAAGTAGTTCTTGAGTTAGTTTAATAAAAAGATGAAAAAGGCTGCCGCACAATAATTTGTGCAGCGGTCTTTTGTGCATAAGGCATTTTTATGGATAAACAAAAGAAGGGAATATATAAATATGGATGCAGTATACCAGGCGATAAAAAACTTTTTTAAATCTTTTATTAACTTATTTGTTGCTATCATTGAATTATTGACTTCTCTGATAAACTGCATTGCTTATCTGCTGGAAAAACTGCATCCTAGTTTTTCTGAAAAATATGCGGGTAAGATTGGATTTATTGGGAGATTAAAAAAGAAGGGGTACAAAGAAGAACAGATACAGAAAATACGCAATGAACTGGAAGACAAAGTTACTGACAAGGATAAATACTACCAAATCTGTGCCAGGTTGAAGGAGGATGGGACCGGATTTTATGCGATAGTGCTTGCAATATTCTTTTTTGTGCTTGCCGCTGGTCTGCTTCTGGGCATTAGAATGGGTGGAAATATTTATGTTCTAATGGTTATAGCGGGAGCTTTTGTGTGTGCGGCATCCTGTCTTCTTATATCCCACCGACAGAAAAGGGTTATGGAAAACCATCTGATTGCTCTTATTCTGGAGGAAGAATATAAAGACAGGAAATGGACTCAAGATAATAAAGAGATGGGTGACAGCGTGCAAAGCTGACAGACGCTCCTTAATTTACCACTTTTTGGAAGTGCTGATAGTCCTTACTGGAATTCCAGTTTCCGCCCCAGGTAAAGCCATGCTTTTTGAATAGCTGGTAACATAAGTCATTTTCATCAATTTTGTATGGAAAGTTTTGTGTACGGTCTGCATAAATTTCGCTTCCGGCAGGGGAAATATAGGTATCACCGCTTCCATCTTTATTAAAAACTACATAAGGATTATAGAAAGGATTAATATCTATTGCACATCCGAGAGCATGTTTGGAGAGGCTGCTGGAGCCATCCACCAGGCGGTAATTAAAGCAGGAGGTGTTGTTATCAAGCATAGAAGCTGTGTCATCACCACCATATTCGTCAATTAGTCTGATTTTCTCAATCTGGTATTCGTTTTGATAAAGTTCATAAAAGATTTCCACTAAGTCCTGGGCAATTCCTTGGTTGCAGATTAATTCTCCAATCTGGGGTTGTCCGCTAAAATCATAATAAAGGACATTTACGTAGCGAAGGTCGTCATATGTTATGGCAGGTATCTCATCATCGGCTATAATATTAGTAACCTGCAAAGATAATAAAGGAGCAATTGTCTCTGTAACTGGATAGGAGATACCTGTGATTCTTGCAATCACTGCGTCAGACAAAGGCTGATAAAAGAAACCATCTGCATAATGGATGCTTAAGTCTGACTCCTTGTCAGCTGGAACAAAGGGCACAGCGGTAGGAGATAGCGCAGGGGAAGGGGTGCACGTAGGAGAAGGTGTAGGGCTGGCCAAAGCGCTGGGGGTGGCATAAGCGATTTCCGGGTTGTTTTCCGCATATTCAAGAAGTGTTTCGCCTCTTGTAAGGACTCTTGCCAGGCCAGAACTGATTATAATCAGGACAACAAGAAAAACAAGTGGTTTCAAAATTTTTTCCATATCAAATCCTCCATTAATATCATCTGATTTGCGACCAAATTTGCGCGATATTTAACAATTATTTATTTGTCACCCATCGAAATTCCTATTTAGCGCTTGATTATAAAATATATGCCTGTTGCCAGCATTACATATTTATAAGCTTGTTTTCCATAGCTGACAATTCCGAAGGGAAAGTTTTATTTTATCATACGATAAAAGACATTGTATTGCAATTAAAATTAATATCCTGTACAATAAGGACGGAAATGGAAATAAAGAGCATCAACATAATAAAGGAAGAAAAATGGGAATTATAGAAGCCAGAAATCTTGTTTATGAGTATATAAGAAGAGATGAAGAGGGCAATGTGGAAGGCATTACCCGTGCAGTGGATGACGTAAGTCTTGATATACAGCGGGGGGATTTTGTTGCAATTCTTGGACATAATGGTTCCGGGAAATCTACCTTTGCCAAGCATTTGAATGCCATTCTTTATCCTACGGAAGGAACTTTGTGGGTGGACGGGAAGGATACATCACAGGATACCAATCTCTGGGAGGTCAGGCAAAAAGCTGGGATGGTGTTTCAAAACCCGGACAATCAGATTATTGGGCAGGTTGTGGAGGAGGATGTGGGATTTGGGCCAGAAAACCTTGGGGTTCCTACAGAAGAAATCTGGCAGAGAGTGGAGGAAAGCCTTAAGGCGGTGGGAATGTATGAGTTTCGGAAACATTCTCCCAATAAATTATCCGGAGGGCAGAAACAGCGTGTTTCTATTGCCGGAGTGATTGCCATGCACCCAAAATGTATTGTGCTGGATGAACCGACTGCCATGCTTGATCCGAACGGACGAAAGGAAGTAATCCGTGCGGCCAGGGCGCTGAATGATGTGGAAGAGATTACCATAATTCTTATTACCCATTATATGGAAGAGATCATACATGCCAATAAGGTTTTTGTGATGGATAAGGGAAAAATTGCCATGGAGGGAACACCAAGAGAAGTATTTAGCCAGGTTGAAAAGTTAAAAAGCTTAAGACTGGATGTGCCGCAGGTTACTCTGCTGGCACATGAGCTTAGAAAAGATGGTCTTGCCATTCCAGAAGGGATACTGACTTGTGAAGAACTGGTGGCAGCCTGTCTGAAAGTGAGGTAGAAATGTCTATTATTTTGGATCATGTAAGTCATATATACGAATCCGGTACAGCCATGGAATATGCGGCGCTTAAAGACATCAGTCTTGTGATACCCAAGGGACAGTTTATTGGCCTTATCGGACATACCGGTTCCGGCAAGTCTACCCTTGTTCAGCATCTGAATGGACTTTTGGCGCCTACAAAGGGCAATATTTATTATAATGGCGCAGACATACACGAAAAAGATTATAATAAGAAAGAACTTCGGAGCAAAGTGGGGTTGGTGTTCCAGTACCCGGAACACCAGCTTTTTGAAATTGATGTATTTTCTGATGTTTGCTTTGGGCCCAGAAATCTGGGACTTGATAAAAAGGAAGTGGAGCTTAGAGCCTATGCAGCGCTAAAGCAGGTGGGACTTTCGGATGAGTATTTCTATCAGTCACCTTTTGACCTGTCAGGGGGGCAAAAGCGGAGAGTGGCAATTGCAGGTGTGCTTGCAATGAAGCCGGAAGCGCTAATTTTGGATGAGCCTACGGCTGGGCTTGACCCAAAAGGGCGGGACGAAATTTTAGACCAGATTGCCAAGCTTCGGAGGGAAACAGGGATGACGGTTATTTTGGTTTCCCATAGCATGGAGGATGTGGCCCGTTATGTGGACCGTATTATTGTTATGAATAAAGGACAGGTTATGTATGATGATGAACCCAGAGAAGTGTTCCGCCACTATAGAGAGCTGGAAGAAGTCGGCCTTGCAGCGCCGCAGGTGACATACATTATGCAGGCATTTAAGAAAGCAGGCTTTGGTGTTGATACGGATATCACCACCATTGAAGAGGCAAAAGCAGCTATTTTGAGGGCTGTCAGGGGATAAAGGGTGAGATTTTGCCAAACTTTGGCTGATTCTGGGACACAGACAGGATTTTGAAAATTGGAGATTAAAAATGTTAAGAGAAATTACACTTGGGCAATATTATCAGACGGACTCCATAATACACAGGCTGGACCCCCGTGTAAAGCTGGTAACAACTATTTGCTATATTATTTCACTTTTTATTGTGGACAATCTTGTAGGCTATCTGATAGCTGGTCTTTTTCTTGCACTGGTAATTAAATTGTCAAAAGTTCCGCCGCGTTTTATTGTAAGAGGGATGAAATCTATTTTATTTCTGCTGATTATCGCAGTGGTTTTTAACCTCTTTCTGACACCAGGAGAAGAAATTTTTACTTTCTGGAAGCTGAAAATTACAAAGGAAGGAATAAGGCTGGCCGCATTTATGGCCATCAGACTTGTTTTCCTTATTATGGGTTCGTCTGTCATGACATTGACAACCACTCCCAATAACCTGACAGATGGAATGGAAAAGCTTCTTGGCCCTTTAAGAAGGTTGAAAGTTCCGGTTCATGAAATTGCAATGATGATGTCGATTGCTCTTAGGTTTATTCCGATTTTGCTGGAGGAAACAGATAAAATTATGAAGGCACAGATTGCAAGAGGCGCTGATTTTGAAAGCGGAAATCTGATAAAGAAAGCAAAAAGTCTGGTGCCGCTTTTGGTGCCATTGTTTATCTCCGCATTCCGGCGGGCCAATGACCTGGCAATGGCAATGGAAGCAAGGTGTTACAGAGGCGGCGAACACCGCACCAAAATGAAACCTCTTATCTATAAGAAAAGGGATGGGCTTGCGTATGGAACAGTAGCCTGCTATCTGGTTCTTTGTGTGCTCTTTGGAAAGATTTTGTTATGAGACGGATAAAACTTGTGGTTGCCTATGACGGAACTGCCTATCAGGGATGGCAGGTACAGCCAGGAGCACCTACCATAGAAGGCGAGCTGAACAAAGCATTAACCAACCTTTTAAAAGAGGATATAAAGGTGATTGGGGCAAGCCGGACTGATTCCGGTGTTCATGCTCTTTGCAATGTGGCTGTGTTTGATACCAGTACACGTATTCCCGCAGAAAAAATTCCTTATGCCCTGAACCGATACCTGCCAGAAGATATTAAAATCCAAAACTCACTGGAGGTGGCGGCAGATTTTCATCCCCGGCGCTGTAATAGCCGGAAAACGTATGAATACAGAATACTAAACCGGGAATTTTCACTTCCTACCAAACGTCTGTATGCACATTTTACCTATGTGCCTTTGGATGTGGAAAAAATGAAACAGGCAGCTCTGTTTCTTTTAGGGGAACATGACTTTAAAAGCTTTTGCTCTGTGGCATCAATGGCTGAAACCACGGTAAGAACTGTGTATCAGCTGACGGTGGAAAAGCTGGAGGATGAAATTGTAATACGGATAAGCGGCAGCGGATTTCTTTACAATATGGTTAGAATTATAGTGGGAACATTGATGGAAGTCGGTCGGGGGAATCTTATACCGGAACAGATGGCAGAAATCCTTGAGGCAAAAGACCGACAGGCGGCAGGCCCCACGGCTCCGGCGAATGGACTGACTTTAGTAAAATATGAATTTCTTTAAACAGATAAAGCTGCATATAATAGTAAAATCCGGTAAAATTATAGTTGACACACACGGAACCGTATAATATAATTATCCAGTGTGACAAAGTGTGAAAATGAACCCAAAGAGGTAAAGAAAGCTGCTTAGAGTTTATTGGATTTTGCATTTTGCTGCATATACCGTTGTTGATACAGTGTCTGAAAGTTTTAAATCAGATGATACTGAAAAAGCAAAGGTGACGGTATACATGGAATTAGTTTGTTAATGCTTTATCTGATAAATATTTGTATGTGTTTGACAAAGTTTATCTATCCCTAGATAAGGCATTATAAATAGAATATCCGGTAGTCTTTAGACGGCTATGGCGGCCCGGACATCTGCCACTGTTTAATAGAATGCTGGAAGCAGGTTATGTGTACTACACATATAAAATATAACGGAGGTAATATCATGAAAACATTTATGGCTAGTCCTGCTACAATTGAAAGAAAATGGTATGTGGTAGATGCTGCAAATAAGACATTGGGACGTTTGGCTTCAGAAGTGGCTAAAGTTTTAAGAGGTAAAAATAAGGTGATTTTCACGCCTCACATGGATACCGGCGATTTTGTGATCGTGGTAAACGCCGATAAGGTAAAGGTGACAGGTAAAAAATTAGATCAGAAAATATATTATCATCATTCAGGGTACGTTGGCGGTTTAAAGGAAACCACGCTGCGTGAAATGATGGCTAAGAAGCCTGAAAAGGTAGTAGAGCTTGCCATAAAAGGTATGCTTCCCAAAGGACCTTTAGGAAGAGAGATGTATAGAAAACTTCATGTTTATGCAGGTCCTGAGCATCCTCATGCGGCTCAGAAGCCCGAAGAATTAACATTTTAAAAGGGACTGAAAGGAGAAAATGAAAATGGCGAAAGCAGCAAGATTCTACGGAACAGGCAGAAGGAAAAAATCAATTGCCAGAGTATATTTAATGCCTGGTAAAGGTGAGATTACAATTAATAAAAGGTCTATAGATGAATATTTTGGATTGGAAACTTTGAAGGTTATCGTTCGTCAGCCTATGGCTGCTACTGATACCGTTGATAAATATGACGTACTTGTAAATGTACGCGGCGGCGGTTATACAGGTCAGGCTGGTGCAATCAGACATGGCATCTCCAGAGCGCTTCTCCAGGTGGATGCAGACTACAGACCAGTTCTTAAGAAAGCAGGTTTCTTAACCAGAGACCCACGTGCGAAAGAGAGAAAGAAATACGGACTCAAGGCAGCACGTCGTGCTCCGCAGTTCAGCAAGAGATAATTACAGGAAGAATAATGAAATTAGCAAAACCCTTGAAAGTCCAGTATTTTCAAGGGTTTTCTTTATGCTTGTGTTTTCTGAAATTGTAGTAAAAAGTGATGAATTTTGAAGCGTAGCACACACATAGCACACAAGTAGCACACAAACGAGAGCGTAAAAACCTTGTGTCTTGCGTAAGACTTTTGTATAATGCGGTTATCAAAGAAAAGGCGGTGTTTTCATGGACAGAACAGCGTATAAGAACCGGCATATCAAAGA
>CAMUHA010000129.1 GCA_947088515.1 uncultured bacterium
GTTCCTATTATTATGGGACAGAATATGGGAACTTGTGTAACTGCAATGATATCGGCCATAGGAGCCAATAAAAATGCAAAAAGGACAGCGATGGTCCATTTGTCATTTAATGCAATTGGGACGGTGGTGTGGCTGGCAGTCTTTATTCTGGTTAAAGCGGCTTTTCATCCATTGTTTTTGGACAATCCGGCCTCTTTACAAGGGATTGCAGCTGTCCACTCGGCATTTAATATTTTATGTACGCTGCTCATGCTTCCCTTGTCTGGACTTCTTCTGCGCTTTGTAACCAAAATTGTTCCAGGTGCGGAAAAACCAGAGATACATGTAGAATTGGACGAACGTCTCCTGGTTACTCCGCCGGTAGCCTTAGAGCGTTGCAATAAGGTCGCAGCGGATATGGCCAAAACAGCTGTTTCTTCTTTGCAGGAGGGGCTTCGGGTCTTGTCCGCATACTCACCGGATGTGGCAAATTCTATCCGTGAAAAAGAAGAAAAGACAGATTATTATGAAGATATTCTTGGAACTTATCTTGTGAGGCTTAGCGCCAGGCAGATTAGTGAATCAGACAGTATGGAGGCGGCAAAGCTGCTAAAAACAATCAGTGATTTTGAGAGGATTGCTGACCATGCGGTAAATATCCTGGAATCCGCAGAGGAAATGAGGGAGAAGAGACTACGGTTTACAGACGCGGCGTATCATGAGCTTACCGTAATCTGTCAGGCAGTTGGTGAAATTCTTGATTTGTCTATTAGAGCATTTCTGGAAGATGACAAGGAGGCAGCTGCCATGGTGGAGCCTCTCGAACAGGTAATAGATTATCTGAAAGAACAAATGCGCACACGTCATATTTTCCGTATGCAGCAGGGAGAATGCTCAATAAACGCAGGATTTATCTGGTCGGACCTTCTTACTAATTTAGGGCGTACATCGGACCACTGCTCAAATATTGCAGGATGTGTGATTGATATTGCAAGTCAGAATATGAATCTGCATGAATCTCTGCGTGAGTTTCAAAATGACAGCCCGGATTTCCGGCAGAAATATAGTGAATTTAAAAGCAAGTATGCCTTATAGCGGGGCATACTTGCTTTTTAAATGCGTGAGAAAATTTCAATTAAAATCAATTACTCAAATGTAATGCTCCAGTTACTAATCTGAAAACAGATGATGATATCTCCTGCGGGAATCTGGACACTGCCGGAAACTTCCGTTTCATCTTCATCATTTATTTCTATTATTTCTTTCCACTGTTTATCCGCCAGATTATAAAATACTGCCATTGCCCCATAAACGGAATTGTTGGAAAGCTCCCGTGTAAAGGTATAGTTCAGGGTGGTGGGCTCCGAAAAAGTATACAGGAAAGTATAGGGGAAAGGGCCTTTTATTGTATCTGGAAGTTCATCCAGTCTTTGTACCGGACGCGCAAGGGCAAGCAGACTGCATTTGTAATCATTAAGGCTTTTGGCTGTAAAAGTGCATTCTCCGGCAGACATATCCAGCAGCTTCCAAAAGCCGTATTCTCCGTCTGAACCAGTGATAGGTATATTTTCGCCCTCAAGTCCTAGCTGCTTACTTTCAATTTGAAGCTGCGCTTTATCATCTCCCTGTGCAGTAACAAGAAACATATACTGTCCGTCGAAAGGAATACGGGCTTTAAAGGTTATTTCCTCTGCCTTGCTAAAATCGTGGGAAGGAATACCTTCCGGTGTGGTGAACCCTCTGGGAGCATAATCGTATTCTGAAGGTCCATTATTGGGAAGTGCATTATAAGCAATATCTGAAAGGGACTTATCAGGCGTGTCTGTCTGGGAAGACGGGCTATCGTCATTGAACTTCTGACTGCCGCAGGCAGTTAAAAAAATACACAATATTAAAATTAGAATCATCTGTTTTCTCATAAGATGCTTTCACCTGCTTTCCATATAAAATATTACGTTTCATTGCTATGTGGTTTCCTGACATAAGGCAGCATATCCTGCGTGCAGGCGCCAAATAAACGGTAGTTTTTTTGTGCGGACCTTAATGTCAATCCATGATTGGCGGCTGATGGAATATCTAACAGTTCTTCCATAGCCGGTTTCCTGTTATAATACATTCCTACAATCGGAGATACAGAAAAATTTAAATAGGTATCATCTTCCCAGAAGCAAACGGAGCATATATCAAATTCACCTCTTGAATCCAATGTCTTATATCCGCAGCACAAACATTGATATTTTTCCAAGATTTCATCCTCCGACATTGTATTTTGTTACTTATATTATAGATGAAGATATAAAAAAATGTAAAGTATTTCAAGTCTTTTTTCGGTGTAGTTTCATAAAAATATTGACAATGGTATGAAATCGTACTATGATATATACGGTACGATTTCGTACCTTTAATGCAGCATACCAGGCGCTGCCTGCAATATGCGGGAGATGTAAATTCCGGAGATTAGCGCTGCACACAAAAGTCTCCGGGCTTTGGAAAGGAGTATGGTTATAAAAATGAAAAACTATATATCAAATGAAATGAAGCGGTTCAATTATCTGCTAGGGGAGATTGAGGCGGTTTACCATGAAGTATTTTTTAAATTGGGACTATCCGACAGCGCGGCAAAGATTCTCTATACGATTTGTGACGAAGGGGATGGGTGTTTGCTCCGGGAGGTCCGGCGTCATTCTGGATTGAACAAGCAGACAGTAAATTCTGCCATTCGAAAAATGGAGACAGAGAAAATTTTGTATTTAAAGCAGGCGGATTCTAAAAATAAAAGAGTCCACCTGACAGAAGAGGGAAAAGAGCTGGCACAAAGGACTGTATTGCGGGTAATAAAGGCTGAAAATGAAATATTTTCTTCCTGGTCAGAGTCGGATATGGAAAAGTACCTTGCTCTTACAGAAGATTTTTTAAAGATGCTAAAAGAAAAATCCCCCCAAATATAGCATTGTATTAGCAGAAACAAAATGAATCACAAGGGATATGCGGAGGTATAAAAATGATACAGTTATCAGATCACTTTAATTACAGACGTTTGCTTTTGTTTACTTTTCCATCAGTGGTTATGCTGGTGTTTACTTCAATTTATGGTGTGGTTGATGGTTTTTTTGTGTCAAATTATGTAGGAAAAACAGCATTTACAGCTGTCAATTTTATCATGCCTGTTTTACTGATATTAGGGTGTATTGGTTTTATGTTTGGCGCTGGAGGCGGCGCTTTGATTGCACTAACAATAGGAAAAGGCGATCGGGAAAAGGCAAACCAGATTTTTTCCATGCTGGTTTACATTTCTTTGGCAAGCGGCGCTGTTCTTGCATTTTTGGGAATTTTATTCCTGCGCCTTATATTATCTTTTCTTGGAGCCGAAGGGCAGATGCTGGAAGATTGTATTATCTATGGCAAAATTATTTTACTTGCGATTCCAGCCTATATTTTGCAATATGAGTTCCAATGCCTGTTTGCAACAGCGGAAAAGCCAAAACTTGGATTATATATTACAGTTGCAGCAGGTCTTACTAATGTGGTATTGGATGCTCTTTTTGTTGCAGCATTTTCCTGGGGACTAAGAGGAGCTGCTGCAGCCACGGCATTTTCACAGTGTGTGGGGGGAATTTTGCCTTTGATTTATTTTGCAGGAAAAAATTCCAGTCTGTTGCGGCTGACAAAAATGCAGTTTGACGGCAGGGCGCTGTTAAAGACATGCACAAACGGTTCTTCAGAGCTTATGAGCAATATTTCTTCTTCTTTGGTAAGTATGTTATATAATATACAGCTGTTAAAGTATGCAGGAGAGGATGGCGTAGCGGCATATGGCGTTTTAATGTATGTAAATATGATTTTTTTGGCGGCGTACATTGGATTCTCTGTAGGGGTGTCTCCAGTGATAGGATACCACTATGGTGCGGGAAATTATGAAGAACTGAAAGGACTGCTGAAAAAGAGCCTTACTATTATCGGCGTCCTTGCTCTTTTGATGTTTGGCGCTTCGCAGGTTTTGGCAAGTCCTCTGTCAGTTATGTTTGTGGGATACGATAAGGGCTTGTTGGAAATGACTCTGCATGCCTTTGCTATTTTTGCTTTTTCATTCCTTTTTGCAGGATTTGCTATTTTTGCCTCCTCTTTTTTTACAGCTCTTAATGATGGTTTAGTGTCAGCGTTGATTTCTTTCTTAAGAGCATTGGTGTTTCAGCTTGCAGCTGTTCTTTTGCTTCCTTTTATTTGGGGCCTGGACGGCATCTGGTTTTCAATTGTGACGGCGGAAGTAATGGCAGTAGGAGTGGCTGGTCTGTTTTTGCTGGGAAAGAAAAAGAAGTACCATTATTAAGGCGGGGTACCTGTCAATAATGGAAAAATACGGCGCCGCCTATGGCAGGGATGGATAAACAGTAATGTGACAGAATTTAATGGAATTGTATGTACGATAATGGTAAAATGGTGTCAGGTAACTTTAAAAATTGGGTTTAATAAAATTATAGGGGGAAATGATGAAAAGTTATATAGTTAAAACAGCTGAAAGCCATTCAGCAGGCTGGAAATACTTTATTTCTATAGGAATTTTTATATTACTTTATACAGTTGGAATAATCGTGCCCTTGGAAGTTACACCACATTATTATAATTTCATGTCCAGAGTCTGGAACTGGACAGAGATTCTGGTTTTATTATTATCAATTTACTACATTATTAAGACAAGGACTTTTAAGTTGAGGCAGGCTGTTATAGGATTATTTCTTGGAGCAGTATGTCTGGTTTCATTGTTTCGGGACCCAAGAATTGTAGACATTATTGTTACAAGTATTTGTGTGATGGCTGCATTTTATGCCGCCTGTAGGTTATATGATCAGGCGGATGTAGAAAATGTTTCTATACATACAGGTATTATGGGAAGCGTTCGATATTTTGGAATAGGAGCAGTTATTTCCATTCCTTTGGCCTTTTTAAATGTATTATATTATTCATTAAGCCGGCAAGTGAGTGTTGGAAATATATTAAGTTCTGCTCTGTCTGCATTGAAGCCGGCAATAGCAGAGGAAGTGGTATTCCGCTTTTTTTTGCTTGCATATGCTTATTATTTATTTCAGGGAAAACCTGAAAAACGTTTTTGGAATGTATGTATTTATATATTGCTGATTATTCCACATGAGCTGCTTCACTATCCCGATTTACTTATCAAATCGCCTGTTTGGGCGATTGTTATGTGTACATTGGGATGTATACTTTTCGGTTTGCCAATGGCAATATTAATGAAAAGAAAGAATTTGCAAATGGCAATAGGCATGCACTGGCTTATAGATTTTGTCAGGTTTGCAGCTGGTTTTTAAATATAAAAGTTTACTCTGGAATATCATTTTTGTGGAGGATTTGGATTATGAAAGAAGGGAAGATGCTTTTCCTTCTGTTCTGTACATTGTTTTTTTTGTATGGCTGCAGTGAAGGGAAAGAGAATGCAGAAATGGATGAGGCGCTATTAAATCCAGGTATCTGTGTGGTTTTCTTTGATGTGGGAAAAGGAGATGCAATTCTCATAAGGACGCAGGAACACTGTATGCTGATTGATACTGGATATGATGAAACCAGAAAAGTTATTTTAAATTATCTGGCAAAGCAGAAAATAAAGAAACTGGACTATCTGGTACTTACTCACTTTGACAAGGACCATGTGGGCGGTGCGGACCACATTTTAAAGGCAGTGGAAGTAGGAGAAGTGCTGCAGCCCAATTATGAATCGGACAGCCGCCAGTATCAGGAATACTGTCAGGTTATGAAAGAAAAGAAAAAGGAACCGGTATATATTACAGAAACCACAGAACTGTCCTTAGATGATGCGCAGTTTCTGATTTATCCGCCCCAGAAGAAGGAATATAAAGAGGAGGATAATGATTTTTCACTGGTAATCAGTTTAAAGTATGGGAAGAGGGATTTTCTGTTTGCAGGGGACTGTGAGCAGGAGAGATTAAAGGAGCTTTTGGAGCAAAAGGAATTTGATTTATCCCATGATATCCTAAAAGTTCCCCACCACGGACGGAAAGAAAAAAATTCGGAGGATTTTTTGACTGCTGTTTCTCCGGAAGCGGCAGTGATTACCTGTTCAGAGGAAAAAATGACAGATAAGGAAATTGTAAAGGTGTTAGAAGAGCTGGAAAGCAGAATTTATCTTACTTTAGATGGTTCTGTTACTATTTTGTGTGACGGAGAAACATTAACATTTATACAATAAATACATTCACCTATATTGGGTGGAAAACGAAAACATAATTTTTGGGGCATTGTAAGTTGCGGGAAAACTATATATATTGTATACTATAAATGAAGGACAAAGGAATCAGTGTGTTTTTTATGTATAAAATGGATAATAAAAACATACTAACAAATGGGAAAGAGAGGAATAAGGGTGGCAAACGTTTATAGTAACACAGGAAAGCAGGGGAAGGGAAACAGGGAATCCCTGAAGAAGAAAATGCTGGTCCGTACAATTACACCTACAGTGGCAGGGCTTTTGATAGCAGGAATTTTGATCTCAATTATTGCAGGTGGACAGATTCAGAGATTAAAAAACCAAAATATCAAGGACAGCTCTTTGAACGCGGCATATCAGATTAGTGAGTACTTTACAAAGTATATGGAGATTAGCAGGCAGTTAGGGGCCAGCCAGGAATTGCAGGATATGGTGGGGGAGCTAAAACCTGGTGAAAAGATAGCACAAGCGGAAAACTATGATTCAATTATGGAAACTATGGAAAATATGCGCAATACAGACCCAGAGAATATTCTGGCAGTATGGATGGCAGACGTAGATTCCAGCCAGTTTATAGAAGATAATGGATTTGTCAGTGAAATTGGTGGCTGGGATATTACTTCAAGAAGCTGGTATATTCAGATGATGTCAGAAAAAAAGACGGTGATATCTGAGCCTTATGTGAGCAGCTCTAATGGAGAGATGATTTCCAGCATTGTTACGCCTGTTTTTGATGATGCAGGAAATGTGGTAGGTGTTGCAGCGGTGGACCTTTCCCTGACAACAATTATAGACATGATGGAAGAACATACCCTTGGGGATACGGGTTTCTTCTTTTTGATGACGAAGGAAGGCATGATTATGTATGCAGATGATACATCACTTTTGCAGACTTCCTTTTTGGACATGGCTATTTCGGATGAAGTGAAAAAAGGGTTTTCTTCCCAGAAATATGGAATTTATGACTATCAGTTTGCGGGAGGAAGAAACCACGGGTATATGTCACAGGTAGGCGACACCCAATGGGTGGTGCTTAGCGGTATGCCGATTATGGAATATAACTTGGATATTTATAAAGTGATTGGCAGTAGCTCCATTTTATTTGGCATTATTATTGTTGTTATGTGTGTGTTGATATCACAGATTGCCACGGGAATTATACGCCCTGTGGAACAGCTTCATGATATTGCTGAGAAAATTGCCCAGGGAGAGCTGGATATGGAGCTGAATGTCTCCTCCAATGATGAAATTGGCGCTGTGGCGGAGTCTATAGGAAAAACGGTGGTGCGCCTGAAAGATTACATAATTTATATTGATGAGATTGCCAAAATTTTAAGAGAGATTGGAGAAGGAAACCTTCATTATACGTTGAAGCAGGATTATGCAGGAGAATTTGGCAGGATTAAAACAGGGCTCGAAAATATTTCCAGTACACTGACCAAAACAATAGAGAGCATTGATGCAACGGCAAACCAGGTAACCAGCGGGGCAGGGCAGATTGCCCAGGCGGCACAGTCTCTTGCAGAAGGTGCAGTGAATCAGGCATCTGCTGTGGAAGAACTTCTTGCATCAGTTTCCAACGTTTCAGGACAGGTACGGGAGAATGCAGAACAGGCAGTAAATGCAGCCAGGGATGCAGCTTCTGTTAAAAATAACATTGAACTTAGCAATCAGGAAATGCAGCAACTTGTCGTTGCAATGGAAGAAATTGATAATTGTTCAAATGATATCAGCGCCATTATTGCCAGCATTGAGGAAATTGCAGACCAGACCAACCTTCTTTCCTTAAACGCCTCTATTGAGGCGGCAAGGGCAGGGGAATTGGGGAGAGGGTTTGCTGTTGTTGCCAATGAGGTTGGCAATCTTTCCAAAGAAAGCGTTCTTGCAGTGCAAAGGTCCACAGAACTTATTCAGAATTCTATGGATGCCGTAAAGCGCGGAATGGCTCTGGTAGGCAGCACGGCGGACCGGCTCTCTGAGTCTGCAAAGGGAGTGATACATCTGACAGGAACAATGAATGAACTGTCAAAGGCAGCGAATGGCCAGATTGAGAACCTGAAAGAAGTGGAAAAAGGGCTGGACCAGATATCAGGTATTGTGAATGATAACTCTGCAATGTCACAGGAAAGCGCTGCATCCAGTCAGGAACTTTCAGCCCAGGCCCAGGCGCTTAATGAGATGATTGAATTTTTCAATGTTTAAAATGAAAAGACTTACGAAAGCCATACAAAAAATTCATTGATTTTTTGTATGGTTTTTTGACAGGGAGGATTATGAACGGTATTATAGAGAGAATAAAGAAAAAAAAGTTGATTTTAAAGGCAGTAAAGATTGCCCTTGGAAGCAGCGCCGCTATCTATATCGCCCTGCTGTTTCACCTTGACTATGAAATTTCGGCGGGAACCATTGCTCTGCTTACCATTGTAACTACAAAATGGGCTACAGTGAAGCTTTCCATTGCACGTGTGGCAACTATGTTCCTTACTATTTTGTTAGCATGGACAATTTTCTGGCATTTGGACAATGAGTGGGTGGCCTTTGGCATTTTTGTATTTCTGCTGGTGATTATAAGTGAAATGCTTGGGTGGGGAGCTACCATATCAGTCAATGCAGTGATTGGCGCCCATTTTTTGACAAGACTTGAATTTACCTGGCAGTTTATCAGAAACGAGATTATGCTGGTGATTATCGGGATTGCTATTGCTATTATTGTAAACCTGTTCCATAATAATGGCAAATCCAGAAAAGAGCTGATAGAACATATGCGTTATGTGGAAAGGCAGCTTCAGACAATTCTAGAGGAGATGGCGGCATATCTTTCCAGAGAAATGATGCAAAGAAACGTGTGGGAGGAAATCTGCGAATTGGAGGAACAGGTAAAACAGTATGTGATGGATGCCTGTGAATATCAGGACAATACATTTTCTTCCCATCCAGGATATTATATAGATTATTTTGAAATGCGTATGCAGCAATGTATGATATTGCACAATCTCCATTATGAAATGAAAAAGATCAGAAATATGCCAAAGCAGGCGCAGGTTATTGCCGAATATATTTTATATATGAAGGACTATATTGTCGAAACCAATTCACCAGTAAAGCAAATAACCCAGCTTCAAAACATATTTGAAGGAATGAAAAAGGAGCCATTGCCAACAAGCCGGGCAGAATTTGAAAGTCGTGCGATTTTATATCATATTTTAATGGATTTGGAAGATTTTCTTATTGCTAAAAAGCGTTTTGTGGAAAATTTAAGTGAAATGAGAAAGAATATATATTGGAGGAAATGGTTTTTGTGCGGCATTTACATAGCTAACTGTAGGGCACAGGCAAAGTATTATGTTTAGGGCCGCAAGTGACCAGACACAAAAATGTGCCATACGTTTGGATAAGTTTTAGAATGAAATTCGACAAGAGGTTTTAAGCCTCTGCCGAATTTCTTTTTTTATTGAAATAGCAGAGAAAAAGAGAGCGTGCAGAGTGTAGAAACTCTGACACGCTTATTTTTTTACCATTAAGCA
>CAMUHA010000130.1 GCA_947088515.1 uncultured bacterium
GCCCGTCAACAGTCCCGGCGTGCATCCGGCCGCCGAAGATGACAATATCAAAATCAGACATGATTTGGTCAGTTACCTGTTTAAAATCCATAAGCGACGCATCCAATTCATGGGCGGCCATTTCCGCGTATTCTTTTGTAAATCCTGTAATGCTTTTATATGTTATTAAAATTTTTTCCGTCATATTGATAACCATGCTCCTTTCCAAAGCCCGGAGACTTTAGTGCGAAACGCAAACTTGCGCAGCGCAAATCTTCTCCCTATTTAAGTTCTGCGATTGCTGCTTTTAACTTCAGCTTTACGGTTGGTTTGTTGCTTCTTTGCTTTGTGCATCTTTTAGAAAAGCCTGATATGCCTGTTCCTGTTTAAAATAAATTTCTTCTGTAGAAATTCCGGGACTTGTTACAGATAAAATGGTCCCAATGCCTATGGTGTAAATCAGCATATTCAGATGCAGCAATTGTGCATTTTCTATACTGATATCCAGTGCATCCGCAATTACGCCTGCCATCTGGGGGCTGGTTTCGGCCTTATAAAATTCGTCCAGAGAAGAAATACTGCTTCTTTCCTGAAAAACAAATATCCGGAAGAGATGCGGTTCCTCTTTCGCAATCCGGACATATGCCTGTCCGGTGCTGCAAAATAAGTTATTTGGGTTAATATGTTTGGCAATATATTTTTGTATAAAGCTCTTTGCCTGCATTGCCACATCGCTTCGAAGTCCTTTCATGTTTTGACAATAGCTATAGACTGGCTGGACGGAGCAGCCCAGCTTTTCGGCAATATTTTTTACCTTAACCTGTTCCATGCCGCCTGCCCGTGCAAGTTCAAAGGCGGCGTCCACCACCATCTGTTTTGTAATTTTCTGTTTTGGCATGGCTGACCTCCAAAATATAATTTAGTTATATAAATAGTTTATATAACTAAATTATATAAACTATTTATTTTGATGTCAATAAAAATAAAAGCGGACTTATGACAAGGATGCCGGAAAAAGTGCAAAGTGAGGCAAAAATCTTTTCTGTTTTTTTCTTTTTGATAAAATTAGGAAAAGCAAAATTGCGAAATATCAGGTTGGTTTGTGTAAAATTGGGAAAACATGAAGCGGCAGGGAGGCATTATAATAAAAGACATATAAGGCATCCGTTAAAAAATCTGCCAAAGCGTCGATTTACATTCTACTTTGAAATAGATTGCTTATATTAAATTCTTAACACGTGATTAACATCACAGACAAGAATTGGAGGAATAAATATAATATAAGCATGATTTTCCTGTAGTTTTTAGAAGTTGTTTTAGAGAAATGGGAAAGATGCTAAAATCAGCCTGCATGTAAAAATGTGGAAGCGGGAGGAAGCCGGATGAATGAGGTACTAAGGCAGGAAAAGAAGTATTTGGTTAATATAGTGGACAGCCGGAAGCTTTGTGCGCGTCTTGACAAAGTGATGGAGCAGGACAAGCACAATGGGCTTTATGGCTATCGTATTCGTTCACTTTACTTTGACAGACCCGGCGATGGTGACTTTTGGGATAAAGTTGACGGCATGGAGTATCGAAGAAAAATCCGGCTGCGCAATTATGGTCCGGCTACAGATTTTGCTATGCTGGAGATGAAGCAGAAGGAGGGAGCATATCAGAAAAAAAGGTCGCTTCCGGTTAGGAAAAAGGATGCTCTGGAGTTTTGCCGCGGTAATTATACGCCTCTTTTATCCTATGGGGATGGATTTGCGGCAGAATGCTACGGCCTGATGAACAGTATGTGCTATCGGCCGCGGGCAGTGGTGGAGTACCGGAGAATGGCATATGTTGCAAAAGAAAACCGTATACGGATTACTATAGATGACCGTATTACTGCAACAGAGTCTTGCTATGATATTTTTTCCCCTGCCTTATGTCAGTATCCGGTTTTGGATGATTTCAGTGCGGTGCTGGAAGTAAAATATAATAGATTTCTGCCAGGATATATTAAAGAGCTGCTGCGTTTTGCAGACCGTTCTGAATTTTCCATCAGCAAATACTGCTTGTCTAGAAGTGTGGGGCTGAACCATCAGATATAAAAATTGGAGGTTATTATGAAACAGGAATTATTTGAAGTGTTTGAAAGGACAAGTGACTTGCCAGTGGAAATTATTTTTTCCCGGCTTTTGGCAGCAGCAGTAATTGCCTGCTTTATTTTTTTGTCTTACTATATTTCCCATGATGGGAGTATATACAGTAAAAAATTTAATGTTTCGCTGGTGGTTCTAACGGTAATTACCACCACAGTGATGATTGTAATTGGGAATAACCTTGCCATGTCTTTGGGGATGGTGGGGGCTTTATCAATTGTAAGATTCCGGACAGCAGTAAAGGATGCGAGAGATACAGTATATATTTTCTGGACAATCGTAACGGGAATTTGCTGCGGGGCGGGAGACTATCTGGTGGCAGCGGCGGGAGGGGCTTTTGTGTTTGTACTGCTCCTCCTGTTTGGAAAAATCCGGAATGATAATCGTGTGCTGCTGATTATCCGCGGGGCAAGAATGAATGAAATGCGGGTGGAATCACTGATTTTCCAGCATTATTCTGCAAGAGCATCACTGCGGGTAAAGAACACGACAGAGACAGATGTAGAGTTTATTTATGAAATCAGCAAAAAAATTCTGGACAAGGAGCGCAGAGCGGAGATAAGCATTGCAGATGAAGTTTATGCAATAGGAAATATAGAGTATTTTAATATTGTGACACAAAATGATGACATTAGCAGTTAGCTTATGCAGGCCATAGCATAAAGCTGTGCATAAAATATTAGACATGTCCCAAACAGCCTTAAAGTATCTGGGACCGTGTTCCGGGAATGGATGGAAAAGGAAGGAGGCAGGTGAAAATAAAATATAAAATAGCAGGTGTAATAATGATGGCGGTCATGTTTGGTATCATTGTGCTGCTTCCAAGGGGAAGGGGGAACCAGAGCGGAAGGGTTCATCAGCACCTTACTGCCCGAAGGGATACAGGATGTGAGTGCAGCGGCGGACAGCTATGTACGCATCTGCCCTTAATTATGATAGATACCGGAGGGCAGGAAATCCCAGGGCTTCCTTCCGGGGAACGCGACTGGTTTGGACAGGCCCTTTATACGGTGGCAAAAGACAGAAGTCCGGCCATCAGCGTGCGCGCAGCAGTGGTGGATGGAAAGGAGAAAAATAATCATCCAACTGATAAGCCGGACTTTGAGATGGACTGTCAGATTCATATTCATGGTAATTCTTCCAGACGGTTTCCAAAGCTTTCCTATGCTCTCCAGTTTACGGATGAAGAAGGGAATAACAGGAAAATTCCTGTTATGGGAATGGCGCCTCATCATGAGTGGGTTTTGAATGGACCCGTGCTGGACAAGACGCTGCTGCGGAATTACATGTGGCATAACATTGCCGGGGAGATAATGGACTATGCGCCAAACCTGCGGTTTTGTGAGCTGATGATAGACGGGGAGTATCAGGGAGTGTACCTGATGACAGAAACTATTACAAACGGAGGGAATGAACGTCTGAATTTAAGCATTAGCGTAAAAGGAACCGAGGGCATCGGCTATCTTCTCCGGTGTGACCGTCCCACAGAGTCAGAGCTTGGGACTATAAGGGATATCTACACATATTCAGAGAGAATCTGCCAGACCAGGCAGGATATTGCCATCCGGTACCCTGGAGCGGATAAACTTACCAAAGAGGTGGCAAAGAACATTGAACTTGATTATTCAGCCTTTGAAAAAGCATTGTTTTCTTATGATTACAACACAGAAGCATATGGTTACTGGAATTGGATAGATGTGGATAATTTTGTAGACTATTTTCTGATTAACGAGTTTACCCAAAATCTGGATGCTGGAAGTTATTCTACCTATTTGTATAAGGAAGTGGGAGAAAAATTCAGACTTTGTGTATGGGATTTTAACAATGCCTGTGACAATTACCAGGAGCAGGAAACAGGACTGGAAGGATTTTCAATGGTTGACCGGGCTTGGTTTTTTATGCTTTTAAAAGATGAGACGTTTGTTGGGCGGACGTTAAAACGTTATGAGGAGCTTCGGGAAACTGTTTTAAGCGAAGCGTATCTGACAAGCTATGTGGATGAAACCATTGCCTATCTGGGCCCGGCAGTTATGCGGAACAATGAACGGTGGAATGTGGAGTGGGAAGGGCTGATTCCGGCAGAGCGGAACCTGCACAGCTATGAAGAAGCGGCAGAGCAGCTAAAGGACTGGATACGGGGACGGGGAAAATGGCTGGATGAATATATCCCAACCTTAAAGCAGTATTGTCATCCATCCAGAAACAAAGTTTATAATCATTAAAAATCAGGTTATGCAGGATTACGGAACTGGAATAAGAGGAGCCTTTATTTGAATAAATTTATTGTTGCAGTTTGCAGTTTATTGTTATTTTTATTTTTGTGGAATAGCGCTTATTATTATTTGGGGATTTACATTGATTTTAATCCTCATGCTCCGGTTACTTCGTTTATGAAAACGGAAGGAAAAGAAATTTTTATGGAGCAGGAGGGAGCGCTTAAGCCTTTTGAAATCAGAGGGGTGGATATGGGGGTTGGGATTCCCGGACAATGGGCAACCAGTTATGCCATTGACAAGGAGACTTATCTGCGGTGGTTTGGGCAGATTCAGGAGCTGGGGGCAAATACTATCCGGGTTTATACTATTCTTCATGATGATTTTTACAATGCTTTTTATGAATATAATCAGGGAAGGGAGGAGCCTTTGTATCTGATTCATGGAGTGTGGATTAATGATTATATTTTTAATTCCCATTGTGACGCCTATGATGAAGAGCTGTTAGGGCCACTGGAAAAGGATTGCCGGACGGTGGTGGACATAATTCACGGAAAGAAAAATCTGTCTTTGGGTAAGGGGTCTGGTTCCGGCAGATACCGCAAGGATGTGTCCCAATGGGTAATCGGTTATATCATTGGAGTGGAATGGGAGAGCAGCCTGGTAGTTTACACTAACCAAAAAAATGAAAACAGGAATGTATACAAGGGAACCTATCTTTATACGGATAAGGAGGCATCGCCATTTGAGGCAATGCTTTGCCGGGTGGGAGATGGGATGATTGCTTATGAAAGTAACAGATATAAGCAGCAGCGGCTGGTTGCTTTTTCCAACTGGCCGGCCACAGATCCTTTTGTTTATCCAGTGTCCCTTTCCAGCTACAGGGAGAAGGTGGCTTGCGTGGATGGGGAGCATGTGAAAAGTACAGATGGTTTTTTGGCAGGAATGTTTGCCTCTTATCATGTATATCCTTATTTTCCAGATTACCTGGAGTTGATGAAGGAGGCTGAAAAAGCTTCAAAGCTGGAAACGGAGAAGGGAGTGGATTTAGTAACACAAAAAAATATGGAATACCGGCTGTCTTTGCTGGACGGACCAGACATCAGGGATTATCTGAGGGAAGAGGACTATTTGGATTCTTATGGACGGTATAATACATATATTGCGTATCTTAGAGCTTTGAACCAGTACCATGCGCTGCCAGTGGTGATCTCGGAATATGGAGTCACTACTGGCAGAGGAATGGCCCAAAGGGATGTGAATACCGGACGCAATCAGGGACATATGACAGAGCAGGAACAAGGTCAGGCGCTGGTAGACTGTTATCGGGACATTATGGATGCTGGATGTGCCGGAAGCTGTGTGTTTACCTGGCAGGACGAATGGTTTAAAAGAACCTGGAATACCATACCTGCAGTGGATTTGAATCATACGCCTTATTGGAGTGATTATCAGACCAACGAGCAGTATTTTGGACTATTGACCTTTGAACCGGGCAAGGAAGAAAGTGTCTGTTATGTGGACGGGGATATTTCCGAGTGGGGGAAGGAAGAGGTGGTAATGGAAACGGAAGGGATGGCGCTGTCTGTAAAGTATGATGAGAAATTTATTTATTTTCTGGTACAAAAGAAGAACTTAAATCAGGAAAAAGATACCCTTTTTATTCCCATTGATGTTACGGACAAAAGCGGAAGCGCCTATTGTGAGGAGTATGACGTGGAGTTTTCCCGTCCCTGCGATTTCCTTATAGTGATACATGGGCAAAAGGACAGTCGGGTATTGGTGCAAAAACGTTATGAGATACTGCGGGCGGTCTATGGGGAGGAGTATTATGGTATAAATCCGTACAGAAATCCCCCGGAACCTGACAGCCCCCATTTTGAACGGATTTATTTGCCTCTTGTGCTAAAAGAAATTACAGCCATGAGGGGGGCTGCCGGAATAAAATATGAGACAGGGCAGCTTCGTTTTGGCAATGCCAGTCCACAGTCAGCGGATTTTGATTCTCTTGCAGACTTTATTTTTGCAGGAGATTATGTGGAGATACGTATTCCATGGCAGCTGTTAAATTTTTCCAACCCTTCAGAGATGATGGTACATGATGATTATTATGAGAATTATGGAATTGAGAATCTTCATATTAATAAGATGTATGTGGGAGCCGGATGCTATGAAAAAGAAAAATACAAAATCCCTATGGAACCTGTTTCGCTGAATGGATGGGGGAAAAGGGTATCCTATCATGAGAGGCTGAAAAAATCATACTATATTTTGCAGAAGTACTGGACAGAGCAAGATAGCAAAATTGCAAATCAGAAAAAGTAACTACGAAACTGGAAACAGCAACGGACCGGACAAATGCTAAGAGAAAACAATGGATGTATGGGGAAGGGGAGTTGCGGAACTGGAAAAAAATGGGAAGCGAATTATTATTGTTAGGTTATGGAAGTGTATGTCTTTGTATGTTGGTTTTTAATGTTGTTTACAACATTGCGTTAAAACAGAATGACCGGAGGATGGAGAAAAAAATCCTGCGGACCAGGGAAAAGATAAGCGGGCAGATGGCGCTTATTGCAGCCGGCGGTAAGGTGGAAGAAGAACACATTGTTTATTTAAAGGGGTATCTTTCCCGCGTTAGCAATTTAATTGCTTTTGACCATGCCATGGAGGAATATTTCCCATCAGATGAAAAGCAGGTTCTGGAGGAATACTGTTTACAGATACAGTCGCTTTTTCTTCATCTTGCCCATATTTACAGGAAGCGGGGGAATATGCAGGCGGCGTACTTTGCCCATTTTTTGTCAAAGCAAGACCAGAAGCAGCAGACACAACTGGACAGGGTGCAGGATATTCTTGTGGAGTATATGAAAAAGGAAAGTCTGTATTGCCGTGTAAATGCGCTGGAGGCTCTTTATCATTCAGGGTCTGCCCAGAGTGTGGCAAAGGCAGTTATGCTGCTGGATAAGGAGGGCTGTTATATCCATGAAAAAATATTGACAGATGGTCTGCTTACATTTACTGGAAACCATGAAAATCTGACAGGGCTTTTATGGGACAAACTTTTAACTTTTACCAGTAAAACGCAAATATCTATTTTAAATTACATTCGGTTTGAAACAGGAGATTACTGTGAGGGGATGTTTTCCATTATGACAGATGCCAAAAAGGACAAGGAGCTGCGGCTTTCTGCCATCCGGTATTTTGGAAGGTATTTTTATGCTCCGGCCCAGGAAGCGCTGTCTGGCTTTGCGGCAGATAAAAATCCTCTCAATTGGGAATATGCGGCAATCAGCGCTTCTTCCCTGGCAAAGTATCCGGGGGAGGAAGTTACAGAAATACTCACAGATATGATGCACAGTCCCAATTGGTATGTGCGGTATAACGCGGCAGTCAGCCTGGGGGCTTTGGGATTGGATTACAAGACGCTTGCACAGACAATTGGAAGCGGGGACCGGTATGCAAGAGAAATGCTTTTGTACCGAATGGACGAACAGCATATGAAAAAGGAGAAGGCTTTGGTATGAGAGATGCTTTTCAGAGTTTTTTTAACTATGTGGGAATATTTTTTATTTTGTATATGGCGGGATATGCCAGTTTTCTGTTTTTGTCCGTTACGGTAGGGTCTTCATTTCTGTACGGAGCAAGACGCAGGAATCTTTTGAAAAACGAACTGCAGGGAGATTATTATGTGCCTGTTTCTATTATTGTCCCAGCCCACAATGAGAGTGTTACAATTGAAGCCACCATCCGCTCTTTGCTTATGCTGGATTACCGGCTGTATGAAATTATTGTGGTGGATGACGGTTCCACGGATGAAACTTCACAAGTGATGAAAAAAGCTTTTGGGATGCACCAGATTAATCGTCCTATCCAGAGAAAACTGCAGTGTCAGATGGAGGAGGCCGTTTTTGAAACAAGAGCCTATAAGGCGCCGATTACTTTGATACGAAAAAAGAATGGAGGAAAGGCAGATGCGCTGAACATGGGAATTAATGCCTCCCGTTACCCTTATTTTTTGTGCATGGATGCGGATTCTGTACTACAAAAAGATTCCTTAAAAAAGATTGTGTATCCAGTGTTGGAAGAGGACCAGGTAGTGGCGGTTGGCGGCGCTGTGCGTCCCTGCAACGGCGCAGAAATTGTAGACGGGCAGGTGGTACAGTATCATATGCCCAGGAAGGCGCTGCCTTGTATGCAGGTTCTGGAATATGACAGGTCTTTTTTGGCAGCGCGGATATTTTTTGACAAGTTTAATGGAAATATTATTATATCCGGAGCCTTCGGATTGTTTAAAAAAAGTGTGGTAATTGATGCGGGCGGATATGACACCTCCACAATGGGGGAGGATATGGAGCTGGTAGTAAAGCTCCACATGTTTTGCAGAGAGCATGGGATTTCATACAAAATACGGTATGCTTTTGACGCTGTCTGCTGGACCCAGGCACCGGAGAAGCTGTCAGACCTGTGCAAACAGCGCAGGCGGTGGCATATTGGTTTATACCAGAGTATGATTTCCCACCGGAAAATTCTTGGGAATCCGAAATACGGGATGTTGGGGTTTTTATCCTATTTTTACTTTCTTGTATATGAACTGTTCTCACCTTACATAGAAGTGTTTGGCACGCTGACCGTAATACTGGCGTTTTTGATGGATTTTCTCAATGTGCCTTATATGCTTTTATATTCAGGAATTTATGTGGCATTTTCCGCTGTAATGTCGCTGACAGCCTTCTTTGCACGTATTTATACGATAGATTTAAAGCTGTCATTTACAGATGCGCTTAAAGCCATCGGCCTTTGTGCCCTGGAGGTGTCCTGCCTTCGCTTTATTTTAGCATGGGTGCGGGCAACGGCGCTTTGGGGATATAGGAAGAAAAAATCCAGCTGGGGCCATATTGAGCGGAAAAAAATTAATTACAGCAGCAGCGGAACTGGAATATAAAAACAGACCAGGGATGGGAAGCGCAGGAAGCTGGGAATAATTTTCCCGGTATAACGTAAAAATATTGCAGAAAAGGAAAATATATATGAAAAAGTGGAACTGTCTGATGGCTGGAGGCGTTTTATGTTTAGTCCTTACAGTGACGGCGCTTAGTGCATGGGGAAAACAGCGGCAGGGAGAGGAGCGTCCCACCGGATTTGGAATGTTCAGCTGGAAGGAAGAAGCAATGGGAGACGAGGAAGCAAAAGCGCTGTCTGAATGTACAGACAGTGCTTTTGTAACGGAAATATACCAGTATTTTTCTGAAGAAAGTCTGACCTCCGGCATGGGAGCCTCTTTTGTTGGGCGCATGGAGGAGCGGGGGATGGCGGTGTATGCGCTTATGGGGGAAGCGGCCTGGGCATATGAAAAGGATG
>CAMUHA010000131.1 GCA_947088515.1 uncultured bacterium
GAGATATATTAAATTCCAATCAATTCATGCTTTCCACACCATCGACAACAAAAAAATATGCTACCCTAAATAGCCTTAAATTTAATAATACTTAATTTCAAATTAGAGACTCCACATGTTATCACTCTGATATCGTTTTTTATCGCATAGAATCCATTCATCCAGTGTCAGGGGGGTATAGTCGGAAAACATGCAGAAACAGTTAATCATATGACAGGGAATGTTTCGTATATTGCCCTGTCTGTCGGTTGTGACTGTCTGTCGGGTTATTTCCTGAAACTGTCGGATTAATTTTTCATCCTGGGTGTTGTGGACATGACCATAAAGCATATAAGTTTTAGGATTTCCGTCTGTATCCAACCGGTACTGTCCGTTATAGCACATAATCGGATAATGGCAGAGTATTACTTTCCGCTTATTGTCGGACAATTCCTCATATGGTTTAATCCAGGTAAAGCGATTTAAGGCCACATCTTTATTTTTTAAAAATTTGTCATGATTTCCCTGAATCAGATGCAGCTTTCCTTTCAGCCGATTTAGAAGAAGATTGGTCTGGTCAGCATTCCCCCATGACAAATCGCCGAGAATGATTACTTCATCATTTTTCCGGACTTTCTTGTTCCATTTCTGTATCATATATTCATTCATTTGTTCCACACTTTCAAAGTTGCGGTGGTCCATAGAGTGATTCATGTCAGTGTGGTAAAAATGTAAATCTGCAATATAGTATCTCAATTTATTACCTCTTTGTGTTATGAAATAACTTTATCATAGTATTGGCAATAATAGTTGTCAACTATCACTATTTTGGGCGACATTACTGTAGAAGTGTCTGTGAAAACAGGTATGGAATTGACAGTGTGTTTTTGGCATGGTAGTATAGTTTATAGACAGACAGTCGGTTTATGGAAGCTAAAGTGGAAAAGTGAAAAGTTTGAAAGCAAACTTCCAAACCCGTTGTTGGTGCAGTATCACAGGAATTGTATGCGATATGTGAGGATTTAGACATGATTAAAAAGTTGATATGGAATGATATTAAACATAATAAACTCTCTTGTGCAGCATCTGTATTTTTTATGGCTGTTTCGGCGATGTTGCTGGTCCTTACGGTTTTGCTTATTTTTAGTCTGACAAGCGCAATAGATTGCCTGATGGAAAAAGCAAAGGTTCCTGATTATATGCAGATGCACACAGAAAGTCAAAAAGTCACAGAGCTTTTTGATACGTGGATATTGGATATTTCCCGTTTTGTCAGAGAACATAAGGAAATCAGTCAATGGCAGATTTGCCGTTTCTTAAATTTGGATAACAGCCATATCTCGCTTGGCGGCCGGAACTTTGCAGGAAATACCCAGGATAATGGACTTTGTGTGCAGGGAAAGGGGTTTGACTATCTTCTTGATACCGGAAACAAAATACCAGAGGTATCGCCAGGGGAAGTTTATGTTCCTGTCTGTTACCGGAATCAGTACAATTTGTCAGTTGGCGACAGCATGGTCATTGGGGATGTTTTGGTAAGCGGGGAAATGGCGGCGCCTGGAGGCGCTGGTAAAACTGGAAGGCTGGAGCTTGTGATTGTAGGTTTTATCAGGGATGCACAGATGAATTCCATGATGGCATCCTCAAAACGCTTTCTTGTCAATGAGGAAGACTATGAAAAAGTAAGAACATTTGATAATGTACAGGAAGAATATCTGATTGAGTTTTTATTGCAGGAGGGTACGGATATAAATTTATTTGCAGCATCTTATTCGGCCGCAAATCTTCCGGCAAACGGTCCGGTAATTACGAGGGAGCTGGTACGGATGATGAATGCCTTGTCAGATGGTACGATGATTTTTGTCCTTTTTCTTGTAAGTGTTGTTGTTCTGGCGATATCTATGCTTTGCATCCGTTTTATGTGTCTGGTGCAAATGGAGAGGGAACGGAAGGAAGCGGGGATGCTTAAGGCGCTTGGCATAGGTAGGGGACAGATTCGGCGGATTTATTTTGCAAAGTATATTTTATTTTCCGGCTGTGGGGCGATAATGGGATTATTGGCAGCAGGGGGGCTGAAGGCGCCTTTGGTTAGGCAGCTGCATGAGCTGTATGGTATATCGGAAGACAGCTTAAAATCAGCAGTGTGTTCATTTCTGGCAGCGCTTTTTGTTGAGGGAATCATTCTGTTTTCTATTAGATGTTCTTTAAAAAAAATGGAAAAGCTTTCTGCGCTGGAAGCGTTGTTTCTGACTAAGGAGGAAAAAACTGGCACAGGACAGTATTTAATTATTGGACTTATGAGCGCCGCTTGTACGTTTATGGCGCTTATACCGCAAAATCTGTATAACACTATGTCTGCGCCTGAATTTGTAACCTATATGGGAATTGGAGGTGGGGAAATCCGGCTGGATGTGCGTCAGATGGAAGATATTGATAAGACCACAGAACAGATTGTTATGACACTCAAACAGGATATGCAGGTTGAAAAATACGCTGAATTAAGGACGAAATCCTGTCTGGTGGTTCTGCCAGGTGGACAAAAGGGGTATCTGACTGTAGAAACAGGCGGTCATAGTATATTTCCAATAGATATGCAGGAAGGAATATTGCCAAAGGCGCAGGGGGAGATTGCTTTGTCTGCAATGAATGCAGAAGAAATGGGAATGAATGTTGGAGATACAATATGTCTTATAGTGGATGGAGAGGAAACAGATTATATTGTCTGTGGCATCTATTCTGATATTACAAATGGGGGAAAGACTGCAAAAGCCCTTGATATTAGCGGCGATGCGCCAACAATATGGAGTGTTTTGTATGTTAGTTTAAAAGAATCTGAAGAGAAAGAACAGTGGATGGAACGGTACAGACAGATGGGAGCAGGCGTTACGGACATTGCAGATTATGTAAGGGATACCTATGGACAGACCCTTTCACAGCTTCACCGGGCTTCATGGCTGGCAAGGGGAATTGCCATGCTTATAATAGTTATGGTGGCAGTATTGTTTATGCGGCTGATTGTGGAAAAAAGACGTTATACAATTTCGTTGCATAAAGCTTTGGGATTTACCAGTAAGGACCTGAAAAAGGTATATTTTGTAAAAGGTTTTATCCCTGTTGCGGCAGGGAGCATAGTGGGGATTTTTGCCGGAAATTTATCTGGGGAGAGTCTATGCGGATTGGTATTAAAGTCTTTTGGGGCAGATGGGTTCCGGTTTGTGGTTTCCTGGGGGCAGGTATTTTGGTGGATGACGCTATACCTTTTAGGCCCGGCGGTATTGGCTATCCTGGCAGGCATTTCAGAAATTGGGCAGGTGAAAGCTTATGAGTGTTGTAACAGGTATGAGTAGGGTTTTAGGGAGGAGTCAGATATCATGGACAGATTGCTTGAGGTGGAAAATTTAAGTAAAGGTCAGATACTTCATGAGGTTTCTTTTGTAATGGGACTGGGAGAGATGTTGGGGATTATGGGGCCTTCAGGCTCTGGAAAGTCTACCCTTTTGTATAATGTTGCAGGAATGGACCATCCCTCTGGCGGCAGGGTCTGGCTGAAGGATACGGAGATTACCAAACTGACCGGAGATGAAAAGGCAAAGCTTAGGCTGCATCGTATGGGCTTTGTATTCCAGCAGATGAACATGATGGCAAATTTGAATATTCTGGACAATATATTGTTGCCTGTCATGTGGGCAAATAAGGGCACTGGTAGAAAACAGAAGGCGAAACTGTTAATGGAGGCTAAGGCGCTAATGCAGAAGCTTTCTATTGCCGGTCTGGAGGAACGGAATATTACACAGGTTTCAGGGGGGCAGCTCCAGCGGGCATGTATCTGCAGGAGTATGATGAATAGACCTGAAATTTTGTTTGCGGATGAGCCTACGGGCGCTTTGAACAAAAGCGCTGCACAGGGAGTTATGGCGGAGCTTGTCAGGATTAATCAGGAAGGAACGGCGGTTTTGATGGTGACACATGACAGTAAGGTTGCCAGTAACTGTGACAGGATTTTGTATCTTTTAGATGGCCGGATTTGCGGAGAGTTGATGCTGGGAAAACCAGCAGCTGGCATGGACAGGCGGCGGGAAGAAACGGTAAACAGATGGCTTATGAAGATGGGATGGTAATTATGCTGTGGCTTATAAGGTTTTTAACATCAAAAAACGGGCTGTCAAAACATGGCAGCCCGTAAATTTGCACTTGGTATTTAAATTTTTGGTAAATTACTGAACTTCAATAAATGCCAGAACGCCTACAGATGTTAAATCAACTACTACATGGTCGTCTCTTATTTCTGCAACGCCAACGCTGACCCACTGGTTATCAACATATTGGAAGACCTGAACATTGCTGCCAGTTTTTACGCCAGGCATATAGAAATTTGCAGTTGCTGTTCCAAAGCTGACAGTGGTTTTGATGTCTACAACATTCATTACTTTTCCGCCTAAAGCAGAAGCCTGCGACTTTGCATAGGTAACATAGGCAGGTAAAGGTTTTTGAACGGAAAGGGTTACGTTGCTTGCCTGTCCGTCAATTACAACTCCGCCGCCCTGTGCAACTGGGGTGACATCATCAAGGCCGGGAACTTCCATAACAGTGTTGTTCATATATTCGCCAATGCTTTTTCCCTCAGCCTCTGCGCCAAACCAGACTTCCTGGGAAACGCCAGCTTCTACTATTGCGCGTACAAGCTCTGCAGATTCGCGGCTGATGATTTCCTGTCTGATTTCTTCTTTTTCTCTTTCTTCTCTTGCTTCACGCTCTGCTTCTGTCTCTACTATTGAGTTGCCAGATACGGATACTGCGCCAGAGGGCGCTGCAGATACAACTGTACAGGTGCCTATGGTCATGACTCCTGCCAATAATAATGGTAAAATTTTCTTTGCTTTCATAATTAAATATGCCTCCTGCTAAATAGAATTGCCAAATGTGGTGATATTATTAAGTGCAAAAATTTCTTAATATGCCATATTATATCTCTAAAAAGATTTTTTTTCAATATAATATAGAAAACAAATTCTAATGACAATTTTTTATTTTATTATAAAAGCTTATCAGTCAGTCTTTGCAAACTGAATATCAAGGCAATATAGAGGCTGACTGGAAAAGCATTGTTTTTTGTGGTATAATTTGTTACTGCTTATACATTTTGCTTTGATACAGGAGGAAAAGAATGCCACCAAAGGCTAAATTTACAAGAAATGAAATTATTGAAAAAGCGCTTGATATTGTAAGGAAAGAGGGAATGGCAGCTCTGACGGCAAGGGAGCTTGGTGAGAGACTGGGCAGTTCTTCAAGGCCTATATTTACTGTTTTTGCCAATATGCAGGAGGTTACATGGGAGACGCTAAAGGAAGCGAAGAAGATTTATAAGGGGTATGTGGAAAGAGGACTTGGGGAGAAAATGGCGTTTAAAGGGGTTGGGATGGAGTATATCCGTTTTGCCAGGCAGGAACCGAAGCTTTTCCAGATACTTTTTATGTCGGAAAATGAAACAGAGCCGGGGATTGTGAATGTGCTGCCAATTTTAGATGAAAATTATGATAAAATTCTTGCCTCTGTTAAAGAGCCACATCATTTAAGTGAGGAAAAAGCATTGAGGCTCTACAGACATTTGTGGGTATATACTCATGGAATAGCATCTTTGTGTGCAACAAAGGTCTGTGCTTTTTCGGAGGATGAAATAAATACAATGATGACGGAAGTGTTTCTAAGCATACTTAAGGAGGTACAGTAACTTGACAGTATGTTTTATTGTTGCTATAATTTAAAACGAATGTTGCAAAACAAATGTTTTAAATATATGGAGGGCGATAAACAGAGAATATGATAGAAGTTAAAAATGTAAAAAAGTCATATGGCACAAAAGAAAATTCGAATCAGGTTTTAAAGGGAGTTTCCCTCACAATCAAAGATGAGGGATTTACGGTGATTCTGGGCCCCTCAGGTTCGGGAAAATCCACGCTGCTTAATGTAATATCAGGACTTGAATATCCTGACAGCGGCAATATATGCTATGACGGCAATGATATAAGCAGGCTTTCAGATGATAAGCTGACGGCCTTCCGTAAAGATAATGTGGGTTTTATCTTTCAGCAGTATTGTCTCATTCCCAGTTTGGATGTGGATAAAAATGTAAAGATGGGAGCTGACCTTGTAAGGAATAAAGAATACAGGCAGAGCATAGCAGCGGTAGGTCTTTCGGATAAGCTGCATAAGTATCCTTCAGAACTTAGTGGAGGGGAGCAGCAGAGGGTCTGCGTGGCAAGGGCATTAGCCAAAAAGCCGAAGGTTCTGTTTCTGGATGAACCTACAGGAGCGCTGGATGAGGACACAGGACGCCTTGTGCTGGACTATATCAGCAGACTGCAAGGAAAGCTGAATTTTACGGTTATTATGGTGACTCATAATGAAAATATTGCAGATATGGCAGATATGGTAATCAGAATGAACAGTGGAAAGATTGTTAATACCGAGGAAGTGAAGATGCGCAAAACTGCATATGAGATAGGGTGGTGAGAGGATGCTACGGTTAAAGGATATTTTGAAACAGGCCAGCATTTCAATCATATGCTTTTGCGCAGTTTTTGTCTGTACTTTATTTTTAAACTATAACAGGGACCTGGCAGGGATAAAAGAACAAATTCCGGAAAACATGGTTAAGGTAGTTTATGACGGTTTGATAATGACAGGGAGGGTGGTAAGCGCTTTATGCGGTGGATGCCTTCTCCTTACCTCTGCCGTTGTGCTGTGCTTTTTTGTTAAAAATTATATTGATGTACATAAAAAGGAACTTGGTATTTTAAAGGCGCTTGGATATTCTAACTTTAGAATTGCATGGAAGTTTTATGTGTTTGGCTTAAATGTACTGCTGGGATTCGGGCTGGGGTTTGGAGGAGCCTTTATGATTCTTCCCATGTTTTATAAGATACAGAATGAAGATGGATTGCTGCCGGAGTTTTCCGTTCATTTTAATCCCGAATTATTTTTCGCTCTTGTAATTTTGCCAGCAGCATTTTTGGCGCTTCTGTCAGTAGCGTATGCTTATTTAAAATTAAAATGTCCTGTGCTTTCTCTTTTAAGGGAAAAAGAGGGGAAAATTGTCATAGGCAGAAGAAAAAGGGAAGGGAACAGGGAACTGTCCTTTTTGGAGGAAATGAAAAAAAACACGGCCAGAAGCCGGAAGGCGCTGGTATTTTTTATTTGGTTTGCCTCCTTTTGCTATTCCTCCATGCTTCAGATGTCAGCGGATATGAAAGAACTGGCAAGCGTATTGTTTTCTGCCATGATATTGTTAATTGGCTTGATTCTGGCATTTGTCACATTATTTCTTGCAATCTCCACTGTTGTTAGGGCGAATACAAAGACAATTGCCATGATGCACATATTTGGTTATTCCTTTAAAGAGTGTGGAACTGCCATATTAAATGGCTACCGTCCGGCGGCCTGGACCGGCTTTGCCATTGGAACCCTTTATCAGTATGGGCTGCTAAAAACGATGGTTACGGTGGTGTTTAAGGATTGGGAAGGGGTACCGGAATACCATTTTAATTGGGATGTGTTTATTATTGTCTTGATTTCCTTCCTTATTATATATGAGTTGATTATGTATGTCTGTTCTCTTCGGATAAAAAAGATTTCCTTAAAGGAAATAATGTTGGAGTAATTGTTTATCTGGTGATATACTATACGCATGGGCGGGGCGTTTTTCTTACTTATGTGAAGGAGAGGAAGAGTCTGCTTTATTTTTGGAATGCGTCCTATGCCAAAAAATTTACAGGCGGTAGTATATGTTTCGGATTTTGATTGTGGAAGACGATAATGTGATATCTGGTGAAATAAAAAAATATCTGGAAAAATGGGGATACATGGCAGAGAGTGTTTCGGATTTTTCCAGCGTACTGCAGCATTTTGGCAGGTTCGAACCACAGCTTGTGCTTATGGATATCGGCCTGCCTTTTTATAATGGCTATTATTGGTGCGGGGAAATCAGAAAGCTGTCCCAGGTTCCCATTATTTTTATTTCCTCTGCATCTGACAATATGAATATTGTGATGGCAGTAAATATGGGGGGAGATGATTTTATCATAAAACCTTTTGATTTGGAAATATTGGGAGCCAAAGTCCAGGCCATATTGCGGAGGACTTATTCTTTCCAGAACCAGTCTTCCATTTTAGAACATAAGAATGTGTTTTTAAATTTATCTGACTTTTCTCTGCTATATGAGGGAGAGAGGATGGAGCTTACAAAGAATGAATTTAAAATTATGCAGGTATTGTTTGAGGGCGGCGGAAACATTGTTTCCCGTGAAAGTATTATGAAGCGGCTTTGGGATAATGAATGGTTTGTGGATGACAATACACTGACAGTAAATGTAAACCGTTTAAGAAAGCGGCTGGAAGAAATTGGTCTTAAGGACTTTATTCTGACCAGAAAGGGAGTGGGGTATCAGCTTGGATAATAAACTTATTATAAAATTTTATATAAAAGAGCGGTTAAGGATAGCGCTTATATACGGGTTGATTGTCCTGATTCTGTTTATGCTGGCAGGATTATATGGTTATAAGGAAGCGATGAAAAACATGTCCTATGCTGTGTTCCTGATTGCTTTTTTTGGCATATGCGGCGGAGTATTTGACTTTGTCAGGTACAGAAACAGAAATCTGAAATTGATATGGATGGTTGACGCCATGGGGGAGCGCGATTATCATCTGCCAAGGGCCGCTTCTCTGGAAGGGAGGCTTTATCAGGAGATGATTATTGCCCTGGAAGAGGAAAAGCGAAGGCTGGTTACGGAATATGATGAGAAAAAAAGAGACATGGCGGATTATTATACTATGTGGATTCACCAGATTAAAACGCCCATAGCGGCGCTGGGACTTTTACTGGAAGGAGGACAGGGGGAGAAAGACAACGGGCACATGAGGCATCAGGCAGCAGAGGAGTTGTTTAAAATTAGACAGTATGCGGAAATGGCCCTTCATTATGCGCGGCTGGAAAGCCTGTCTTCAGATTTACTTCTTAAACAGTATGATGTATGTGACCTTGTCAGAGGAGCAGTTAAAAAGTATGCGGTTTTGTTTATCGGAAGCGGCCTTTCTTTTTCTATGGAGGAATTTCATGTGGTGGCAGTGACGGATGAAAAATGGCTGACTTTCGTGTTGGAGCAGATTTTGTCCAATGCGATTAAATACACAATGGAAGGAAAAATTTCTGTTTATGGAGCAGACCGTGAAGGCAGGAAAAAGGAAGGCAGTGTATCATATGTTGTAATAGAAGATACTGGAATTGGCATCAGAGGGGAAGACCTTCCACGGATTTTTGAAAGGGGATTTACAGGTTATAATGGACGAATGGACAAAAAATCCACGGGCATTGGACTGTATCTTTGCAGACAGATTATGGACAGATTGTCCCATACTATAAGAGTTGAATCATATGAAGGGAAAGGGACAAAAGTGGCGCTGGGGTTTGAGCAGGAGTAAAATGTGTCCAAAAACCAAAGGTATGGAGTAATAAAAGTGGTATCAGAGATTGAGAACATATAGCAATTCTAAATAGTAAAATCTATAATACTCCCATCCAACCTTACAAAAATGTAAGAAAAGGACAGAGAAATGTAAGTCAGATACATGGCAGGCCATTTCCTTTTTATTTACAATATGAATATACCTTGGAAGTAAAAAAATAACAGTAAA
>CAMUHA010000132.1 GCA_947088515.1 uncultured bacterium
CTGAATAGCCCGGCCAGACTGGTATCCGTTTCTTTTAATTCTTCCGCCACTTTACGGATTGCCGCCGCCAAAGACTGCAGCTCTCTTTGTGCCGCCGACAGTTCGCCGGACGTTTCCTGCATTTTGGCACGCATGGCTTTCCCTGAATTTCCCTGCCAGAATTGTTCTGAATTTCCGCTTTGCGCCTTTATGGTCCGTAAAGCTTCCCCGCACCTTTCTGCAGCATCCTCCAGCTTCTTCGCCTGTGCTATGGCATTGAAATAATCTACTTGAATAAAAGCCATTTCTGCTCCTTTCTACTCAAATTCCATCTTTATTTCTGCTTTTTCCATTACTGCGGAAATCTTTTCGAATCCTTTTCCAAGCAGCGCTTTTTGTTCTTTCCAACCAGACGTGTAAAATAAAACGTAATCTTCATCATTTTGGTCTTCATACGCCATGGCTATCATTTGCTTTCCCTGCAAAAACTGAACACTAAGCGCCGGGTCTTCCTCCATCCGGTTATTTACAAAAAAAACAGAATAAAAATCCGCCTTGTTCTGCATTCCTGCCACAATAGTGTCCGCAGCATCCTCCCCGGCTCCTGCTTCCATTAACAATTCTTTTGCCTTATCCTCTGCTCCACGGCCTGCCAGCTTTGCCGCTTTTTCCAGCTCCTTTTGTTTGATGGAAAAGCGACTTTCCTCTCCATCGCTTACCTCTTTCCATTGGATGCCCTTTTGGACAGCGTCTTTAAGCGTTTCCATGGATATCTCATGGAACACATATTTCTCCTGCCTGGGTATCATTTCATAAACATGACTGTCCTTTATGAAATACAGATAGCCGCCCTGAGGCTCCCCAAGGATTTCCCATTCAAAACACACCATTCCGTCACAATCCCCACAGCCGCCAATCATCTTTCCCAGCTCCTCATCCACATAGCTGTTTCCATCAAAATCTGACTGCATATATCCTTTTCTGCTTAGAGAATCCTCCATTTCCAAAACCTTCAGCCTCAAATCCTGCTCTGAAAGTCCTGTCAGATTGTCACGCACCCCATAAAAAGAATCCGCTCCGTTTGACGCCGCCAGATACAATACTTCATCCGCCGTCAGCACATACTCTGACATCTTCCTCACCTCCTATTATAGTTCCGCAACGCCCATCTAGCGCCAAACACCAGCAGAGTCATATACGTCTGCTAAATGCCGCATACGTATATGCTCTGGGCTCTAGACGGGCTTTTGCTGTTTTTGTTCCGCAACGCCCATCTAGCGCCAACAACCGACAGAGTCATATACGTTCGCTAAATACTGCGTACGTATATGCTCTGGGCTCTAGACGGGCTTTTGCTATTTTAGTTCCGCAACGCCCTTTTGCTGTTTTTGTTTTGCATTATCTTATTAACTTATCATTGACATTGCCTTGAATTTAGTTGTTTTTTCTTTTTGAAGCAAATAACCTTCCCGTTCCCCAAGGGCCTGGTTTTTCTCAAGACCGGACATTTCCGAATGGAATACCGGATAGGAAGTGAAACTTCCGCCTAACAAAACAGCTGTATTTTCCTTAACCATCAGCGCTGACACCGTTTCTCCCTGGGCGTGCATCCGGCAGAAGGCATCCGCATCCTCCGCAATGTACAGATAAACATCCAGTCCTTCTCCAAGGCGGATAATTGCCTCCATCCGCTTTGCGCTTACATCCAGCATTTGTTCATACGCCGTCTTGTAATTATCTACAAAAATAGCTATAGGGTCAAAATGCCTGCCTGCATCCCTGTCATGTGCTTCTTTTCTCTCCTTCAGCGTGGGAACCAGGCTTTCCATATAACTGTCAAATTCCTCAATTTCCGTTATATAATAGCAATCTTCGGGATGGGAGGATAAAAGGGATTTCTTCACATCCACCATAACTGCCTTGGTGCCCTCTTTTTCCATGAACTGTTTTGCCAATACCGCAAGCATATTGGTTTTGCCGCTTCCCGGACATCCCACTACAGGCATATAATGCAGGCCTTTATCCGGCAGGCATACAGGTTCCACCTCTCTTACCGAAAGCCCCAGCTTCATCCCTGCCCCTGCAAGGCTTCCATAAGCAATAAAGTCCGGCATAATCGGAATTGGAAGAGCTCTTTTTCCTTCCCACTTCCGGTTCATTTCTTCTGCAAGCTCTTTGATTTTTCTTACACGTTCACTTTCATTTTCTCCATAAGCAGGCAGCGCTGCCTGGAATTCCAAAGGAGGAGCGCCCTTTACCAGCCCTCTGCCTTCTTTATTTTCCGGCTCCAGCCCGTCAGTCCGGCCTACGATTCCCTGATAATCCGATTTGTCCGACATATTTAAAGCCACGGCCATTTTAATGTTCTGGTTGACCTTAAAGCCAAGAGCCATAGGATTATTGGCTGAAACAAGGAAATAAATGCCATAGCTCCCGCCTTCTCTGGTAAGTCTGATAAAAAAGGAATCCAAGTCCGGGTATAACTGCAAAACTGGCGCAAAGTTGTCCAAAACCAGCACAATGTCCGGTATTTTTTCACCTGTTGCCTGCCGGTAAGCCTGACAGCTTCCCACACCAATGTCGGAAAACCGCTCTTTCCGCTCTATCAGTTTACGCTCTAAGAGCTGTACCAGCTTTTCTATCTTTATATCCTCATTGTCGTTGGCAATTCCCCCTACATGAGGAAAGTTTCTGAAAATTCCCATATTCCAGCCGCCAAAATCCATAAGATAAATATTCACATCCTCCGGCGAATAGTTATGTATCAGAGACATTACCGCTGTTTGCAGCAGGGTTGTTTTTCCGGTTCCCGGTGCGCCAAATACAGCTATATGCCCATCCTTTGAAAAATCAAATACAAGAGGATACTGACTCTGACTTACAGGGTCGTCAATCATACCCACTGCCGGACAAAGACCGGCCTTTTCTTCCTCCTGCCATAAGCCTGTCTGATAGCTGCTCTTTTGGATATCTTCCAGATAAATCCGGTAAGACAGCTTTGGCAGCCATATCTGCTTTGCGCCTTCCATTCCTTTTTCGTCCACATAAGAATGCAGATAAGAAACCACCTCGGAAATCTCTGTCTGTTCTCCTTCGAACACCCGTTTTTTTACTTCGTTTTCATAATAGGTGCGCTGTCCGTTTTCCTCCAAAATAGCCACCTTCTGGTTTACTATATGTTTATCCGCCTCTTCCGGCCGGTAAGGCGCGCCGCTGTAATAGGACTGCACCAGTTCATAGACCTCATCCTCACCCACCTGCACATAAGCCCGGCCCGGCGTTGTGATTCTTGCCGCATCAGAATGGTGCAGCATTTCTTTACTGTCTGCGGAACTGGCCACCTTTAAGCACCAGCGGAATCTGGTGTTTGCATTCATCTTATCATCCACCACCCCGGCAGGCTTCTGGGTCAGCAATATGGCAAACACACCCAAGGTTCGGCCAATTGCAAATATACGGTCTACCACCTTCATGAAATCGGGAAACTGTATCTTAAACTCTGCAAATTCATCAATCACCACAAACAGATAGGCAAGGGGCTCCGGCGCTTTTCCTGCATAGTAAAGCTTCAGATAATTATTAATATTATTTACACCATACTTATCCAAAAGCTCCTTTCTTCTGGAAAGCTCATTCTCCAGGGCCAGCAGATTTCTTTGTATCTTGCTGTCCAAGTCAGAAATGGTACCCGCTAAATGCGGCAGTCCGCTAAAGGGCAGAAGCAGCCCTGTTCCTTTAAAGTCAATCAGCACAAACGATACATCCTTTGGAGAAAACCGCAGAGCCATAGACAAAATCCAGGACTGGACCATCTCCGATTTCCCGGAACCTGTCATACCTGCCACCAGACCGTGAGGCCCATATTTTTTCTCATGGATGTCAAACAAAAATGGCTCTCCGTCCGCCTTCACGCCAATAGGCACCGCCATAGACTCGTTGGTCCGGGCGCTTTTCCACATACGGTCCAGCCGGAAATCGCCGGGCGTCCGCACTCCATATCCCTCCAAAAAGGTAACACAGGACGGCAAAAGCGCCTGGGTGCCGCTTCCCTCAATTCTGATGGGAGCCATTAGCCTTGCAAACTCTTCATACAACTTTTCCCCAAAGGAATCAATATGGAATCTTCTTTTGATATTTGCATTCTGCTTGTGGAAAAGGATTCCCTGTCCTGCTTCCACTTCCAAAATAGTGTTGCACTCCTTGGGAAGCTGGTGTATGTCATCATACAGAAAAACAGCTCCGGCCCCGTTTCCTTCATTTAAAAGATATTTCATTATGGCCTGTCCCTGGGCCATTTCCATCTCCGTAAAAACAAACAGGTAGTAAGGTGAAAATACCGCATCCTCCCTGCGTTCCATGCTCCTTTGTTTTAAAACCCCTTCTAACTCTCTAAGCATTATATCTGCTGCGCTTCTGCTGCTGCTTACAAACCTGTTCTCACGCATCTCATCAAAAGAATGAGGCAGCCACCTTACCCAGTCCCACTGGGCTGCTTCCCTTTTGGAATATACTGTCACAAGCTTTAACTCTTCATAAGAATGATGGGTAACTGCCTGCAGAATCAAATTCTTTACAAGCCAGATGGCGCTTTTCCGCTCCCCAATCACACCAATAAGCCCATCTCTGTACACATCACACAATACAGGCGCATCCGGCAGGGTTTTGGACTTTTCTATTATTTCCTGGGCACGGGATAGCAGATGGTCTTCTTCCATAGTAAACCCCTTTTTCTGCCCCCTTACCTCAAAGCTGATACCACCCTCTCCCACACCTGCCCTAAGCTGCATAAAATCATCGTCCATCAAACGGCGGTTCCATAGCCTTGCATCCTTATTCTTCAGGATTACGGCACATTCTGTCAGTGAAGGATTAGCAAGCAGCATAGCGGACCGCTGCTGGTTTTTCAGCTCTTCTATCTGCTTTTCTATTTCGTCCAGATAAGCGTTGTATTTGCTGTCCCGCTCTCTTACCTTTGCTTCATACTTTTTCTTCTGCTTTCTATTGCCAAATACCGTCAGACAAATGGAAATCAGGGACATGGGCACAGTAAATATAAGCATTACAGGACTCATTACCGATAAAATCACCATAATCACCATCACTGCCATCATCACGGCGGGAGAGGCAATCGTTGTAAGCAGGCTGCTTTCCGGTTTCGAAGCTTCCTGGGGAGGATTTTGAATGTCAATCACATTTCCGGGCAGCGTCCGCTGCAGACGCGGCGCACAGCTAAACCAGTACGGATACTCCACCTGTTTCTCCGCCGCAGGCTCTTCTTCCTCCATCATGGTAACAGTCAGCCTTCCCTGAAAGAATCTGATGTTAAAATGTCCAATCGCAATACAGTCCCCATCGCTTAAATACTCTTTTTCTTCCACCTTTTTGTGGTTTAAAAAGGTTCCGTTTAAGCTGTGGTTGTCCTTAAGCGCATATGCGCCGTTTTCTTTTTCAATTACCGCATGTTGTCTGGAGATATTGTTTCCCGCAAGGATTAAATCACACTGGGCCCCCCGGCCAATCACTGCCCGTTCCCTCTCCGTTAAATCCAGCGTCTGTACGCAGTCCATATTTTTTCCAAAAATATAAACTGCTATTTTTTCCTTGCGGCTTAACAAAAAAATATCCCCGTCTTTTATTTCCCGGTCTTCCCCGACTGCCTTTTCATCCTTGCACCCGGCAAACCATCTGCCATTTCTCCTGTAAATAAGAAAATGCTCTTCCTCTATGCCTGGCGCCTGAATCTGGCAGTCATCCAGGGCAGCGCTTCCCACAGAAAGCTTGCTTCTTCCTGTCAAAGTCAGATCCTGTATCTTTTCTCCCACATAAATCCGAACGCGATATTCCATTTTTACCCCCATTTTCCTCATAAGTTTTCTGAAATTTTTAATTGTACGGCACAATTTACCCGATCTGAATCAAGTACCGCTTATAGGTTTTCTTTAGACTTTCATCATAATAGTCATTTACATATTTCCCGCCCTTTAATGTATATCTTAAAACAAAACCGCCTACCAGCTTTTTATCATCAAATACGCCAAAAGTTGTTTGAGGAGAATAATTGGGATTTATCTGCTCCTGACACTTCCATTTTTCTAATTTTTTTAGAAATACATTATAATCCTCTATTCTGCCTATATCATCCAATCCTTCGAAATTTGCGTCATATTCATTTATTTCATTAATCATATCAAATAATTGATCTTTGTCCTGTTCCATAAATTCTTTCGCATATATCATGGGAATGCCTCCTGGAGGGTATTTGAAAAATCATTTCCAACAGGAAAATAAATTTAAAGAAAGCGATATAAAACTCCACCTTTCATTATATTACTTCTAATATGATTTTCAATACTTTAGTACTATAAAATTATGGAAATCATCTTAATTTCTGATAACACTCTTACAGTAAAGTAAGTCTGTTATCAGGAATAGAAACGGGGCAATGCCAATTTCAGGCGCAAAAGAAGTGATGTAAAAAGCATAAACGAAAAAAGGCTGCCAAAACAGCCTTTTTTCTTACTTACTTCGTCTACAAGTTATCCAGCTTTCTATATTACCAGAATACATGGTCGCCCAAAACGTATCCTTCTCTTTTGCCTGCCCGTCTGAAATGGGTTGCGCCGCCAACGGTGGTTTCTCCGTTGATTGCCGCCTGGGCCGCATTCATACAGGCCTGCGGTACCTTATTTCCTTCATACACCCGTGCCACTTTTCCCGTCATGGCAGGTGTAAACTGCCCGGAAGCATAAATCACTGAATGAATAGTGTTCGGATAAGCGCTGCTCTTTACACGGTTCATAACCACCGCGCCAACGCCAACCATTCCCTCATAAGACTGGTTGCCGGCCTCGCAGTAAATCAATGCGCCTAAAAGCTTCAATTCGTCTGCATCCGCCGCCACAGCGCCGCGGTTTTCTTTCATCCGCTTCTGCCTGCGTTCTTCCGCTTCCCGCTCCCTGATTCTGATAACTTCCATGCTTTCGCCTTCATCTATGTGGAACTTAACATTAATATAATCAGAATTTACATACCTGACTTCTTCGTTAAATTCTACGCTAATCCAGCCATTTTCAATATTGTCAATAAATTCCACTGAATCCTCATATGCCAAAAGCCCGCAGACTTCCGCTTCGTCGCTGGGCTGGGTTCTGACTCTTACTGCATCCGCATCCAGCGTTACAATCCAGTTCCCCACATCCTCCGCCATATTCTTGGCATCTTCCCCAAAAAGCAAAAACTCATCCTTGGCCCAGCCTGTTACATTGCCGGACTTTAATTTCGTCCAGCCGCCTCTGCGCTCTAAGACCGTGCCGCCGCAGTCTTTATATAAAACTCCCACCTTTTCGGAATCTTCACTTGCCTGTGCTCTGACATTCAGCGCATCCTGCACATTTGCCATGGTCAGCTCCTGCTCCATCCGCTCTTTTTCCGCCTCAAACTTCTCGTCAAGATTCATCTCCCTCTGTTCTTTAACAGGCGCCTCATTACTAAGGGCGCTGGGGTCTAATACCTCCGCAATTCCAGAGCTTAAGAAATCATAGCCTGTCTTCTCACTTGCCAGAGTGTCAATCCCTCCTGCCGAAAAGAAAAACAGGACAGCCATAAATCCCGCCATTACAGACGTTTTACTTTTCTGTTTCATTCTTCCAATACCTCCCTACTGCACCTTTCAATATAAAATGTATTATATTTATTACAGATTTATTACACCAGGTATGGAACTAATAATAGCAAATATACGCGTATTTGTCAAGTTTTTACAAATAATCTAAAATAACTGCAAATTCTTTCGTTGATTTTCCTTTAAATATATTACGTTTTTTTTACATCTTCCCGGACTTTTCGACACATTTAGAGACTGCCGTCATCACTGCTCCCTTAAATCCCTTCTCTTCTAAAGCCTGTACGCCTTCAATGGTAGTCCCTCCAGGGGAACAGACCATATCCTTTAATTCTCCCGGATGCTTTCCGCTCTCCCTCATCAGCTTTGCACTTCCCAAAACCGCCTGGGCCGCAAAGCGGTAAGCCTGACTTCTTGGCATTCCCGCCTTCACACCGCCATCCGCAAGAGCCTCCATAAACATAAAAACAAAAGCCGGAGAACTGCCGCTTACCGCCCCCACAGCATCTATCAGTTTTTCCGGCACTTCCTCCGCCATTCCGAAGCTTTCCATCAGCTTCATGCACCTTTCCATTTCTTCGTCTGATACTCTTTCATTTCTGCACATTCCGCTGCACCCTTCTCCCACCAGCGCTGGCGTATTGGGCATACAGCGCACCAGTTTCAGCTTTCTTCCAAAGGCTTCCTCTATCCAGCCAAGACTCTTCCCTGCCGCAATGCTGATAACAAGCCCTTCTTCCTTTACCATATTTCTGATTTGCGGAATAACCACCTCAAACATCTGGGGCTTCACTGCCAGAATAAGAATATCCGAAGCAGCCGCCACCTGCGCGTTCCCCTCCATAATGGTAATGCCATATTTATTCTTTACCTCATTTTGCGTCTCTTTTGTTCTTGCATATCCAAGAATGTCCACAGGCTGCGCTATGCCCTTTGCAAGCATCCCGCCAATCATTGCTTTAGCCATATTTCCCAGTCCGATAAATCCTGTCTTCATTTCAAAACCTCCCTGTATTTTAAACCACATTTCCTCCGCCATCCCGCCGCCTGGTAAAGAAGAAGAGCCGCAGCCACTGCCGCATTTAAAGACTCCACCTCTCCCTCCATAGGGATTTTAAGGTAAATATCCGCACAGTCTGCCGTTTCCTTCCGGAGTCCTTTTCCTTCATTTCCTACCAGAAAAGCGGTCCCTCCCTGATAGTTAATTTCGTCAAAATACCTCTCTCCCTTTAAGTGGGCAGCATATACCAGGATATGGTTTTGTTTCAGCAAATTCATCGCCCCGGACATTTCATCCACATACAAAAAGGGCACCCGGTATAATGCGCCCATGGTGGAACGAATGGTTTTGGGATTGTAAATATCCGCTGTTCCCCGGCTCATAATCACTCCATCCACACCAGCTCCCTCTCCGGTTCGCAGCATAGTTCCCAGATTGCCTGGATCCTGCACATCCTCCAGCAGCAAAAAAAGAGGTTCCCTGCCCCCTTCCCCCTCCCGCGCCTTTGCCTGCTCTACCAGCGCTTCCAGAGAATAGGAAAACTGCTCCATCACAAACAAAATTCCCTGTGGAGTCTGGGTGTCGGAGGCCTTTTTCATCGCCTCCTCTGACAGCTGCTCTGTGTAAATCCCCATTTCCATACAGGTGTGCAGTTTTTCCCCCACAGCGTTCCAGAGGCTTTCCTTCTCTTGTGTTTTTTCCAGCGCCCATCCTTCCTGCCTGACGCCTGGGCCTTCCATCTTTCCCTGTCCTTCTCCAGTGCCCATCTTTTGCGCACGCCCCTCCGCCCAGGAAACCTGCTGCCAGAATGATTCACTGACATAAATCTCCCGCAGCTTTGCAAAAGGCGCCTCCATAAACATTTTTATTCCTTCCACGATAAAAAGCCCCTCCTGATTCCTTGCACGGCTCTTTTCCCTAAGCAAAACCAGACGCTTTACTTTTCCGTTTG